>NZ_JBANFK010000013.1:0-103137 GCF_037861105.1 Rhizorhabdus argentea
TACCACGCCGTGGCGGCCAAAGCTCGATGATCTCGACATGATCGTGGCCCATGCCCTGGCGTGGGAGCGCAAGCTGGCAAATCTTAGATGAGCTCTCAAACGCCGGGGCGCAGCGCGTCCGCCCTGCTTGGCTTTGCGCCAATAGGGCGCGGCGGCCGTTCGGCCGCTACTCGGCTGCGCCTCGCCGGCACGAAGCCAGAGGAGTTCGAACAGACAAGCGCGTGCAGCGCGTCCGACCCCGGACTCGATCCGGGGGAGGAAGCCAAGACCAGCGAATGCTGGCCGCCCAGGGTTTGAGGGCTAGCAAACGGCTTAAAATTCGGCGTCGAGTTCTTCGACTTCTTCGGGTTCGGCCAGCGCCGCCTTGGTCCATTCGCGCATCAGCTGCCACTCGCTGATGGTCGCGCAATAGCCACGGCAGACGGGATCGAGCGGGATTGCATAGGTGATGAAGCGGGTGGCGACCGGCGCGAACATCGCGTCGGCAACGCCGGGTTTGTCGCCGAACAGCCACGGCCCGCCATAGCGCTGGAGGCAGTCGCGCCAGATCGCCTGGATGCGTTCGATGTCAGGCCGCGCCCCGGCGAACAGGCGGAAGCTGTCGTGACGCGCCCGCAGGTTCATGGGCAAGGCCGAGCGAAGATTTTGGAAGCCGGAGTGAATCTCTCCGGAAACCGAGCGGCAGTGCGCCCGGGCAAGCTTGTCCGCCGGATACAGGCCCGCGCCGGGAAAGCTCTCATGGAGATATTCGGCGATCGCCAGCGTGTCCCATACGCTGGCGCCCTGGTGGGTCAGCCGGGGTACGAGGACGGAGGGCGAGAGCAGCAGCAGTTCGGCCCGTTGCCCAGGGGCGTCGATCGGCACTGCTTCCTCGACGAGTTCGAGGCCCGCCAGCTTGCAGAGAAGCCAGCCGCGCAGCGACCAGGATGAGTAGTTGCGGCTCGAAATCGTCAGGATCGCTTCGGGCATCAATGTCCCCCTTCGGCACGATGATGACATTAATTCAAGCAAAGCGTCAAAATTTTATGGCGGCGCAGCATAAGGCCGCTAACATATGTGAAGTGAGCAGATTATCTTCCACTGCTCGGGGGACAAGTCGGTCATGCTGTATCAGTTTTATCAAACGATGACTGACCTGGGCGAACCCTTCCGCATGCTTGCGAGCGCAGGGCTGAGCGCCCGGCCGCTGATGGGCGGATTCGGCCGGGCGCCGCTCGCCAATAGCATGTTCGCCGCGCTCGACATGGTCGCTCACACCAAGCTCATCGCCGAGCGGCCGGCCTATCGAATCGACAATGTGCTGTCGGGCAACATGGAGGTGGCGGTGCGCGAGGAACTGATCGCCGCCACGCCATTCGCCGATCTGCTCCGTTTCGCCAAGGTCGAAGGCTCGGTCGCCCAGCCCAAGATCCTTCTGGTCGCGCCGATCTCCGGCCATTTCGCGACCTTGCTACGCAACACGGTGCAGACGCTGCTGCGCGATCATGACGTCTATATCACCGACTGGAAGAACGCTCGCGACATACCGGTATCGGCCGGTCGCTTCGGGTTCGACGATTATGTCGATCACGTCATTCACTTTCTCGAGGAGATTGGTCCTCCGGTCCACCTAATGGCGGTGTGCCAGCCTTGCGTGCCGGCGCTGGCCGCCGTCGCGCTGATGTCGAAGGGGGACAACCCGGCAACGCCACTGAGCCTGACGCTGATGGGCGGTCCGGTGGACGTCCGGATCAATCCCACCGCGGTCAATGATCTGGCCAACCAGCACGATTTCAAATGGTTCGAGCAGAATCTCATCTCGTCGGTGCCGTGGCGCTACGAAGGGCGTGCGCGGCGGGTCTATCCAGGGTTCCTCCAGCTGACCGCCTTCATGGCGATGAACGCGGCGCGCCACCAGGAGCAGCACCGCGCGCTGTACCAGCATCTCGCCGATGGCGAGGAGGAACAGGCCAAGGTGATCCGCGATTTCTATGACGAATATTTCGCGGTGCTCGACCTTACCGCCGAATTCTACCTCGAGACGATCGATCGGGTGTTCCAGCGCGCATTGCTCGCCAAAGGCGAACTCGATTATCGCGGAGAGCGGGTCGACTGCGCCGCCATCAAGCGCACTGCGCTGCTCACCATCGAGGGCGAGCGCGACGATATCTGCGCGGTGGGGCAGACCTCTGCAGCGCATGATCTGTGCTCGGGACTGAGACCGCACATGAAGCGCCACTATCTCCAGGCGGGTGTCGGCCATTACGGCGTGTTCAGCGGGAGCAAGTGGGACAACCAGATCTACCCGCAGGTCCGGAACTTCATTCTCGGCGCGAGCTGAGTTCCTCGACCAGCCGCCGAGCCTGCTACGGCCGTCATCACCCGGCCGCCGGCCAAACCCGATTTGCGATCAGATTGATCTGCTCCGCCTGGCTACAGGCCGAGTTCGGGGGGATACCCGCGGCACCAGCTGGGAGCGCCATCGAAAATCCACAAAAAAAGGGGCCGGTCCACTGGGGGCCGGCCCTTAAAGTTTTAGGAGAGGATGCCTGAAAGGCCCATTCTTTGTGCATGTGCGAACAAAAAAATGCAAGAGAAAAAACGGTCGCCCTCAAAAAAAATCTTCAAGCTCTTGGAAATGCATAGAATATTACATTCATCGATGTAAGCCTGTTGCAACTGCGCCCAATGTGCTTCGCACCTGCAAGATCGCAGCTGCGATGGATTGCCAGGGCCGGCTGCGGGGGCCAAGCTGATGGTTCGGCGGCGAGGAAACGGAAATGGCGGAAAAGGGCGCAACCGGTCCGAACGTGCGGGAGCTTACGGTCCGAGGGCTGTTGCTCGGCACACTGATCACCGTCGTCTTCACTTCGGCTAACGTCTATCTTGGCCTCAAGGTCGGCCTCACCTTCGCGACGTCGATTCCCGCGGCAGTGATCTCCATGGCGATCCTGCGACTCGTGCGCACCAGCAACATCTTCGAAAACAACATCGTCCAGACGGTCGCTTCGGCGGCGGGCTGCATCGCCTCGATCATCTTCGTGCTGCCGGGCCTCGTCATGGTCGGCTGGTGGCAGGGCTTTCCCTTCTGGCAGAGCTTCCTGCTGTGCGCATCGGGCGGGATGATGGGTGTGGTGCTGTCGGTGCCGTTGCGCCGTGCGCTGGTGACCGGATCGGACCTGCCCTATCCCGAGGGTGTCGCGGCCGCCGAGGTGCTGCGTGTCGGCACCGGGACGCGCGAGGGCGCCGCCGAAGCGGGAGCGGGGCTCAGGATCATCCTCGGCGGCTCGGTCGCCTCGATGGGTTTCGCGCTGCTTGCGGCGACTCGCCTGGTCGCGGCCGAGGCGTCGACCTGGTTCCGCATCGGCACCAGCTATGCCGCGACCGGATTGTGGACCTCGCTGTCCTTCGCGCTGCTCGGAGCGGGGCATCTGGTCGGCCTTTCGGTGGGGCTGGCGATGGGCCTCGGCCTGGTCATCGCCTTCGGCATCGCGGTACCGGTGCTGAGCGCGCTGGCGGCGGTACCCGGATCGGCCGAGGACGCCGCGCTGTCCGTCTTCGGCAGCGACGTGCGTTTTCTGGGCGCCGGTGTGATCGGTGCGGCCGCGATCTGGACGATGGGCAAGCTCGCGCGCCCGCTATGGCGCCGCATGGCCGGTGCGATGGCGGCCTCGAAGGCGCGCAAGGCGTCCGCCGAACTGCTGCCGGTCGAGGAGCGCGACATCCCGGTTGCATGGCTCGCGCTGATCGTCGTGGCGATGGCGCCGCCGATCATCGGCCTGCTGTGGTACTTCGCCGGCGAAGGCCCGCTCGCCGCTTTCGCACTGCCGCTGTCGCTCGGCTTTTATGTCTATGTGCTGGTCATGGGTGCGTTCGTAGCCGCGATCTGCGGCTATATGGCGGGCCTGATCGGCTCGTCGAACAGCCCGGTATCGGGGCTGGCCATCCTTGCGGTGCTGGGATCGGCGCTGCTGCTGGCGCTCGCGGTCAAGCCGCTCGCCGGCTCGGGCGCGGCGCCGCAGCTGGTGGCCTTCGCGCTGTTCGTTACCGGGCTGGTGCTCGCCTGCGCGGTGATCGCCAATGACAATCTCCAGGATCTCAAGACGGGGCAGCTGATCGGCGCGACGCCGTGGAAGCAGCAGGTCGCGTTGATGGTCGGCGTGCTCGCCGGCTCGGCGGTGATCCCGCCGATCCTCGATCTGCTCAACGCTGCCTATGGCTTCGCGCCGCTGCCGGGCATCGGCCTGCCGACGCCCCAGGCGCCGCTGCCCGCCCCGCAGGCGACGCTGATTGCGACGCTGGCGCGGGGCATATTGGGCGAGGGGCTCGATTGGCGGATGATCTTCATGGGCGTCGGGGTGGGGCTGCTGCTGGTCGCGCTGGACGCCTGGCTGGGGCGGCGAGGCTGGCTGCGACTGCCGCCGCTCGCGGTGGGCATCGGCATTTACCTGCCGATGTCGGCGACGCTGCCGGTCGTGATCGGCGCGGTGATCGGCTATTATTACGATCGCCGCCGCCCCGATCCGGTATCGCAGCGCATGGGCGTGCTGCTCGCCTCGGGTTTCATCGTCGGCGAAAGCCTGTTCGGCGTGCTGCTCGCAGGCCTCATCGTCGCGACCGGCAGCGGGGCCCCGCTCGCGCTGATCGGCGAGGGGCATGAGCGCGTGGCGATGGCGGCCGGCACCGCGCTGGTGATCGCGATGCTGGTCTGGCTGTACGGTTGGACGGCCAGAACGGCGGCTGCGGTCGGATAGCCGTTCCCCGGCGAGATTGCCAATCCGGTCGGGTGCCGCTATGGCCCGCGCCGGCTCTTTCAAAACCTCATCACCAGGTGACACCCATGAAGATCAGCGGCGTGGACATTCGTCCCGGCAATATCATCGAATATGAAGGCGGCATCTGGCGCGCGGTCAAGATCCAGCACACGCAGCCCGGCAAGGGCGGCGCCTATATGCAAGTCGAGCTGAAGAACCTGATCGACGGGCGCAAGAACAATGTCCGCTTCCGCTCCGCCGAGAGCGTCGAGCGCGTCCGCCTCGACACCACCGATTTCCAGTTCCTGTTTGCCGATGGCGAGTCCCTGACCTTCATGGACAAGGCGACCTACGAGCAGATCACCCTGCCGCGCGACCTGCTCGGTGATGCTGCCGCCTTCCTGCAGGACGGCATGGACGTGGTGATGGAGCTTTATGACGAGCGCCCCATCTCGGTGCAGCTGCCCGACACCGTCGAGGCGACCGTGGTCGAGGCCGACGCCGTGGTGAAGGGCCAGACCGCTTCTTCGAGCTACAAGCCTGCGATCCTCGACAATGGCGTGCGCGTCATGGTGCCGCCGTTCATCGGCTCGGGTACCAGGATCGTCGTCGACGTCTACAGCCAGGAATATGTCCGCCGCGCGGACTGAGATCTTTAGCCCCTCCCTGCCAAGGGAGGGGTTGGGGTGGGTCACGCCGGTTGCTGGAGCAACCCCGTTTGCCACCTCTAGCGGACTGACCCACCCCCCAGCCCCCTCCCTTGGCAGGGAGGGGGGGAGAAGAACATGGTAGCCCATTCAGGCCTCATCACCGTCATGGACCGCGCGGCGCGCAAGGCGGCGCCGCGGCTGCGGCGTGACTTCAACGAGGTCCAGCAGCTCCAGGTGAGCCGCAAGGGACCCGCCGATTTCGTGTCCATGGCCGACCGGCGCGCCGAGGAGACGCTTTATGAGGAACTCAAGCGGGCGCGGCCCGACTGGGGCTTCGTGATGGAGGAGGCCGGCATCGTCGAAGGTGATCCGTCGAAGCCGCGCTGGATCGTCGATCCGCTCGACGGCACCTCGAACTTTCTCCACGGCCTGCCCCATTTCGCGATCTCGATCGCGGTCGAGGAGCCGCGACCCGGGCAGGTGCGGGGCGAGGTGACGCAGGGGCTGATCTACCAGCCGCTCACCGATGAGAGTTTCTGGGCGGAAAAGGGCCGCGGCGCCTGGCTGCAGGACCGACGCCTGCGCGTCTCGGCACGGCGCGACCTCAGCGAGGCGCTGGTCGCGACCGGCATTCCTTTCCTAGGCCATGGCGATTTCCGTGAGTGGACCTCGATCTTCGCCTCGGTCGCACCCGAGGTGGCAGGAATCCGGCGTTTTGGCTCGGCTGCGCTCGATCTCGCCTGGGTCGCGGCGGGGCGCTACGATGCCTTCTGGGAAGCCGATCTGCAGATCTGGGACGTGGCGGCGGGAATATTGCTGGTGCGCGAGGCCGGCGGCTTCGTCAGCGATTTCCGCGGCGGCGACCGGATGCACGAACGCAACGAATATCTGGTGACCAACGACGGGCTGGCTACCAAGCTGCACAAGCTGGTGGCGCAGGGGCTGAAGGGGCTTTGAGAGGCGCTTCGCCGACCCCCTTCGTCATTCCAGCGAAAGCTGGAATCTCGTGAGACAGGGGCTCGCGCTAGCCGCCTGAGATTCCAGCTCTCGCTGGAATGATGGACCAGATAGAAGCCGGCAAACTCCACCCCTTATTGCGATTCATTCTCACCGATCCGCTGTCTTGCTTAGCAGGTGCAGCGGGCCTAAACGTCCCGCCAAAGGCCGCATTTCCCGGCCCGTTGCTCGGAGCTTCCTCATGGCGACAGTCGCCGCCGGATATTTGCCGATCCTGCTGTTCCTGGGCGTGGCGCTCGTCCTATCGAGCGCCTTCGTGTTCCTGCCGATGGCGGTTGGCCGGCTGACCGGCGCGCACAAGCCGAACCCCGAGAAGCTGACCGAATATGAATGCGGCTTTCCCGCCTTCGAGGATAGCCGCGCTCAGTTCGACGTGCGCTTCTATCTCATCGCGATCCTGTTCATCGTCTTCGATCTCGAAGCCGCCTTCCTATATCCGTGGGCGGTATCGCTCGGCGGGATCGGGTTCGTCGGCTGGCTGTCGATGATGATCTTCCTGGTCGAGCTGCTGATCGGCTACATCTACGCATGGAAGAAGGGAGCGCTGGAATGGGAGTGATCCTCGATCCGGCTCGGAATCCGCACCCGACCGAGAATTCTGACGTCAGTATCGCGCCCGACGCCGATTATTTCAAGGCGCTCCAGTCGGAGGTCAACGACAAGGGTTTCCTGGTCACCTCGACCGAGGAGCTGTTCCAGTGGGCGCGCACCGGTTCGCTATGGTGGATGACCTTCGGCCTCGCCTGCTGCGCGGTCGAGATGATCCACGTCAACATGCCGCGCTACGATCTCGAGCGCTTCGGCGCCGCGCCGCGCGCCTCACCGCGCCAGTCCGACGTGATGATCGTGGCCGGTACGCTGTGCAACAAGATGGCGCCGGCGCTGCGCCGGGTCTACGACCAGATGTCCGAGCCCAAATATGTGATCTCGATGGGCAGCTGCGCCAATGGAGGCGGCTATTACCACTATAGCTACTCGGTGGTGCGCGGCTGCGACCGGATCGTGCCGGTAGACATCTATGTGCCCGGCTGCCCGCCGACCGCCGAAGCGCTGCTCTATGGCATCATGCAGCTGCAGCGGAAGATCCGCCGGGTCGGGACGCTCGAACGGTGAGGGGTTATTGATGGCGACCTCGCTCACCTTTCCCCGTTACGCGTCCGGCGAGGGCGTGGTCGAAGCCGCCACCGCCGCGCTCGGCGACCGGCTGCTCGACGTCCGCACCTGTGTCGGCGAGATCGCGCTGCATGTCCGCCGCGACAGCGTCGCCGACGTGCTCAGGATCCTGCGCGACGAGTTGGAATATCAGCAGCTGATGGAGATCGCCGGGGTCGACTATCCTGATCGTCCCGAGCGGTTCGAAGTGGTCTATTGCCTGCTCAGCCTCACCAAGAACCACCGCATCCGCGTCCATGTCGGCACCGACGAGACGACGCCGGTGCCGTCGGTGACCGGGCTGTGGCCGGTCGCGGGCTGGCTCGAACGCGAAGTGTTCGACATGTATGGCGTGCTGTTCGACGGCAATCCCGACCTGCGCCGCATCCTCACCGATTACGGCTTTCGCGGCCATCCGCAGCGCAAGGATTTCCCGCTGACGGGCTATGTCGAACTGCGCTATTCCGAAGTCCACAAGCGCGTCGTCTATGAGCCGGTCAAGCTGGCCCAGGATTTCCGCAGCTTCGACTTCATGAGCCCGTGGGAAGGAGCGGACTATATCCTGCCGGGCGACGAGAAGGTCTCGGCGACCCAGCCCGGCGCGCCGACGCCTGCACCGGCGCCGGCCGGCACGGCGCCGCAGCCGGTGGCCGCCACGCCGCCGCCCGGAACGCCGAAGACGACCGACAGCGTCGCCCAGACCGGCGAGGGCAAGGCCGATCCCAAGGGCGACGGGGCGAAGAAATGATGGTGAACCTTACCTCCTTCTCCGTCATCCCAGCGAAAGCTGGGATCTCTCTTTTCTTCGGCGCTGGCAAAGGCAATGAGATCCCAGCTTTCGCTGGGATGACGTGTCTTGATGGAGCGAGCGCATGAGCGATCTCCGCGCCTATCCCGAAGCGGGTACGAACGTGCCGCCGTCGCAGGGCGTCACCGACGCGCCGGCGTCGCCTGACGTTCAGATCCAGAACTACACGATCAACTTCGGCCCCCAGCATCCGGCCGCGCACGGCGTGCTGCGGATGGTGATGGAGCTCGACGGCGAGATCGTCGAGCGGGTCGATCCGCATGTCGGGCTGCTCCATCGCGGCACCGAGAAGCTGATCGAGTACAAAACCTATCTCCAGGCGCTGCCCTATTTCGACCGGCTCGATTATTGCTCGCCGCTGGCGATGGAGCACAGCTATGTGCTCGCGATCGAGAAGCTGCTCCAGCTCGAAGTGCCGCTGCGCGCGCAATATCTGCGGGTGCTGTTCGCCGAGCTGACCCGCATTTGTAACCACATGCTCAACCTCGGCAGCCACGTCATGGACGTCGGCGCGATGACGCCGAACCTGTGGTTGTTCGAAGTCCGCGAGGATTGCCTCAACTTCTTCGAGCGCGCGTCCGGCGCGCGCATGCACGCGGCCTGGTTCCGCCCCGGCGGCGTCCACCAGGATGTGCCGCTCAAGCTGCTGACCGACATGGCCGACTGGCTCGACACCCGCCTGCCGCGGCTGTTCGAGGACGCGATCAGCCTGGTCGCCGACAATCGCATCTTCAAGCAGCGGAATGTCGACATCGGCGTGGTCAGCCGCGACGATGCGATCGCCTGGGGCTTTTCCGGCCCGATGATCCGCGCCGCCGGCATCCCCTGGGATATTCGCAAGAGCCAGCCCTATGACGTCTATGACCGGATGGACTTCGAGATTCCGGTCGGCACCCGTGGCGACTGTTACGACCGCTTCATGGTCCGGGTCGAGGAAGTGCGGCAGTCGGCGCGCATCATGAAACAGTGCCTGACCGAAATGCCCGAGGGCCCGGTCGCCAGCCTCGACCGTAAGGTCGTGCCGCCCAAGCGCGGCGAGATGAAGCGCTCGATGGAAGCGCTGATCCACCATTTCAAGCTCTACACCGAGGGCTTCCACGTGCCCGAAGGCGATGTCTATGTCGCGACGGAAAGCCCCAAGGGCGAGTTCGGCGTCTATCTCGTCTCCGACGGCAGCAACAAACCCTATCGCTGCAAGATCCGCCCGACCGGCTTCAGTCATTTGCAGGCGATGGACTTCATGATGAAGGGTCACATGCTCGCCGACACTACCGCGGTTCTGTCCGCGATCGATATCGTGTTCGGGGAGGTCGACCGGTGAGCAAGCTCAAGACCGCCGAGCAGATGATCGCGCATTACAACGCGCAGGACGCTGACGCCTATGTCGCGCTGATGACCGACGATGCGGCCGAGGCTGGCTATCGCGGGGCTGTGGTGCGCGACGGCAAGGAGGGTGTGCGCTCGGGCCTGAAGGCGATGTTCGCGCAATTCCCGGAGAACCGCGCCGACATTCTGACCGGCTATGAGCTCGGCGACTATGTCGTGCTGCACGAGAAGGTGTTCCGTTCGAACGACGCCGAGCCGTTTGAGGTGATGAGCATCTACAGTTTCGAGGGCGACAAGGTGTCGCGCGTGGAGTTCGTGCGCTAATGTCCGACGCAGCCCATATCCCTGACGAGGCCGAGACCCGCGCGCGCTGGGGCGGGTTCGCCTGGACGGCCGAGAACGCCGAGCAGGCGCAGAAGATCATCGCGCGCTATCCGCCCGGGCGGCAGCAGTCGGCGGTGATGCCTTTGCTCGATCTGGCGCAGCGCCAGGTCGGCGTCGAGACCGATACGCAGGGCTGGCTGCCGATCCCGGTGATGGAATATATCGGCAAGCAGCTCGGCATGGCCTATATCCGCGTGCTCGAGGTCGCCAGCTTCTACACCATGTATAATCTCGGGCCGGTTGGCCGCTACCATGTCCAGGTGTGCGGCACGACGCCGTGCATGCTGCGCGGCTCGGACGACGTGCTCGACGCCTGTTACAGGAAGGGCCTGAAGAAGGGCGCGACTACGCCCGACGGGTTGTTCACGCTCACCGAGGTCGAGTGCCTCGGCGCCTGCGCCAATGCGCCGATGGTCCAGATCAACGACGATAATTACGAAGACCTGACCTTCGAGACGACGACCGCGATCCTCGAGGCGCTGGCCAAGGGCGAGCAGCCGAAGATCGGTCCGCAGATCGACCGCCAGACGAGCTGCCCCGAGGGCGGCCCGACCAACCTGGTCGAGATGGTATCGGAAAATCATGATTATCGCGACCGCTGGGGAACGCCGGCATGAGCGGCCTCCTCGCCATCATCGTCACGATCATCGCGGCGGTCATCCTGATCAAGGTGACCTTCAAGCTGCTCGGCATCGCCATCGCCCTGGCGATCGGCGTGGCGGTGTACATGATCGCGTCGAAGCTGTTCGGGAAGTCGGCATGATGACCACCGCGCTTTGCGTCATCCCGGCGAAGGCCGGGACCCATATACGCAGCTTTTCAGAATCCTGTGGGAAGGTCGCCGCAATCGACGCTTATTCAGCGTTCATGGGTCCCGGCTTCCGCCGGGATGACGATCTGGAGGGCGCGGCCCGTGCTTGACGACAAGGATCGCATCTTCACCAACCTCTACGGCTTCCAGCCGTGGAACCTAGAGGCTGCGCGCAAGCGGGGCGACTGGGACGACACCAAGGCGCTGATGGCGCGCGGTCAGGACCAGATCATCGAGGACATCAAGGCGTCCGGCCTGCGTGGCCGCGGCGGCGCGGGCTTCCCGACCGGCATGAAGTGGAGCTTCATGCCCAAGGAGCCCAAGCCGGGCAAGCCGAGCTTCCTGGTGATCAACGCCGACGAATCCGAGCCGGGTTCGTGCAAGGACCGCGAGATCATCCGCCACGATCCGCACAAGCTGATCGAGGGCGCGCTGATCGCCGGCTTCGCGATGCGCGCGCGGGCGGCCTATATCTATATCCGCGGCGAGTTCATCTACGAGGCGAAGGTGCTCTTCGCGGCGGTTGAAGAGGCCTATGCCGCCGGCCTGCTCGGCAAGAACGCCGCCGGGTCAGGCTATGACTTCGACGTGTTCGTCCATCGCGGCGCGGGTGCCTATATCTGCGGCGAGGAAACCGCGCAGATCGAGAGCCTCGAGGGCAAGAAAGGCCAACCGCGCCTCAAGCCGCCCTTCCCGGCGGGCGCCGGCCTCTATGGCTGCCCGACGACGGTCAACAATGTCGAATCGATCGCGGTCGCGCCCACCATCCTGCGGCGTGGCGCGGCCTGGTTCGCCGGCATCGGCCGCGCGGGCAACCAGGGCACCAAGCTGTTCCAGATCTCGGGCCATGTGAACAAGCCCTGCGTCGTCGAAGAGGCGATGGGCATTTCGTTCGAGGAGCTGATCGACAAGCATGCCGGCGGCATTCGCGGCGGCTGGGACAACCTGCTCGCGGTGATACCCGGAGGCTCCTCGGTGCCGCTCGTCCCCGCCGCGCAGATCAAGGACGCGCCGATGGACTTTGACGGGCTCAAGGCGCTCGGCTCGGGCCTCGGCACCGCCGCCGTGATCGTCATGGACAAGTCGACCGACATCGTGCGCGCGATCAGCCGGCTGTCCTATTTCTACAAGCATGAGAGCTGCGGCCAGTGCACGCCGTGCCGCGAGGGCACCGGCTGGATGTGGCGGGTGATGGAGCGGCTGCGCACCGGCGAGGCGGCGGTCGAGGAGATCGACATGCTGCTCGACGTGACCAAGCAGGTGGAAGGCCACACCATCTGCGCGCTGGGCGATGCTGCGGCCTGGCCGATCCAGGGCCTGCTGCGTCACTTCCGCCCCGAAGTGGAGCGGCGCATTGCGGAGAAGAGCGGCGACTTCGCGGAGGCTGCCGAGTGAGGACCTCTTATCCGCCGTCATCCCAATCGTCATCCCGGCGAAAGCCGGGACCCATATCCGCCGCCGTCTGTCATCATGGGGCAGCGTCACCACAGGAATGGATTATACGGCGTTCATGGGTCCCGGCCTTCGCCGGGATGACGGCTGCGATCATGGGATGGAAGCGGCGGGAAGCCGAGCATCGTCACGGCGAGATCGTCCCACAGCGGATTGTCGCGCTCGATCAACGCGATCTTCCAGTCGCGCTTCCATTCCTTGATGCGTTTCTCGCGGGCGATCGCGTCGCGGATATCGTCATGGCTCTCGAAGAACACGAGCCGCTTCACGTTATATTCCCGCGTGAAGCCCGGAACCGCGCCGTCGCGATGCTCGCCAACGCGCCGCGCCAGGTCGCTCGTGACGCCGGTGTAGAGCGTACCGTAGCGACGGCTCGCAAGGATGTAGACATGGCCTCCCATTGGGCGTCAGCCTATCAGATCATGACGGATACCGCCCATGCCTAAGCTCACCGTAGACGGGATCGAAGTCGAAGTCCCGGTTGGCGCCACCGTGCTCCAGGCCTGCGAAGCCGCGGGCAAGGAGATTCCGCGCTTCTGCTATCATGAGCGGCTGTCGATCGCGGGCAATTGCCGGATGTGCCTGGTCGAGGTGAAGCCCGGCCCGCCCAAGCCGCAGGCGTCGTGCGCGTTGCCCGCCGCCGACAAGCAGGAGGTGTTCACCCAGACGCCGATGGTGAAGAAGGCGCGTGAAGGGGTGATGGAGTTCCTGCTCATAAACCACCCGCTCGATTGCCCGATCTGCGATCAGGGCGGCGAA
The DNA here is from genome assembly GCF_037861105.1 of Rhizorhabdus argentea. Taxonomy (NCBI): domain Bacteria; kingdom Pseudomonadati; phylum Pseudomonadota; class Alphaproteobacteria; order Sphingomonadales; family Rhizorhabdaceae; genus Rhizorhabdus; species Rhizorhabdus argentea. The sequence goes on from NZ_JBANFK010000013.1 coordinate 13,093, forward strand.
TGCGACCTGCAGGACCAGTCGATTGCCTATGGCAAGGGCGCGAGCCGCTTCCATGAGAACAAGCGCGCCGTCACCGACAAATATATGGGCCCGATCGTCAAGACGACGATGACCCGCTGCATCCAGTGCACGCGCTGCGTGCGCTTCGCCGAGGAAGTCTCGGGGATCGAGGAGATCGGCGCGATCTATCGCGGCGAGAATATGCAGATCACCTCCTATCTCGAGCAGGCGGTGACCAGCGAGCTTTCGGGCAATGTCGTCGACCTGTGCCCGGTCGGCGCGCTGACCAGCAAGCCCTATGCATTCGAGGCGCGGCCGTGGGAGCTCAAGAAGACCCCTGGCATCGACGTGATGGACGCAGTCGGCACCAATGTCCGCTTCGACAGCCGCGGCCGGCAGGTGCTGCGCGTGCTGCCGCGGATCAACGAGGACGTGAACGAGGAATGGGCGTCGGACAAGACGCGCCACGCCATCGACGGACTGGTCCGACGCCGGCTCGACAAGCCTTATGTGCGCAAGGGCGGCAAGCTGGTCGAGGCGAGCTGGCCGGAGGCTTTCGCCGCGATCAAGGCGGTCAAGGCGGGGTCTTCGGTCGCCGCGGTGGCCGGCGACCAGCTCGACTGCGAGACGATGTACGCGGCCAAAGCGCTGCTCGCGAAGATGGGCTCGACCCTGCTCGAAGGCCGCCAGACCGGCATGGACTATGACGTGTCGAACACCGCCGCGGTCAATTTCAACAGCACGATCGCCGGGATCGAGACCGCCGACGCGATCCTCATCGTCGGCTCGAACCTGCGCTGGGAAGCGCCGCTGATCAACACCCGCGTCCGCAAGGCGTTCAAGCGCGGCGCGAAGGTCTTCGCGATCGGCGAGGAAGTGAACCTCACTTATCCGGCGACCTGGCTTGGCAACGATCTTGGCCTGCTCGGCAAGCTGCCGGGCGAAGTCACCGAGGCCTTCGCAGGAGCGCAGCGCCCGGCGCTGATCCTCGGCGGCGGTGGGCTCAAGGCGGGTGCGCAGGGCGCGACGCTGGCGCTGGCCGGCTCGCTCGGCCTCATCAAGCAGGGCTGGAACGGCTATAATGTCGTGCACCTCGCCGCCGCGCGCATGGGCGGGCTGATGCTCGGCTATGGCCAGAAGGGCGGCCTCGCCGATCTGGTCGCGGCTGCGCCCAAGCTGCTGTTCCTGCTCGGTGCCGACGACGTCGACACGGCCAGGTTCGACAAGAGCTTCAAGGTCTATGTCGGCCATCATGGCGATGCCGGTGCGGCCGCAGCCGACGTGATCCTGCCGGGCGCCGCCTATACCGAGAAGGCCGGCACCTATGTGAATACCGAAGGCCGCGTCCAGCGCAGCGACCGCGCCGTCTTCCCGCCAGGCGATGCCCGCGAAGACTGGGCGATCCTGCGCGCGCTGAGCGAGGTGCTCGACCACAAGCTGCCGTTCGACAGCTTCGATCAGCTCCGCGCTGCAATGGCGGCGGAGGTTCCGGCGCTCGGCATCGAGGGCCTCGCCGACTATGCTTGGGCGCCGCCGTCGCTCGCCGCCGAAGCGTCGGGGCCGGTCGGCTACCCGATCAAGGACTTCTACCTGACCAACCCGATCGCCCGCGCCAGCGAGACGATGCAGCGCTGCTCGGCGGAACTGCTCCACGGCGAAAGCTTCGCGGAGGCGGCGGAATGAGCTTCAGCGCTACCATCCGTCACCCCGGCGAAGGCCGGGGCCCAGACGCGCAAAGTCGCGCTGGAAATCGGGCGTTGCGTCTATGGGTCCCGGCTTCCGCCGGGATGACGAGAGAAGGAACCGCCGCATGACCGCGCTGTTCCAGACCTGGGGCCTGCCGTTCGAGTGGGCGTGGTTCACCTCGACGATCATCGGCATCCTCATCATCGCGCTGCCGCTGATGCTGGCGGTGGCGATGATCATCTATGCCGATCGCAAGATCTGGGCGGCGATGGCGCTGAGGCGCGGCCCTAACGTGGTCGGTCCCTGGGGACTGCTGCAGAGCTTCGCCGACGGCGCCAAGGTATTCCTCCAGGAAACCATCATCCCGTCGGCCGCGAACAAGGGGCTGTTCCTGCTCGCGCCGATCATCACCTTCACGGTGGCGCTGGTCGTCTGGGCGGTGGTGCCCTTCTCGCCGGGCGTCGTGCTTGCGGACATCAATGTCGGCCTGCTTTACGTGCTCGCCGCCTCGTCGATCGGGGTCTATGGCGTGATCATTGCCGGCTGGGCGTCCAACTCCAAATATCCCTTCTATTCGGCGCTGCGCGCAGCCGCGCAGATGGTATCCTACGAGGTGTCGATCGGCTTCGTGCTGATCTCGGTGGTGCTGTGGACCGGCAGCTTCAACATGTCGGCGATCATCGAGGGCCAGCGCGCCCACATCTTCGGCTTCATCAACGGCTATGGCTTCAATCCGCTGCTGTTCCCAATGGCGGTGGTGTTCCTGATCTCGTCGATGGCGGAGACGGCGCGTGCGCCGTTCGATCTGACCGAGGCGGAGAGCGAACTCGTCGCCGGCTATCAGACCGAATATTCGTCGATGGCGTTCGCGCTCTATTGGCTCGGCGAATATGCCAATGTCATCCTGATGTGCGGCCTGAACGCGATCCTGTTCTGGGGCGGCTGGCTGCCCCCGGTAGACTGGGCGCCGCTGTACATGGTGCCCGGCATCATCTGGTTCTTCGCCAAGCTGATGTTCTTCTTCTTCGTCTTTTCCTGGGTGAAGGCGACGGTACCGCGTTACCGCTACGACCAGCTGATGCGGTTGGGCTGGAAAGTCTTCCTGCCGCTGTCGCTGTTCTGGGTCGTCCTGGTCTCGGGCTGGCTCGAAGTAACCCGCTACGGAGTGTTCTGATGAGCGTCTCGCACATCATCAAGTCGTTCACGCTCTGGGAGTTCGTGAAGGCGCACTGGTTGACCTTGAAATATTTCTTCAAGGCCAAGGCGACCATCAACTACCCCTATGAGAAGAACCCACTGAGCCCGCGCTTCCGCGGCGAGCATGTGTTGCGCCGCTATCCCAATGGCGAGGAGCGCTGCATCGCGTGCAAGCTGTGCGAGGCGGTGTGCCCGGCGCAGGCGATCACGATCGAATCCGAACCGCGCGAGGATGGCTCGCGCCGCACCACGCGCTACGATCTCGACATGACCAAGTGCATCTTCTGCGGCTTCTGCCAGGAAGCATGCCCCGTCGATGCGATCGTCGAAGGCCCGAACTTCGAATATTCGACCGAGACGCGCGAGGAGCTTATCTACGACAAGGCCAAGCTGCTCGCGAACGGCGACCGCTGGGAACCGGCGATCGCGGCCAACCTTGCCGCCGATGCACCGTACCGGTAATGGCGCGCATGTTTTCTGCCGGACTGATCAGGGGGCTGAGTTTCTGACGTGATCCAGACCATCGCCTTCTATCTGTTCGCCACGCTGGTGATCGCCTCCGCGACGCTCACCATCCTGGCGCGCAATCCGGTGCATAGCGTGCTGTGGCTGATCCTCGCCTTCTTCAACGCGGCCGGACTGATGGTGCTCGTCGGCGCCGAGTTCATCGCGATGCTGCTCGTCATCGTCTATGTCGGCGCGGTCGCGGTGCTGTTCCTGTTCGTGGTGATGATGCTCGACATCGACTTCGCCGAGCTGCGCGCGGGCTTCGCGCAATATCTGCCGTTCGGTGTGCTGCTGGTGATCATACTGGCCGCCGAGATGATCTTCGCCGTCGGCGCATGGAAGGCGGGCGGCATCGACATGGCGAGCCGCATCGCGCCGACGCCGGCCGAAGTGCCTAACATCGAAGCGCTCGGCATCCTGATCTACACGCGCTACCTCTATATCTTCGAGGGCGCCGGGCTGGTGCTGCTGGTCGCGCTGATCGGCGCGATCGTCCTGACCCACCGCGTCCGCGGCGGCGTGAAGGCGCAGAACGTAAACGCGCAAAACATGCGCCGGCCGGAAGACGCGATCCGCAACGTCAAGCCGGCCATCGGCCAGGGGGTGGAGCTGTGATCGGTCTCCAGCATTATTTGGTGGTCAGCGCGATCCTGTTCGTCATGGGGGTGTTCGGCATCTTCCTCAACCGGAAGAACGTGATCATCATCCTGATGGCGATCGAACTGATCCTGCTGTCGGTGAACATCAACATGGTCGCCTTCTCCGCCTATCTCGGCGATCTGGTCGGCCAGGTATTCGCGATGTTCGTCCTCACCGTCGCGGCGGGCGAGGCCGCGATCGGACTAGCCATCCTCGTCATCTATTTCCGCGGCCGCGGAACGATCTCGGTAGACGACATCAACCGGATGAAGGGGTAATGGTGCGTTCCATTTACGTCATGCCAGCGAAGGCTGGCATCTCGTGCGTCGTGAGCGCGCGCTACTCTCCTGAGATCCCAGCCTTCGCTGGGACGACGCTAATGGCGCGCGCGGAATGATCACCGCCATCGTCTTCCTGCCGTTGCTCGCGGCGATCGTCGCGGGCCTGGGCAACCGCATGCTCGGCAATGTCGTCGCCAAGACGATCACCACCGGCGCGCTGTTCGCGTCCTGCGCGATGAGCTGGCCGATCTTCATCGGCTTCCTCACCGGCAGCATGACCGCCGGTGTCCATCCGGTGCTCACCTTCATCCAGTCGGGCGACCTGTCGGTCGACTGGGCGCTGCGCGTCGACGCGCTCACCGCGGTGATGCTGGTGGTGGTGACGAGCGTCTCGAGCCTCGTCCATCTTTATAGCTGGGGCTATATGGCGGAGGACGACAGCCAGCCGCGCTTCTTCGCCTATCTGTCGCTGTTCACCTTCGCGATGCTGATGCTCGTCACCGCGGACAGCTTGGTGCAGATGTTCTTCGGCTGGGAAGGCGTCGGCCTCGCCTCCTATCTGCTGATCGGTTTCTGGTATCAGAAGCCGTCGGCCAACGCCGCCGCGATCAAGGCCTTCGTGGTCAACCGCGTCGGCGATTTCGGCTTCTCGCTTGGCATTTTCGGCACCTTCCTGGTGTTCGGCACGGTGTCGATCCCGGCGATCCTGGCGGCGGCGCCCGGCTATGCCGACGCCACCATCGGGTTCCTCGGCTACCGCGTCGACCTGATGACCTTGCTCTGCCTGCTGCTGTTCGTCGGTGCTATGGGCAAGTCGGCGCAGCTCGGCCTGCACACCTGGCTGCCCGACGCGATGGAAGGTCCGACCCCGGTGTCGGCGCTGATCCACGCCGCGACGATGGTGACCGCGGGCGTGTTCATGGTCTGCCGCCTGTCGCCGATGTTCGAGGTCAGCCCGACCGCGATGCACGTCGTCACCTTCGTGGGCGCCGCGACAGCCTTCTTCGCGGCCACGGTCGGCACCACGCAGACCGACATCAAGCGCGTCATCGCCTATTCGACCTGCTCGCAGCTCGGCTACATGTTCATGGCGGCCGGCGTCGGCGCCTATGGCGCGGCGATGTTCCACCTGTTCACCCACGCCTTCTTCAAGGCGCTGCTGTTCCTGGGGGCGGGATCGGTGATCCACGCGATGCACCATGAGCAGGACATGCGCTATTATGGCGGTCTGCGGAAGCATATCCCGATCACCTTCTGGGCGATGATGGCGGGCACGCTGGCGATCACCGGCGTCGGCGTAGCGGGCCTGTTCGGCTTTGCCGGCTTCTATTCGAAGGACGCGATCATCGAGGCGGCGTTCGCCAGCGGCTCATCCTCAGGCGGCATCGCCTTCGCGGTCGCTGTGTTCGCGGCGCTGCTGACCAGCTTCTACTCATGGCGGCTCATCTTCCTCACCTTCTTTGGCACGCCGCGCTGGGCGGGTTCCGAGCATATCCAACATGCGGTCCACGATGCGCACGGTCACGGCCATGACGGCCATGGTCAGGAAGCCCATCCCGACGAGGAGGGCGCCGGCCACGAGCCCTCGACGCACGAGGCGCTGCATCACCACCCGGTCGAGGGCGATGCCGGCTATCACCCGCACGAGAGCCCGGCAGCGATGCTGATACCGCTGGCGCTACTGTCGATCGGTGCGATCTTCGCCGGCTGGTCCTTCGCGCCCTTCTTCCTCGATCCCGAGCGTGGTGCGGCCTTCTGGGCGGGCAGCGTCGCCTTCAACGAGCATCTGATGCACGCGATGCACGGCATCCCCGAGCTCGCCAAGCTGTCGGCGACGATCGTGATGATCCTCGGCTTCCTGATCGCCTATTGGGCCTATATCGCGGATCGCACGATCCCGGCGCGCTTCACCGCGCAGTTCCGGGTGCTGTACGATTTCCTGCTCCACAAATGGTATTTCGACGAACTCTACCATGTGCTGTTCGTCGTCCCGGCCTTCTGGCTCGGCCGCGTGCTGTGGAAGAAGGGCGACCAGGGCACGATCGACCGCTTCGGACCCAACGGCATCGCCGCGGTGGTTTCGGGCACCGGCGCTCTCGCGCGCCGCGCCCAGTCTGGATATCTCTATACTTATGCGCTGGTGATGTTGCTCGGCCTCGCCGCCGCCGCGACCTGGGCGATGGTGGGCTGACGCATGGATTTTCCGATCCTTTCCCTGATGATCGCGCTGCCGCTGCTCGCGGCCTTCGCCTGTCTGTTCGCGGGCGCGAAAGCCGCGCGCTGGATCGCGCTGATCGCAACGATGCTCGATCTGCTGCTCGGCCTGATCTTGTGGACACGCTACGAAGTCGGCGGGCCGCAATGGCAGTTCACCGAGCATGTCGCGCTGTTCGGGCGCTTCGCCTGGGCGCTGGGCATCGACGGCATCGCGCTGCTGCTGATCGTGCTGTCGGTGTTCCTGATGCCGATCTGCATCGCTGCATCCTGGGATGCCATTGAGAAGCGCGTTCCCGAATATATGGCGGCCTTCCTGCTGATGGAAACGCTAATGATCGGCGTGTTCGCGGCGCAGGACCTGTTCCTGTTCTATATCTTCTTCGAAGCGGGTCTGATCCCGATGTACCTGATCATCGGGATCTGGGGCGGCGCCGACCGGATCTACGCGAGCTATAAATTCTTCCTCTACACGCTGCTCGGCTCGGTGCTGATGCTGATCGCGATGCTGTGGATGGCGAACCAGGCTGGCAGCACCGACATCCCGACGCTGATGGCCTATGATTTCCCGGCGTCCGCACAGACCTGGCTGTTCCTCGCCTTCTTCGCATCATTCGCGGTCAAGATGCCGATGTGGCCGGTCCACACCTGGCTGCCTGACGCGCACGTCCAGGCGCCGACCGCTGGCTCGGTGATCCTGGCGGGCGTGCTGCTCAAGATGGGCGGCTATGGCTTCGTCCGCTTCTCGCTGCCGATGTTTCCAGTCGCGAGCGCCGAGCTGATGTGGCTGGTGATGGGCCTGTCGATGGTCGCCGTCGTCGCCACCTCGCTGATCGCGCTGGTCCAGGAGGACATGAAGAAGCTGATCGCCTATTCGTCGGTCGCGCACATGGCGTTCGTCACGATCGGGCTGTTCGCGTTCAACCGGCAGGGCCTCGAAGGCGCGCTGATGGTGATGCTGGGCCACGGCCTCGTCTCGGGCGCGCTGTTCCTGTGCGTCGGCGTGATCTACGATCGGCTGCACACCCGCGAGATCAGCCGCTATGGCGGGCTTGCCAACAACATGCCGAAATATGCGCTGCTGTTCCTGCTGTTCACCATGGCGTCGGTCGGGCTGCCGGGCACCAGCAATTTCGTCGGCGAGTTCCTGGCGCTGGTCGGCGCCTACGGGATTTCGAGCTGGGTCGCCTTCGTCGCGACCACCGGCATCATCCTGGGCGCCGCCTATATGCTCTATCTCTACCGCCGCGTCGTCTATGGCGCGCTGACCAAGGCCGATGTCGCGGCGATGCCGGACCTGACTGCGCGCGAGCTGGCGATGCTGGTGCCGCTCGGCCTGGCGGTGTTGTGGATGGGCGTCTATCCGGAGAGCTTCCTTGCCCCGATGCGCAACGATGTCGGCGCCATCCTCGCGCGGCTCGCGCCGACCGCGCCGCAGAGCGACGCCAAGGTCGCGATCGGCACCCCCCATCCTGCTGCCGCTGGGCACGCGGAGGCCCATTAGATGATCCCGATGACCGCCTCGCTCGCGCTGACCCTGCCCGAGCTGATACTGTCGCTCGGCGCGATGGCGCTGCTGATGGTCGCGGCGTTCGGCGGCGACGGCCTGTCGCGCGCGATTGGGTGGGGCGCAGTCGCGCTGTTCGCTGCCGCCGGCTTCTCGCTGCTCGGCCCCGCCGGCAATGGCGGACCCGGCTTCGACGGACTCTATATCGCCGACAGCTTCGCGGCCTTTTCCAAGCTGCTCATCTACATCGCTGCCGCCGTGTCGGTGATCATTGCCCCCGGCTTCTTCGGCCGGGCCGGGCAGCTGCGCGCCGAATATCCGATCCTGATCCTGCTCTCCGCGGTGGGCATGGGGATGATGGTGTCGGCCGGCGACATGCTGACCCTCTATGTCGGGCTCGAACTGCAGTCGCTGTCGGCCTATGTTCTGGCGAGCTTCATGCGTCGCGACGGGCGCTCGGCCGAGGCCGGCCTCAAATATTTCGTGCTCGGCGCGCTGGCGAGCGGCATCCTGCTCTACGGCATATCGCTGCTCTACGGGTTCACCGGGACGACGCTGTTCGCCGGCATCTCGGATGCGCTGGCAAAGGGCATCACCACCGGGCAGCTGTTCGGCATCGTGTTCGTGTTCGCCGGCCTCGCCTTCAAGATCTCGGCGGTGCCGTTCCACATGTGGACGCCCGACGTGTACGAAGGCGCGCCGACGCCGGTCACCGCCTTCTTCGCCTCGGCCCCCAAGGTCGCGGGCATGGCGCTGCTGATGCGGGTCGCGGTCGAGGCGATGGGATCGGGCACCGACAGCTGGCGGCAGATCGTGATCTTCTCGGCGCTGGCCTCGACGATTCTCGGCGGCGTCGCTGCGATCGGGCAAAGCAACTTCAAGCGGCTGCTTGCTTATTCGTCGATCAACAATGTTGGTTTCGCATTGTTCGGCCTCGCCGCGGGCACCGCCGAAGGCGTTGCGGCGACGATGACCTACATGGCCGTCTATGTCGCGATGACGCTCGGCAGCTTCATCTGCGTGCTGCAGATGCGCACGCCCGATGGCGAGCCGATCGAGACGATCGCCAGCCTGTCGGGACTGTCGCGCTCGCGCCCCGGTCTCGCCGCGGCGCTGGCGATCTTCATGTTCAGCCTCGCCGGCATCCCGCCGCTGTTCGGCTTCTGGCCGAAATTCCTGGTGTTCGACGCGCTGGTGCGCGCCGGCTTCTGGCCGCTGGCGATGATCGGTATCGCCACCTCGGTGATCGGCGCCTTCTATTATCTCAAGATCGTCAAGACGATGTACTTCGACGATCCCGCCGCCGACGACTATGCTCCCTCGGCCTCGAAGATCGAAGGCGGGCTGATCGTGCTGTCCGCGCTGGCGGTGTCGCCGCTCGGCTATCTCGCGATCCCGCTGCTCGACGCCACCAGCATGGCGGCAGCGCGGTCGCTGTTCTGAGCATGAGGATCCTCCCCGGGACGGGGAGGGGGACCGCCATTGGCGGTGGAGGGGGGCTGCCGCAAGCGGTGTCCTCGCGGACATCCCCCTCCACCATGCAGCGCATGGTTCCCCTCCCCCTCCCGGGGAGAATCTAGTGACGCCGATCCGCCACGTCGCCAGCACCGTCTCCACCAATGACGACATGGCCGCACTCGCGCGCTCAGGGGCGGCCGAAGGCACATGGCTGCGCGCCGACAGTCAGGCGAGCGGGCGCGGGCGGCAGGGGCGGCATTGGGTTTCGCCGCCCGGCAATCTCTACGCCAGCACGCTGGTGCGGCGGATGGCGAGCGATCCGCCCGCACCGACGCTTGCGCTGGTCGCGGCGGTCGCGCTCGATGCGCTGCTGCAAGGATGGCTCGGCGCGGACCGGCTGATGATCAAATGGCCGAACGACCTCCTCGCCGACGGCGCCAAGATCTCCGGCATTTTGCTCGAAGGCGTGGACGATGCGGTAGTTGTCGGCATCGGCGTGAACCTCGCCCACCATCCCGAGGCCGTCGATCGTCCGGCGACCAGCCTGGCGGCGCTGGGACTGTCCGCGCCCGATCCGGGCGACTTTGCGGCGGACCTGGCGGCGAGCTTCGCCGGCTGGCTGGCGCGCTGGCGGAACGAGGGCCTGGGCGTGGTGCTCGCCCGCTGGCAGGCCCGTGCCCATCCGCCGGGAACGGCGCTCAGCGTCCGCGCACAGGAGGGCGTGCTCGAAGGCCTCTATGACGGGCTGGAGGCCGACGGAGCGCTTCGCCTGAAGGCCGCCGACGGTCGAATCCATGTTGTGCACGCAGGCGACATTTTCCTGCTATAGGCGCCACCGAACAGGGGACTCGACGACCATGTTGCTTGCGATCGACGCGGGAAATACCAATATCGTTTTCGCGCTGCTCGACGGAGACGGAGCGATCAAGGCGCGCTGGCGGATCGCGACCGACGCTCGTCGCACGGCCGACGAATATGCGGTATGGCTCCACCAGCTGCTGAGCCTCGAAGGCTATGACCGTTCGGTGATCGAAGCGGTGATTATCGCCACCGTGGTGCCGCGGGCGCTCCACAATCTCGAAGTCCTCGCCTCCAAATATTTCGGGGTGGAGGCGCTGGTTGCCGGCCGCGCGCCGGTCGAATGGGGAATCACCCTCGACGTTGACGAACCGCAGAGCGTCGGTGCCGATCGCGCGGTCAATGTGATCGCGGCGCACACGCTCTATCCCGGCGACCTGATCCTGATCGATTTCGGAACCGCCACCACGTTCGACGTGGTCGATTATAGCGGCGCCTATAAGGGCGGGATCATCGCGCCCGGAATCAACCTGTCGCTCGACGCGCTGGTCGCTGCGGCCGCGAAGCTGCCGCGTATCGCGATCGAGGCGCCGGAGAGTGCCAGCGTCGTCGGCCGGACGACGCAGGACCAGATGCAGATCGGCATCTATTTCGGCTATGTCGCGATGATTGAAGGCCTGGTCGCGCGGCTGAAAGTCGAGGTCGGCCGACCGGTCAAGGTGATCGCCACCGGCGGCCTCGCCAACCTGTTCGAACGGCATAGCCACGTGTTCGACAGCGTCGAGCCCGACCTGACCATCCAAGGGCTCGGCCTATTATATCTTCGCCAGAAGATCAGAAAATAACAAGATCGGACAAATATTTACGTGACAAAACCCGGTAACGAACTGCTTTTCCTCGCACTTGGCGGCTCCGGCGAGATCGGCATGAACGTCAATCTCTATGGTACTCAGGGCAAATGGGTGATGGTCGACCTCGGCCTGACCTTCGCCGATCCCGGCTATCCCGGCGTCGAGCTGATCCTGCCCGACCTCGCCTTCATCGAGGAGCGCGCGGACGATCTGCTCGGCATCGTGCTGACCCACGGCCATGAGGATCATATCGGCGCGATCCCCTATCTTGCCGCCGATCTCGGCGTGCCGCTCTATGCGACGCCGTTCACCGCCGAGCTTATCCGCGGCAAGCTCGAGGAAGAGGGCATCGCCGGCAAGGTCGAGCTCAACATCATCGACAATGAGGGCAGCTTCCAGCTCGGGCCGTTCGGCTTCACCTATGTGCCGCTCGCCCACTCGATCCCCGAGGGCAACGCGCTGCTGATCGAGACGCCGCATGGCCGCATCTTCCACACCGGCGACTGGAAGATCGACGAGCAGCCGTTGCTCGGCGTGCCGTCGACCGCGGAGGAGCTGACCGCGATCGGCGACAAGGGCATCCTCGCGCTGGTCTGCGATTCGACCAATGTGTTCAACGAGGAAGCCGCAGGTTCCGAGGCCGATGTCCGCAAGGGCCTCGACGAGGTGATCGGCGCCTGCGAGGCACGCGTGCTGGTCACCACCTTCGCGTCGAACGCGGCGCGGGTGCAGACGCTGGGCGAGGTCGCCAAGGACACCGGCCGGAAGCTGTGCGTCTCTGGCCGCTCGCTCGACCGGATCATTCGCGTCGCCAAGTCGAGCGGCTATCTCAAGGGTTTCCCGCCGACGATCAGCGTCGAGGAAGCGATGAAGCTGCCGGGCCGCGAGGTGATGATCATCGCCACGGGCGGGCAGGGCGAGGCGCGCGCCGCGCTGTCGCGAATCGCCTTCGACAGCCATCCGATCAAGCTGTCGGCGGGGGACACGGTGGTGTTCTCGTCGAAGCAGATTCCCGGCAACGAACTGGCGATCGGCCGCATCCAGAATGCACTGGCCGCCAAGAAGGTCATCATGGTGACGGAACGGCAGGCCGAGGTCCATGTCTCGGGCCATCCCGGCCGGCCCGATCTTGCCCAGATGTACAAGTGGATCCGTCCGGAGATCATGCTGCCGGTCCATGGCGAGCTTCGCCACATGGCCGAGCAGGCGCGGTTCGCCAAGGCGCAGGGCATAGCCAAGGGCATCGTCCAGTCGAACGGCACGGTGGTGCGGCTGGCCCCGAACGGGCCGCGCGCGATCGGTCAGGAGCGCGTCGGCCGGCTGGTGCTCGACGGCGACGTCATCCTGCCGGCCGATGGCACGACGATCAACGAGCGGCGGCGGGTCGCGCAATATGGCCTTATCGGCGTGACCGTCGCGATCGACGGGCGCGGCAACCTGAAGGGCGATCCGGCGATCCTGCTGCAGGGCCTGCCGGTGGAGGAGGACCGCGCCGACTTCCTCGAGGAGGCGCGCGACGCAGCGGCGGAAGCGGCGGCCAAGGGCGGCCGCGACGAGGCCAAGCTGCGCGAATCGATCCGCCTCGCGGTGCGCCGCCGCGCGACCGCCTGGACGGGGAAGAAGCCGGTGGTCGAGGTGTCGATCATCCGGGTTTGATAGCGGACGGAATATTGGTGCCATGAAACTCAGCTCGATCGCCGCGATCTACATTCTCTTCTGGTGGGGTTGCCTGTTCCTGGTGCTGCCGTTCCGGCTGCGCTCCAGCGCCGAACCCGAGGCGCATGTGCCGGGCCAGGTCGAGAGCGCGACGCCGCGCTTTTCGGTGGGCCGGACGGTGTTGTGGACGACGATCCTGTCGGCCGTGCTGTTCGTGCTGTTCTTCATCAACTATTCGAACGGCTGGATCACTGCCGACGATTTCGACCTGACGCTCTGGGCAAGATGAATCGAGATCGGTGAGATCGCCCACGCCGGGGCGGCCAATCTACCGCCTCAGCAAGAACACCGCATGTTCGGCGCGCAGATTTGCCGCCGCGTCGCCGCGCCGGCGCGTTCCGGTCAGGAACCAGGCCTGCTCGACGGTGATGCCGCGCTCCTTAACGAAGGCGCGGAAGTCGTCGATCGTCAGCTGATGGATGTTCTGGGTTTCGTACCAGCTGACCGGCAGCGCCGGCGTCACCGGCATGCGTCCGCCCCAGGCCAGGCTGAGACGCACCCGCCAATAGGCGAAATTGGGGAAGGACACGAAGGCGTGGCGGCCGATCCGCATCAGTTCGGTCAAGACCTTGTCGGGCGCGCGCGCGGTCTGCAGCGTCTGGCTCAATATCGCGTAGTCGAACGCCTTGTCGGGATAGTTGACGAGGTCGGCATCGGCATCGCCCTGCACGACCGACAGCCCGCGCCCGACCGCCAGCGACACATTGGCCGGATCGATCTCGATGCCGCGCGCATCGCAATCCTTGGCGCGCAGCACGTCCATCAGCTCGCCGTCGCCGCAGCCGACATCGAGCACGCGCGCGCCGCTGCGCACATGATCGGCGATGATCGCGAGATCGGGACGGAGCGTGCTCACGCGCCTTCTCCTGCGCGCAGGAAACCGTCGACGACGCGGTTGAGTTCGGGAACGTCGAGCAGGAAGGAGTCATGGCCGAAGGGCGAGCTCAGCTCGACGAAACTGACCGCCGCACCTGCGGCGTTGAGCGCATGGACGATCGCGCGGGATTCGGCGGTCGGATAGAGCCAGTCGGTGTCGAAGCTGACCAGACAGAAGCGCGTCGCCGCGCCCCTGAAAGCGTTGGCGAGCAGCCCGTCATGCTCCTCGGCAATGTCGAGATAATCCATCGCGCGGGTGATGTAGAGGTAGGAGTTGGCGTCGAAGCGGTCGACGAAGCTGATCCCCTGGTGGCGCAGATAGGACTCGATCTGGAAATCGGCGTCGAAGCCGAAGCTCTTGACGCCATTCTTGTTGTTGGCGCGTGCCTGGAGTCGGCGGCCAAACTTCTCGGTCAGCCCAGCTTCGGACAGATAGGTGATGTGCGCCGCCATGCGCGCGACCGCGAGCCCCGCCGCCGGCGGGTCGTTATCGGCGTAATAGTCGCCGCCGCGCCACTTGGCGTCGGCCATTATCGCCTGGCGGCCGACCTCATGGAAGGCGATGTTCTGCGCCGAATGCCGCGCCGCGCTGGCGATCGCCACCGCCGAGCGGACGCGGTCGGGATAGGTCGCGGCCCACTGCAGAACCTGCATCCCCCCCATCGAGCCGCCGACGACCGCGCTCAGCGTCTCGACCCCGAGATGATCGAGCAGCATTGCCTGCGCGCGGACCATGTCGCGGATGGTGATCACCGGGAAGCGCATCGCAAAGGGCGTGCTGGTCTTGGGATCGACGCTGGCGGGTCCCGAGCTGCCCAGGCAGGAGCCGAGCACATTGGCGCAGATGATGAAGTGGCGCGCCGGATCGATCGGTTTGCCCGCACCCACCATGCGCGTCCACCAGCCGGGCTTGCCTGTCCTGGGATGGGTCGATGCGACATGCTGGTCGCCGGTCAGCGCGTGGCAGATCAGTATTGCGTTGGAGCGGTCGGCGTTCAGGACGCCATAGGTTTCATAGGCGATCTCGACCGGCGCCAGCCGCGTGCCGCCGTCCAGCCGCAGCGGGCCGGCCAATGTCACGGAACGGGCAAGGCCGAAACGGCTGTCGTCTGTCATCGGTCAGGGGGCTAGGACGCGGCGTGGGGCGCTGTCAACGGGAAGCCCGAGAGGGGATGGGAAGCATTGCGACAACGCTGCATCGCCCCTAAAGCGCAGCCATGACACAGATGCTCGCGCCCAAGCCCTGGATCGATGCGATCGCGCCTTATGTTCCGGGGCGGTCGACCACCGACGACGGCCGCAAGGTGGCCAAGCTTTCGTCCAACGAAAATCCGCTCGGCACCAGCGCGGCAGCGCGCGAGGCCTTTCTCGCCGGCGCGGCCTCGCTGGACCGTTATCCCGATGCATCGGCGGCCGCGCTGCGCGAGGCGATCGCCGCCGCGCATGGGCTCGATCCCGCGCGGGTGATCTATGGCACCGGCTCGGACGAGATTCTCCACCTCGCCGCCGGCGCCTATGCCGGCCCGGGCGATGAGGTGCTGTTCGTGCGCTACGGCTTCTCGGTCTATCCGATCGCCGCGCGACGGGTGGGCGCGGAACCGGTGGTGGCGCCGGACCAGGACTATGCGACCGACGTCGACGCGCTGATCGCCCATATCACGCCGCGAACGCGGGTGATCTTCCTCGCCAATCCGAACAATCCGACCGGCACCTATTCGCCGGCAGCGGATATCGCGCGGCTGCACGCGGCGACACCGGCCGATTGCCTGCTGGTCATCGACCAGGCCTATGCCGAATATCTCGAGCCCGAGGACGACGACGGCGCGTTCGCGCTGGCGCAGCACGCACCCAACGTGCTCGTCACTCGCACCTTCTCGAAGATCTACGGGCTCGCCGCCGAGCGGATCGGCTGGGGCTATGCCGACGCCGGGATAATCGAGGCCATGCACAAGATCCGGGCGCCGTTCAACGTGACGACGGCTGGCCAGCTTGCGGCTATCGCCGCGCTCGGCGACACGCGGTTCGTCGAGGAGAGCCGTGCCCACAACCTGCACTGGCGCGCCTGGTTCGAGGGCGAGATCGCCAGCCTGGGCAACAAGGGCCTGCGCGCGGTGCCGAGCAAGGCCAATTTCTCGCTGGTGCTGTTCGAGGGCAGGCTGACCGCCGACGCCGCCTATCATGGGCTGATGGAGGCGGGCTATATCGTGCGCTGGCTGCCGGGACAGGGCCTGCCGCACGGCCTGCGCATCACGATCGGCACCGAGGCGGAAATCACAGGCCTGACCGCGGCGCTACGCCGGCTCGTCGAGGGTGCGGGCTGATGCTGCCGTTCGCGCGGGTCACCATCATCGGACTGGGGCTGATCGGCTCGTCGATCGCACGCGCGGTGCAGGCGACCATGCCGACCGTGCGGCTGACCGGTCATGATGCCAGCCCGGACGTGCGCGAGTGCGCCCTCGAGCTCGGCTTCGTCGACGATGTCACCGACACCGCCGGCGCTTCCGTGGTCGATGCCGACCTGGTGATTCTGTGCGTGCCGGTCGGCGCGATGGGCGCGGTCGGCGCGGAGATCGCCGACGATCTGCCGCCAGAGGCGATCGTCAGCGATGTCGGTTCGTCCAAGGCAAGCGTGCTCGCGGCGCTTGCCGAAGCCCTGCCGGGCGCGACGATCATCCCCGCCCACCCCGTCGCTGGCACCGAGAACAGTGGCCCCGAAGCGGGCTTCG
Organism: Rhizorhabdus argentea; assembly: GCF_037861105.1. NCBI lineage: Bacteria > Pseudomonadati > Pseudomonadota > Alphaproteobacteria > Sphingomonadales > Rhizorhabdaceae > Rhizorhabdus > Rhizorhabdus argentea. Next base: position 29,549 of record NZ_JBANFK010000013.1, read on the forward strand.
CCAGCCTGTTCAGCGGCCGCTGGTGCATCGTCACCCCACCTCCGGGCGCGGATCCGCTCGCGGTGCAGCGGGTCGAGGAGTTCTGGCGCAGGATCGGCGCCAATGTCGAGACGATGGACCCGAAGCATCATGACCTGGTGCTCGCGGTGACCAGCCATCTGCCCCACCTGATCGCCTATACCATCGTCGGCACCGCGTCGGACATGGAGGAGGTCACCCAGAGCGAGGTGATAAAATATTCGGCCGGCGGCTTCCGCGACTTCACCCGCATCGCCGCATCCGACCCGACGATGTGGCGCGACGTGTTCCTGTCGAACAAGGATGCGGTGCTCGAAATGCTCCAGCGCTTCTCCGAGGACCTGACCGCGCTGCAGCGCGCGATCCGCTGGGGCGACGGCGACGCGCTGTTCGAGCTGTTCACCCGCACCCGCGCGGTGCGGCGCTCGATCATCGAGCAGGGCCAGGACGACGCGGCGCCCGATTTCGGGCGGTCGCATTAGGCAGTGCGGCAAGCCGTACGGGCCCATCATCAAGTCAGCACGTCATGCCAGCGGAGGCTGGCATCCATGTCTGTTTAATCCGCGCGAAGGCACCTCGTGAGGAGAAAGACATGGGCCCCAGCCTCCGCAGAAGCGGCTGTACTCTCCTCCCCGAACGGAGAGATTTATAGTCTTTCATTCTCCAGCGCATTGATCGCGGCATGTACGCGCGCCTCGATCTCGACGCGGGGCAGGCCGGGCGGGATCGGCTCGCCGAAGCGCATCGTCACCACGCCGGGGCGCTTCAGGAAGCGGTTGCGGCCCCAGAGGCGCCCGCTGTCGAGAGCGATCGGGACGACCGGGATCTTGAGCTGCTTGTAGAGGCCCGCGAAGCCCGGCTGGAGCGCGGGCTGCTCGCCCGGCGCAACGCGGGTGCCTTCGGGGAAGATCAGGATCGAGCGGCCGCTGTCGCGTGCGTCGATCGCCGCGCGCATCATCCGGCGCAGCGCCTTGGCCGATCCCGACCGGTCGACCGGGATCACGCCCGCGCGCCTGGCGACCTGGCCGAACAGCGGCATGTCGGCCAGCTCGCGCTTCAGCACCACGGCCGGATCATCAATGATCACCAGCAAGTCGAGCGTCTCGAACATCGACTGGTGCTTCGCGGCGAACAGATAGGGCCCCGACGGCACCTCGCCCTCGATGCGGGTGCGGATGCCCAGCAGCAGGCGCGCGCACCAGCGATGGAAGCCGCCCCACAGCATCGCGTGGCGGCGCAGCACCCGCGAACCAGCCGGCACCAGCGGGAAGGCGCTCAGCACCGCGATCAGCGTCCCGGGATAGAAGATGAGCGCGAACAAGGCCGAGCGCAGCGCCATGATCATATTCCGATAAGCCCCGCGATCCGCCGCAGCAGATATTTGTTATATTCCCGGACCAGGTCGACCAGCCCAGGCTCGGTCGGCACCGCATCGGCCACGACGCTGAGATCGTCGCCCGTCATCGTTTCCAGGTCGTAGCGGGCGCGTACCATGTGCCAGTCGGAGGTGACCAGACGGATCGACCGGTAATGGTTGCGCGCGATCCAGCCGGCGGCCTCCTCGGCATTGGAACGAGTGTCGACCGACTCGTGGCCGAGATCGACGCAACAATCGACCAGCGCAGGCGCCGCCTCGAACTGGGCGGCGATCTCGTGCGGCTTGACCCGGCGGTCCACCCCCGAGATCAGCAGCCGCTTCGCGCGCTTCTCGGCCAGCAGTGCGAGGCCGCGCTCCACCCTGCCGCGCCCGCCGGTCATCACCACGATGCCGTCGGTCGCGATGCCGTTGGCGGCCGGCTGGGGCAGGAACAGCGCGAAGATCATGAATCCGGCGATCCAGAGCAGCAGGCCCAGGGCGAAGGTGCGGACGATCATAGCCGGCGCCTCAGGGCGACGATGATCGTCAGCCGCGCTGCGAGCATCGCCAGCAAGGTGCCGGCGATCGGCAGAAGTCCCAGCATCGCCCACGCGACCGGCGGCAGCTCGACCGATCCCAGCAGGTCCGATCCGACCTCGGCGATGCGATCCCCGACCGCGTAGATCACCAGGCTGGCGAGCAGCAGGCCGATCAGGCTCCCGAACAGCGCATCGGTGGCGATCCGGCGCTGGAACAGGCTCGCGATCTGCGCATCGCTCGAGCCGAGATGGTGCATCACATCGATGGTCGCCTGATGCGTGTTCAGCGCGGCGCGCGCGGCGAGCACCACGGTAAAAGCCGCCGCCGCCGCCATCAGCAGGACAAGCACGCCGGCGAGCCAGCGCAGCGATGCGATCAGCCCGGCGAGCGGCGCGAGCCACTGCGCATGCGCGTCGATCCGTGCGCGCGGGCTGATCGCGCGGACCACCGCCCCGGCCTTTTCGATGCCGCGATCCGAGCCGGGCGCGAAGGCGACGTCGATCATCGCCGGCACCGGCAGATCGTTATCGGCAAGACCGGCGCCCAGCCATGGCTGGAGCAGCTCGGTGATCTCCTCGTCGCCGATCCGACGAATCGAGACCACGCCGGGCAGCTTGCCAACGGCAGCGGCAATGCGCGCGGCGGCATCGTCGCGCCGCGGCTTGTTCGCATCGACGATCTGGATGGTGATCTGGCCCGACATATGATCGTCGAGATCGCGCGCGGCGAAGCCCAGCGCCAGCCCGGCGGCAGCGGCCAGCACCATCAGGAACATCATGATCGCGATCACCCAGGGCATCGGCCCCGAGAGCCAGCCCTCGGGCAGCAGCCGCCGACCGGCGGCGCTGGTCAGCCAATGGCCCGATCCCCTGCCGAACAGAGCCATCAGTCGCGCTTCGGCGGATAGCGCAGCGCGCCGGTGGGATCGGACAGCCGCCCCTTGTCGAGCCGGATGATCTGGGCATCGTCGACGCGGGGAACGAGGTGAAGGTCGTGGGTGGCGACCAGGATGGTGGTGCCGAGCTTGTTGAGCGCCTCGAACAGATAGAGCAGCCGCTCCGCCATCTCCGGGTCGACATTGCCGGTTGGCTCGTCGGCGACGAGGATCTCGGGCCGGCCGATCACCGCGCGGGCGATCGCGACCCGCTGCTGCTCGCCGCCCGACAAGGTCGCGGGCCTGGCATGGGCACGGCCCGACAGGCCGACCCATTCGAGCATCTCGCGCACCGGCGTGTCGATATCGGCCTCGGCCACCCCATTCACGCGCAGCGGCAGCGCGATATTCTCATAGGCCGACAGGTGCGGGATCAGCCGGAAGTCCTGAAAGACCGTGCCGATCCGGCGCCGGAAACCGGGGATGCGCGCGCGCGGCAGGGTCACGACATCTTCGCCGAACATCCGGATGAGCCCGCGGCTCGGCCGCTGGGCGAGATAGATCAGCCGCAGCAGCGAGCTCTTGCCCGCGCCCGAGGGGCCGGTGAGGAAGTAGAAGGCGCCTGCCGCCAGGCTGAAATTGATGTCGCTGAGCGTCTCCGCGCCGACGCCATAGCGCAGCCCGACATTCTCGAACTGGACGATGTTGGCGGCCCCCGGCCTCATCGGATCCGCTCCTTCCGCATGCCCTCGCAATGGCACAGCCGTCGCGTGCCCGCAAATGCTTGCAGCGGGAGTCCGGTCGGGGTTAGGGTCGGCGCCAATGATCCTGTCCTGCCCCGCCTGCCAGACCCGCTATCTCGTTCCGGACTCGGCCGTCGGCGCGTCCGGACGCCAGGTGCGCTGCGCCAATTGCCGGCACAGCTGGTTCCAGGAGCCGGCGCCGCTCGATCCCGCTACAGCCCGGGACCTGTTCGATGTTTCGGCAGCAGCGCCGCCGGCGACCACCGTCGAGCCGGTGCCGCCGCCCGCGGTCCCGGGAACCGAGCAGCCGGAGAACCAGGTCCAGGCGCGCTATGACGGCCCGGAGGAAGTCGCACCGATCCACGACATCGTCGTGGCGCGTCCCCGCCGCAATATCGGCAAGCTGCTGACCATCCTTTCGGTAATCGTGGCGTTGCTGCTGGTCGCCGCGATCGGCGCAGTGGTCGCGGTGGGACCCGACAAGCTGGCCGAGCGGCTCGGCATCACCCCGGCGCCGGTGCCGCTGGTGATCGAGATGACCCGCAAGCCCGATCGGCGCGAAACCGCGAGCGGCAACGAGTTGCTGGCGGTGACCGGCCGGATCGTAAACCCCACCGACATTCCCCAGACCGTTCGGGACATTCGCGCCGAGCTCCGCGATACCCAGGGCCGCACCGTCTATAGCTGGACGATCACCCGTCCGGTACCGATGCTGGCCCCGGGCGCCTCGGCTGAGTTCGACAGCGCAGCGGTCGATATCCCGCGCGGAGCCAAGAACCTTCATCTGAGTTTCATAGGGCCGACCGGCAGCTGAGGATGAACCGTCACCCCGGCGGAGGCCGGGGTTTCGGGCGTCGAGTGCGCGCCTTATCCTCACGAGATCCCGGCCTCCGCCGGGATGACCTCACGATAGGAGCAACCATTGCGCATCGGAGTGCTGACCGGCGGCGGCGACGTGCCGGGCCTCAATCCCTGCATCCGCTCGATCACGCTGTCGGCGCTCGATCGCGGCTGGGAGGTGATCGGCTTCAAACGCGGCTGGCAGGGCTTCCTGGAGATCGACCCAGCGGATGCCGAGAGCATAGCCACGCACAGCGTCGTGCTCGATCGCGAGGCGGTGCGTGGGATCGATCGGGTCGGCGGCACGATGCTCCACACCTCGCGCACCGATCCGCGCACTGCGGCCGGCGGCGACCGGACCGCGCATGTCCTCAACGTGCTCGATGCGCTTGGCGTGGACGCGCTGATCACGCTCGGCGGCGACGGCACGCTGCGCTTCTCGGCGCATTTGTCGGCTCAAGGCTTCCCGGTCGTCTCGATTCCCAAGACGATGGACAACGATGTGTTCGGCACAGACTATTGCATCGGCTTCTCGACGGCGATCAGCCGCTCGGTCGACGCGATCAACGCATTGCGCACTACGGCGGAAAGCCATGAGCGGATCGCCATCATCGAGCTGTTCGGCCGCCGCTCGGGCGAGACCGCGCTGCTGGCCGGCTTCCTCGCCCAGGTCGATCGCACCGTGATCGCCGAGGTGCCTGCCGATCCGGACCTGTTGCTGCCGCTGCTGGTCGAGGATCGCCGCAGCCGCCCCGGCGCTTATGCGATGTGCGTGATCTCCGAGGGCGCCGCTCTGGTTGGCGACACCGCGGCTGCCGCCGAGCGCCAGCTGTCGGCGACCCAGCGCAGCGAGCCGGCGGTCAGCCGGCGGCTGGCGTTGCTGATCGAGGAGCAGGCGGGGCAGGGCACCATCGTCCAGCAGCTCGCCTATCTGATGCGCTCGGGCGATCCCGACGCGCTCGACCGGATGGTCGGCTTCGCCTTCGGCGGCCTTGCCATCCGCAAGATCGAGGCCCGCGAGACGGGATGCATGCTGGCGCTGCGGGACGGCAACTATGCCAGCGTGCCGATCGATACGCTGCTCGGCGGCGCCAAGACGGTGGACGTCGCGGCGCTCTACGATGTGGCGCGCTATCGGCCGAAGCTCACGCATGTCGAAGGCATGCCGATGTTTCTCTACTGACGGCAGCGGCGATCGGCCAAGCTGCGCAAAGATAGCCCATTGCGCGCGCCTATCCGCTTTGCTAGTGGCACGCGCCTACCAGCATCCCGGCCCGCCGGGATTCTACTCGGTGTGCGGTCGTGGCGGAACTGGTAGACGCGCAACGTTGAGGTCGTTGTGGCCGAAAGGCCGTGGAAGTTCGAGTCTTCTCGACCGCACCACCCTGTCTTGATTAACTGCAATTGCTCGATGATCCCTTCGGGGATCTGTTGAAACCGGGCAGTCGCGCGGTTGCCGGATGACGTCGCTCGGCCGAACGCAGTTTTGCACCGGCGCCGGATAATAGCTCCGGAATGGCGCCTTCTTCTGTGGTCGATTAGCAACGGCCCGCCTACCCTTCGTGGGCGAGGTGCGATGTGGCGAGATTTACCGGGACGAGCAGTGGAGACATTTATACTGGGGGTGTCGAAAATGACGACATCACCGGAAATGGTGGCGATGACCGGCTGAGCGGCAACGCGGGCAACGACACGATCGAAGGCGACGGCGGTGCCGATAACCTGGCCGGAGGCGATGGCGACGACCAACTTTTCTCCCACACCCGCTACGTAGCCAATCTCTTCGTCTCGGTACCCGGTATATCCTATGACGTGTTCGGCGAGTCGGACACGCTTATGGGGGGGAACGGCGACGACTATATCTTCGCTGGCTATGGCGACGTCATCGATGGCGGCGCCCAAGGTTCCTACGGCAACCGGCTTTTCATCTCGTTCCAAGGGTCACCGGATGGCGTAACGGCCGATTTCCGCGCGCTGCGGGACGGCGCCACGGTCACCGTCGGAACGACGCAAGTCAGTAATATCCAAACCGTCGGCTATCTCGAAGGCAGCAATTTCGATGACGTGCTGGTGCCGATCGATACCTATTATCCGACGGGGCCCAACGTCTATGGACGGGGCGGAAACGATAGCATCACCGCCGACTATTATTCGGGCTGGGGAGGCTCGGGCATCTGGGGCGGCGACGGCAACGACACGATCGACGGCACCACCGCACAATATGGACCGAAGCTTTATGGGGAGGCCGGCGACGACGTCATTCGCATGCGATCCGCGCTGGGCGTCGCCTATGGCGGCGACGGCAACGATACTATCTCGGCCGGTGGCGAGGTGCATGGCGGAAACGGCAACGACCGCATCGATATGCTGTCCACTTATTATACGGCCCAAGTCTATGGCGATGAAGGCAACGACGTCATCATCGGTGTCGCCGAGGGGAATCCGAATGATTACGGCAACACCATCGCCGGCGGGTCTGGCGCCGATACGCTGAGTGGTGGCGCGAACGGCGATATACTGGCGTCCGGCGACTTCCTCGCCAACAGTTCCACCGCCACGCCTGATATGGGCGTCGAACATGATGTACTAAACGCATTAGCGGGCAACGACAGCTTGTCCGCCGGCATCGGTGACGATGTCGATGGCGGCGATGGCAACGACGTCTTGAGCTTGTCGCTCGGCGGCGCCGCCTCCGGAGTGACGATCGATCTGACCGGCATAGCTCTATCGCTTCCCTATAGCTTTGCCGGTGGTACGATCCAGCACATCGAGACGCTCGACCGAGTGACCGGCAGCGCTTTCGCCGACGCGATCACAGTCGGCAGACAAGAGTCGCTGGTGACGATCGACGGCGGCGATGGCGCCGATATGGTGACGTCTGCCGACAGTTCAGTCGCTTTTAATGGCGGAACTGGAGATGATCGCTTCGTGAGCGGGATCGCTGGGGATCGCTTCGATGGCGGCAGCGGCTTCGACACGGTCGATTATGGGGCCTATTCGACGGGAGTCACCGTTGCCCTTGGCGCGACGTCGGGCGCGCAGGGGGCGGGAGCGGGCGGCGATGTGCTGATTTCCGTCGAAGGGGTCATCGGAACCCCGAGTGCCGACATGATCGTGGGCGGTCAGTCTGCCGAGCTCCTGAACGGCGGAGGCGGCAGCGATACGCTCGACGGTGGTGCGGGCGCCGACACAATGACCGGCGGCTCGGGCGACGATGTTTTCATTGTCGACAACGCTGGCGATCGGGTGATCGAAGCCGTGAGCGGCGGCGCTGATAGTGTCACTGCGAATGCAAGCTGGGCGATGGCGAGCGGCCAGGAAATCGAGACGCTCATCGCCGGCGGATCCGCGCAGCTCAGCCTTACCGGCAACGAGGGCGACAACAGCCTCGTCGGCAATGATGCCGCCAATGTGCTGATAGGCCTCGGCGGGGCCGATGTGCTGACTGGTGGCGGCGGCAATGACCACCTGTTCGGCCAGTCGGCAAGTGGGGGCGTCGATGGTGCCGACTCGCTCGATGCCGGCGACGGTTCCGATTATCTCCAGGGCAACGCCGGCAACGACACGCTCGATGGCGGGCTGGGATCGGATCGGATCAACGGCGGTGCAAATGACGATGTCATTCGCGGCGGCTCCGACAATGGCAACGACACGATCAACGGCAACCTTGGCAATGATGCTATCGATGGAGGAGCAGGTAATGATTCGCTGCGCGGCGGGCAGGGCCATGACTCTATCCTCGGTGGCGACGGCAACGACGTGCTTTCCGGCGACCTTGGCGTAGACACCGTGGCAGGCGGCGCCGGCAGTGACCTGTTCTTGTTCGGCGGCAATGCCTCTTTGTTCAACGGCGCGGCGCCCGATCAAATTTCAGATTTCCAGGATGGCAGCGATCGTCTCTCTGTCGGCTATTCGGTGCAAGCGCTGCTGGTCGGCCCCGAACAGTCGAGCTTTGCATCCGCGGCGACCGCGGCCCAGCTGCTATTCGACGGCCGTGTCGGCACCGGCGGCGAGGTCGCGGCGATCAGGGTCGGCAACGACACCTATCTGTTCTATTCGAGCAACAACGGGGCGGTGGTCGATTCGGCCGTCCAGCTCGTCGGGTTGGGATCGACCGCGCTTTCAATGGCCGATTTTCTGTAAGGCTCAGAACCGCCGGCTCCGCTGCACATTGTCTAGTGCCTCTCCGGCACAGCTTCGGCGAGGCATCGCCGGAGCACATGCTCGGGGGTGCCTTGTCGCAGATATTCGGCCGGCACAGAACTGCTCTTGCCCAGGCTTCACCTCGAATGAGAGTGAATATGCTCTAAGCCGCGCCCGTGGCGACTAAGCAAGGTCGAGCGGGCCAGATTGGAAGCGCTCGGTATCGCCGCGCCAGCCGGCCCACCACCTGCTCAATAGGACAGGCGTGATAACAAGTCACGCAAGCTAGTCTTCTCCCCACCAAAACGGCACGCATATCCGACGACAGTCCGGCGCGCGAGGCCTAGGGAGAGAGACGATGATCCGGCATGTAGTCATGATCAAGTTCAAGCAGGATGCCCCGCAGGACAAGATCGATACCTTTATCGAAGAGGTGAAGAAGCTGTCGCATCTCAATCGCGAAGTGCGCGATTACAGTCATGGGCTTTGCGTCAAGACACGCTATCATTCGGGCGATTTCGATTTCGCAAATTGCTGCGACATCGACAGCTACGAAGCGATGGACCGCTACATGTCGCACTGGTCGCACCTGCGCATGACGCCGTATCTGCCCGATATATTGGAAAACATGATCTCGTTCGATTGGGAGATCGACTATCACGGCCCGGAATTCGATGAGAAACTGGCCGCCGAGGAAGCCGAGCGGGAAGTCGCGCGCGTCCTGCCCATCCATGCCGATCCCGCGAAGGCCTATGTCCCCGAACTGCGCGGACAGACGCGCGAGCGGGCCCGGGAAATGTGCGAAGCGGTCGGCCTCGTCCTGTCCGGCGATGAGGAAGAGATCATAGGCTCGGTCTGGGCTCCCAACCGGATCATGTTCCTGACTCCCGAGACCGGGACCGAGCTGTCTAAAGGCAGCGCGGTGAAGATCGGCATCACGGGAAACTGGCTGACTGGCCCGGCCGTGCCCGCTGGCGACGGCCCCGCCTGGTAAATACGCCGGTCGGTCGGCTGGTCCTTCGCGGTGCCTCGCCGAAGGCGCTCTGCCCGCACCAATGCTGCGCGACATGCGCTGAGGAGAGACCCTGTCATGATCATTCTTGCCGGCCACCTGAAGACCAGTCCCGACCTTGTCGAGGAGCTTTCCGCCGCGCTTGGTTCGCTGGTTGCCGACACGCTGCAGGAAGATGGGTGCCTCGATTATCACTTTGCCATCGACGACAGGGCTGGGGGCAGGATCCTCGTTTATGAGCGCTGGCGCGATGGCGATGCGCTGAACACGCACCTTGCGCTGCCCGCCGTCGGCGCGGTGCTGGGCGGCTGGGCCGACCGCATCGAGATCGCCGTACGCAAGTTCGATGCCGCCAACGAACGCGGCTTCACCGACTGATACGGGAGATGAAAGATGACTGACGATTTCATATGGGACCTGGAGGCCGACGTCGTCGTTCTGGGCTCCGGCGGGGCGGCCATGACGGCGGCGATCGCCGCGCATGATTTCGGCGCCAGGGATGTGGTCATCCTGGAAAAGTCCGGGATGGTCGGCGGGACGACGGCCATGTCCGGCGGCATGCTCTGGATTCCCAACAACCATTATCAGCGCGAAGCCGGCATCGAGGACTCCGACGACGACATCGTGGCCTATCTCGACGCACTCGCTCCAGGCGCGCTCGACCCGGATACGCTGGGGGCGTTCATGGAGAGTGGTCCGGAGATGATCCGCTATTTCGCGGACAAGACCCCCGTCCGCTTCCATCCCTTTGCCGATTTTCCCGATTATCAACCCTACCTGCCTGGCGCCAAGGCCGACGGCGGGCGCTCGCTGGACAACGAGGCCTTCTCCTTCGAGCAGCTTGGAAAATGGGCGACCCGGGTGAACCCCACCAAGATGGCGTACCCGGTGCGCGGCAGCCTGATGGAGGCGATCAACGGCACACTGGACGAAGCCACCCTCGCCGAGCGCGAAAAGCACGATTATCGCGGCCTGGGGCAGGCGCTGGCCGGCTCGCTGTTCAAGGCCGTGCTGGACCGCAACATCCCGGTCGAATTCGAAAAGCGCGCCCGCAAGCTGGTGAAGGACGGCGAACGGGTGATCGGCGTCGTAGCCGGAGATGCCGAGGGCCGCGATTTCCGCGTGCGTGCGCGCCGCGGCGTCGTCATCGCCACCGGCGGCTTCGAGTGGAACGAGAATCTGGTCAGGACCTTCCTGCGCGGCCCGCTCACCGGTCCGGTCAGCGTGCCGGAGAATGAGGGCGATGGCCTGGTGATGGCCATCGAGGCCGGCGCCCAGTTGGGCAATATGCAGAATGCCTTCTGGCAGCAGAGCGTGCTTGAGTTCGAGCCGCAGCACCGCTCCGCCAAGCCCAACTACATGCTGGGTTCGGACGAACGGGCCCGCCCGGGCGCCATCCTGGTCAACCGTGCCGGCAAGCGGTTCGTCAACGAGGCGGCCAATTACAACGCCATGGGCAAGGCGCTGCATGCCTTCGACGCCGGGACCCACAGCTACGCCAATCTGCCCTACTGGCTGATCATCGATCAGCGCTACAAGGACAAGTATCCGACCTTCAACTCCCAGCCGGGGTCACCTGTCCCGTCCTACATGATGCAGGCGGAAACCCTGGAGGAACTGGCTGCAAAGGCGGGGATCGACGGCGAAGCACTGAAGGCCACCGTGGCGCGGTTCAACGACATGGTCCGTAACGGCCATGACGACGACTTCAATCGTGGCGACAATAGCTACGACAATTTCTACATGTGGGGCGATCCGGCCTTCGATCCGCCGTACCGCACCCTCGGCCTGATCGATCAGGGCCCCTACTACGCAGTGAAGATGGAATCAGGCGCTTTGGGCACTGCCGGCGGTCCGAAGACCAACGGCGATGCCCAGGTGCTGGATTGGCACGGCAACCCGATCCCGGGCCTCTACGCGGCGGGCAACGCGATGGCGGCAGTGCTGGGCGAAGGCTATGGCGGTGCCGGTGGGACGCTAGGGCCGGGCATGACCTTCGGCTACATCGCCGGACGTCACCTCGGTACCCATATATCCAACCACTGATTTTGATTCCGCCGGGCGCGTCCGGCATCTTGCCGGGCGCAGCCGTAGAGACGCGCCAGCGCCGGAGGCCGCGTCCTCGGGCGGGAACTCCGGCGCTTCAACCTTTACCGCAGATCTTCGACCGACACCCAGCCCTTGCTGCCATAGGCATCGCTGACCTCGACGAACAGGCCTTCGCGAACACCCGTCGGCTTCAGCACCGTGCCGCTGCGCAGCGCCCGGACCGTCTGGCCGATAGAGGGCTGGGCATAGAGCTTGGTATCGATCGCGGTGGTGTAGCCCGGCGCCGTCGATACCGCCGTGGCGCCAGCGGCTCCGGCGGCGGGCTTCACGCTCACCAGCGCCGCCCGCTGTGCGACGACTGCGTTGAACGCGACCACAAAGGCGCTCGCCAGCATCTGGCCGTCCTTCGAAGTGGCGTAGCCGCTGCCGACATAGTCGCCATAGCCCCGGGCGATGATGTTCGCGCGGGCGGCGTCGGCATAGGGATTGCCGCCGAAGCCGCCGAGGCCGCCGATCGAGACCTGGGTCTTGCTCTGCTCGCCCGATCCGTTGACGATCGTCTGGCCCGTCGCGGGGCTGATCACCCGCAGTCCTGCGGCGACCGTCTTCTTCTTGCCGCCGAAGCCGCCCAGCATGCCGAGCGCCTGGCCTCCGAAGGGGATGCCACCCATCATCCGACCGGCGGCGCCCGAGCGGACAAGGCCCTCGGTCAGCGCGGTCTGGGCCAGGCCGATGCCCTTGTCGACCTCCTCCTTGTCGCCGGCGATGGCGTTGACGAGGAAATCGGCGGGCGCGCCGCTGCCGTTCGCCTGCAGCGTGAAGCAGCCGCTCTGCACCGCCATCGCCGCGATCAGGTCGCGTGGGCTGCTCAGTCCATATTTGGTCCAGCCCTGGGTGTCGCCGTCGACGACCGCGATGCTGCCGATCGCCGCATCGCATTTCGCCAGCGTCACCGGCGCGTCGGCGGCGATCACAGGCGTGGAAGACAGCGCGGCCGCTATGGCCGCCGGAATGACGTATTTCATGATCGTGAACCCCCGTTCCTCTCCAGGCCGAAGCGAACGCTTTCCGTTCCCCCGAATCGCGTTTCGGCCGCAGGCAGGATTACCGAAGCGTCCGGCCTTGGCTATGCTCTAATGCAGTGGGGCGCGGCGACGGGCGATGGCCTTTTGCGTCGCGCGCCATGCGTTGCTATGGCGCGCGCGACTTCCTCTCTTCGTGATTGAGATTTTCGTGACCGTTCCGATCGACCGCATCCGCAATTTTTCGATCATCGCCCATATCGACCATGGCAAGTCGACGCTGGCCGACCGGCTGATCCAGCAGACCGGCGGGCTCACCGAGCGCGAGATGTCCGCGCAGGTGCTCGACAATATGGATATCGAGAAGGAGCGCGGCATCACCATCAAGGCGCAGACCGTCCGGCTGGATTACACCGCGAAGGACGGCAAGACCTATGTCCTGAACCTGATGGACACGCCGGGCCATGTCGACTTCGCCTATGAAGTCTCGCGCAGCCTGGCCGCCTGCGAGGGCGCGCTGCTGGTCGTCGACGCCGCGCAGGGCGTCGAGGCGCAGACGCTCGCCAATGTCTATCAGTCGATCGAGCATGATCATGAGATCGTACCGGTCATCAACAAGATCGACCTGCCTGCCGCCGAGCCCGACAAGGTGAAGAAGGAGATCGAAGACATCATCGGCCTGCCCGCCGACGATGCGGTGCTCGCCAGTGCCAAGTCGGGAATCGGCATCGTCGAGGTGCTCGAGGCGATCGTCATTCGCATCCCGCCCCCCAAGGGAGATCGCGAGGCGCCGTTGAAGGCGATGCTGGTCGACAGCTGGTACGACCCCTATCTGGGCGTCGTCATCCTGGTCCGGGTCGTCGAGGGGATGCTCAGGAAGGGCCAGCAGATCAAGTTCATGCAGCATGGCACGCTGCACCTCGTCGACCGCGTCGCGTGCATGCGTCCCAAGCTCGAGCAGCTCAGCGAACTGGCGGCGGGCGAGATCGGCATCATCACCGCGCAGATCAAGGAGGTCAGCCAGACCCGGGTCGGCGACACCATCACCGATGCCAAGAAGCCGACCGCCGAGGCGCTGCCGGGCTTCAAGGAAGTCCAGCCGGTGGTGTTCTGCGGGCTGTTCCCGGTCGACGCCGCCGACTTCGAGAAGCTGCGCGACAGCCTCTACAAGCTGCGCCTCAACGACGCCTCGTTCAGCTTCGAGGCGGAAAGCTCGGCGGCTTTGGGTTTCGGCTTCCGCTGCGGCTTCCTGGGACTGCTCCATCTCGAGATCATCCAGGAGCGGCTGACCCGCGAATATGACCTCGACCTGATCACTACCGCGCCGTCGGTGGTGTACCGGATCAAGCTCGCGCATGGCAAAGGCGAGATCGAGCTGCACAACCCGGCCGACATGCCGGACGTGATGCAGATCGCCGCGATCGAGGAGCCCTGGATCGAGGCGACGATCTACGTCCCCGACGAATATCTCGGCTCGCTGCTCAAGCTGTGCCAGGACCGGCGCGGCATCCAGAAGAACCTCACCTATGTCGGGGGACGCGCGCAGATCACCTATGAGCTGCCGTTGAACGAGGTGGTGTTCGATTTCTACGACCGGCTCAAGTCGATCAGCCGCGGCTATGCGAGCTTCGACTATCACCAGATCGGCTATCGCGAGGGCGACCTCGTCAAGATGACGATCATGGTCAACAGCGAGGCGGTCGACGCGCTGAGCATGATCGTCCATCGCGGCACCGCCGAAACGCGCGGCCGCGGCATGTGCGAGCGGCTGAAGGACCTGATTCCGCGCCACCTGTTCAAGATCCCGGTCCAGGCCGCGATCGGCGGCAAGGTGATCGCCCGCGAGACGATCGCGGCGATGCGCAAGGACGTGACGGCGAAATGCTATGGCGGCGACGCCAGCCGCAAGCGCAAGCTGCTCGACAAGCAGAAGGAGGGCAAGAAGCGGATGCGCGAATATGGCAGCGTCAGCATCCCGCAAGAGGCCTTCATCGCCGCGCTCAGGATGGGCGACGAGGGCTGAGACCAGGCCGGTCTGCTGCGCCGGCGATCGAGATGTGCCCAGGTCGGGCGGCGGACCGCAACGCCCCTTGTCAATCCGCCGCCCTTGGGGGGCTGGAAGTCTTCTCCCTGTGTGTCCCCGGCCGGCTGGATCGGGGGGAGGACAGCCGACCGGGTACTCGTTTCAGCTTGCGCCGATTTTGTTACAAACCTGCCCGCGCGCCCTTCAATGACGGCTGCGGGGCGTATGTTCGCGCGGCATGCGGAGCCGCTCGATCTCCGAGGCCACCGCTTTCCAAAGACCCACGCCGTAGCTGTCGCCATCGCGGATCAGCACGCCGATGCGGCTGGCGACATAGCTGTCGGTCTGATCGCCGAAATCGTCGATCACCCGCTTTGCGAAGTCCTGGATCATGCTGGTCTCCATCACGCTACTACTCTTCTTCTCCGACTGCGACATTCCCTATATCAATCCTTCTGCACGCAGGCTGCGCCAGCCGGTGCGCGCGATGATAAGGTGGTCGTGAACAGCAATCTCCAGCGGCCGGGCCGCAGCGACCAGATGGGCCGTCGCCTTGACGTCCGCCTGGCAGGGCGTCGGATCACCCGAGGGATGATTGTGGACGATGATCAGCGCCGTGGCCCCGATTTCCAGCGAGCGCTTCAGGATCTCGCGCGGGTAGAGCGGCGCCTGATTCACCGTGCCGCGCGCCATGATCTCGTCGCGCAACAGCCTGTTGGTCGAGTTCAGGAACAGCACCCTCAGATGCTCGATGCTGTTATAGGCCATGCTCGCGAACAGATAGTTGGTCAGCGCCTCCGACGTGGATAGGATCGGGCTCTGGCCAAGCTCAGTCCGCAGCGAATGCAGCATCGCCACGCGGACCGAGAGCAGGAAGCCCACCACCTGGGGCTCTTCCGGCAGGCAGGCGTGCAGGGCGCTCGACTCGGCAGCGAGGATCGCGGGCATGCTGCCGAACTCATCGAGCAACTCGTCGACAATGGCGCCCATATGCGGCACGCCGAGCGGTTGCAGCAGATCCTCTAATACCGCGCGGCATTGCCCCTGGTCGGAAGGGAAGCCTGTCGCCGCCGGTGGTTCCACGTACCGATCGCTATGCCCACCAGCATTGGATAGGCCCAGAATTCCTGTGCACTCGCGTAGGCCAGCGACGCCACCGTAGGATCGGCGAGGCTGGCCACATGGATGGTCACTGCGATCAAATGGAAGGATGTTACCCATATTGGCCAGTATCGATCACTATAGAGTGTCAGGTTGACGAACGCCGCGAGCACCAGCAGGTCTATGATGAAGATGCCGAGCTCGGGCGATTGCCATTCCCGGTGGGATGCCACGACCAGCGACAGGATCGATCCTGTCACCATTATCGCGGCGCCTGCCCGCTCGGGCCAGCCTCCGATCCATCCCGCGTAGGAACAGGCAGAGACGAGCGCGAGCAGATAGATCAGCTGATATAGGAAGGGAGGCATGCCGGGACCGGATCACGAAGTGATGCTCCGATCAAGCATTAGGTGAAGGACCGCCCCGCCTATTCGACCAACGTCAGGCCGCGACGGTCGCCACTTCGGTGAGATGGGTGAACTGTGACGGCGGCTTGGGGACGAGGCCGCCCAGCGAAACCGTCCGAAGGCCGATCTGATCCTTGGTGACGGCAAGTTCGCGGTGGCTGGCGATCATCTGCGCCCGGGCCCGAACCAGTGCCGAGAAGCTTTCGGCCGCATATTCAAGCGCTTCCTGCCCGGTTTCGCACGGCAGCTCGGCTTCGACGCGTGCGGTCGGAAGGAAGCCGGTCAGATCCGCGGTGCGGGCGATAGCGATATCGATGGCGTGTTCCGCCGCCATCAGGCGGTCGGCTACATCCTGCGCAACTTCGCGACGCTTCATGATGGTCATGCGATTGAACATGTGAGTCTCCCTTCGCGCGGCCACCCTGGGGGCCAGCGCGTCCCTGCTGGACGATGCTGTGAAAACTAGATGAGCGCTTTAGGCTAGAAAGAGCCGCCTCAGCGCGTCGATTCCGGCGAGAAGGCCGCCGAAGGCCAGGGCCGAGGCTATAGCGATCGAAACGATCCAGCCCAGCCGTTGCACGATATTTAGGTCATTGCGCTCCCTCCCCGGCGTAGGGAAAGGCAGATTGACGAAGCCGCCGCCGGCGAATGCGGGTGTTCGGAACGCGATTTGTTCCTCCCGTACCGCTGTGCCTTGAAAGCCGATGTCATCCTGCCGAACCCCATGAATGTCGGACAACCCGACAGTGGCATGGACCGGCGCCGGAGCAACATGCGGCGATTGATATACGGCTGATTGATATGGATTCGGGCTCTCGTATTTCGCCAGGATTCGCGCCGCTTCGAAGCGGTTTGCGACGCCCAGGGCCTGGATCGCCATCCGCAGCCGCTGGTCGACTGTATGGGGAGAAATCCCCAGTTCCCGGGCGATATCCTTGGACGAAAGATGCATCAGCACCATGCGCAGGCAGGTGCGCTGCGCCTCGGTGAGTTTCTGGATGCGATCCGATTCCATGGCGTGGTTCATATCGCCAAACCTCGACTATGTAAAATCCGGTACTACCGCACTGATATGTCCTTTTTTTGTCGCGGCGGTCCCAACGCGCCGTCACGGCATGTAGTTTACGACATCGTAACGATTTTTCGGCGTGCGAGTCGCTGCTCGATAGCGCGGCGCCGAGCATTGCGGTGGCGGCGCCATGACCCTAGACTCGATGCATATGGCAGCGGGGGACCATCGCGGAGCGGCGCGAATCGCGATCGTGGGGACGGGCTATGTCGCCGACCTCTACATGCCGTCGCTGCGCAGCTTCCCCGCGCTTGAGATCGTCGGCGCGTGGGACATCGATCCGCAACGGCTCTCGGCCTTCGCCGGGCAGTGGAAGCTTCCTGCGGCGGCGAGCTTCGACGCACTGGCGGCGTTCGCGCCCGATATCCTGCTCAACCTCACCAATCCGCACGCGCACGCGACGGTGACGGCCGCCGCGCTGGACGCGGGCATCCATGTCTGGTGCGAAAAGCCGCTCGCCCTCTCGCTGGCCGACGCGGAGGCGCTGGCCGCGCGCGCCGCGGCGCGGGGCCTGCATCTCGCCTCGGCGCCGTGCAGCCTGCTCGGTCGGGCCGCGCAGACCGCGTGGGGCGCGCTGCGGGCGGGGCGGATCGGCAAGCCGAGGCTCGCTTATGCCGAGCTCGACGACGATTTCCTGCCGGCGGCGCCCTATCGCAGCTGGCGCTCTGCCAGCGGCGCGCCCTGGCCGGCGGCGGACGAGTTCGCGACCGGCTGCACGCTCGAACATGCCGGCTATTATCTCGGCTGGCTGATGGCCATGTTCGGCCCGGTGCGCCGGCTGGTCGCGGGATCGGCGCGGGTACTCGACGCGGCGCAGACCGGGGCTGGGCATTGCACGCCGGATTATAGCTCGGCCAGTCTGTTCTTCGACGACATGGTGGCGCGCCTGACCTGTTCGATCGTCGCTCGCCACGACCATCGGCTGCGCATCTTCGGCGACGATGGCGTGCTGGAGGTCGACGAAGCCTGGGCCAATGGTGCGGCGGTGCGGGTGCGCCGGCGCCATGTGATCCGGCGGCGGCTGATCAACAGCCCGTTCGCGGCCCGGGTTCGTCCGTCCGGCTCCGGTCATCCGATCGTGGGACGACGCGGCGCAGCCTCGATGAACTTCGCGCTGGGGGTGGCAGAGATGGCGCGCGCGATCGCGCAGGGCACCATGCCGCGGTTGGCCGGCGATTTCGCGCTTCACCTGACCGAAGTGTCGCTCGCGATCCAACAGGGCGGCGAGCATCAGATGCGCACCGGATTCGCACCGATGGCGCCGATGGACTGGGGCGGCTGATGCTGCCGCTGCGCTTCGCCGTGCAGGGCAGCGGCCAGATGGCTGCGACGATGCGCGGGTTGATCGGCGATGCCGGCGAAGGCGCTGCCGAGGCTGTCTATATAGCCGGGCGCAACCGTGATCATGCTGCGCGGTCTATCGCGGCGCTCGAAGCCGGCAAGGCGGTGCTGTGCGAGAAGCCCTTCGCCATGACCGCCGGCGAGGCCGAGGAGATCGTGGCGCTGTCCCGGCAAAAACGCCTTCTCTACATGGAGGCCGTGCCGACGCCGTTCCTGCCGGCGGTCGCCGCAGCGCTGGAGGCTGCCCGCGCGGGGCGGCTGGGCACGCTTCGCAAACTCGAAGCCAGTTTCGGCTACCCGATTTCAAGGCGGTCCCGCCCGCGCCTGTTCGAGGCCGACGGCGGCGTCCTGGCCGATCGCGCGGTCTATCCGCTGATGCTGGCATTGATCGCGCTGGGGCCGGTCGAGCGCAGCGAGGCGGCGGTCGAGCGGGATGGGCAGGGCGTCGACGTCGCCGCGCGCTTTGTTCTGCGCCATGCCGGCGGCGCACACTCGGATCTCGCCATTTCATTTGGCACGCTGCTCGACAACAGCCTGTGGATCGAAGGCGATGCCGGTGCGGTCGAAGTGCCGCCGCCGCTGTTGAGTGCCCAACGCCTCAGCGTCCTGCCGCCCCGGCGATCGGCACCGTCCCGCAGCTGGCGCCGGCTTCGGCAGAACCCGGTCGTTCGGCGGCTCTGCGACATCGCCAGCCGCACCAGCGGTGCCCATCTTCCCCATGCGGGGGCGATCCACGCACATGTGGTCGAGCATTTCTCGGCGCTGTTCCGCGCCGGGGCGCTGGAGAGCCCGGTCGTCAGCCATGAGCGCATGCTCGCGGTTGCGCGCCTGATCGAGGGAGCGCGGCGCGGATGAGGCTCGCCTATCTCCTCAACAGCTATCCGATGACCAGCACGACCTTCATCCGGCGCGAGATCGCCGCGATCGAGAGGGCTGGGGTGCCGGTCAAGCGCTTCGCGGTCCGCGCCTGGTCCGAACGGCTTGTCGATCCGCAAGATATCGACGAGCGCGGCCGCACCGAATATCTGCTGACCGGCAAGGCGGTGCGGCTGCTCGGCGGCATGACGCATCACGCGATGCGCGATCCGCGCGGCTTCGGCAAAGCACTTCGAGCGGCCGGCGCGATGCGACGCGCCGCGGGCGGCGGCTTCGTCCGTCATGCCGCCTATCTGGCGCAGGCGATTCGGCTGAAGTGGCGTTGCGCCGCCCTCGGCATCGATCATATCCACGCCCATTTCTCTACCAACGCCGCGGCGGTGGCGATGCTGTGCCGCCTGCTCGGTGGGCCTGCCTACAGCTTCACTGTCCATGGCCCGGACGAACTCGAGCAGTTTGCCGCGAACAGCGTTGCGGAAAAGGTCGGGCATGCCGCGGCCGTCGTCGCGATCAGCGGCTATTGCCGCGATCGGCTGCGGAGCCATTTGTCGGAGCATTTATGGGGCCGGATCAGCGTGATAGCCTGCGGCCTCGATCTGCGAGATTATCCCGCGACGCCCGGCCCCCCGTCGATGAGCGATCGGCTGCTCAGCGTGGGCCGGCTCTGCCCGCAAAAAGGCCAAGTGGAAATTCCTGCGGCGGTCGCCGCGGTGGCGCATGATCATCCCGGCCTGTCGGTGATCCTGATCGGCGACGGCGAAAGCCGTGCCGCCGTGGAGAGCGAGATCGCCAGCACGGGCACAGCCGGCCGGGTCGAGCTGCTCGGCTGGTGCAGCAATGCCGAGGTGCTCCGCCGGATCGGCGAGACCAGGGCGCTGCTGCTGCCCAGCCACGCCGAAGGTTTGCCGATCGCGATCATGGAGGCGTTCGCGATGGGCCGCCCGGTCATCACCACCAGCATCGCCGCCATCCCGGAGCTGGTCGACGCCCGCTGCGGATGGCTGGTTGCGCCGGGAGACGCCGAGGGGCTCGCAGCGGCGATCGCGGCGGTGATGGACGCCAGCCCCGCGGCTCTGGCGGATATGGGGCGGGAAGGGCGCAAACGCGTCGAAGCGCGGCACGACATCGCCAGGATCGCGCCGCAGCTGATCGCGCTGTTCGAGGGCGACGGTCTGGTGTGACCTCAAATCAGGCGGAATACCGATCGGTTCTATACTCGGATGACGTTGACTTGACCCACACCCTGGACCCGTTCGTGTCGAGCCCTTTGACTGCCTGCAAGGCAGGCGCTCAGGATGAACTTCATCCAATGGATGAAGTCGAGACATCGCCCGTACCGCGTGCGGACGTCCCTGGACTTCGCTCGGGACGAACGGATCAAGGTAAAGTCATTCCGCTCTAGGCGGCCCCCAGCAGGGCGAGGCGCGCGGCGATGCTGTCGAGCGGTGCGGCGCGGCTGGCGGCGTGCCGGTCCTCCGCGCGCAGGATCGCCGCTACCGAGGCGCAGCGCTGGCCGACATGATCGAGCGCCTGGAGGTGGCTGATGTGGCGCGCCGTAACGTCGCTGTCGGAGATGAGCGCGACGCCGAGCACCTCCAGCTGCTCACGCGCCGTCTCGAGTTCTTCGGCGAGCATCGCAAGCAAGGCATCGTGGCTGATCGAGCTCATCGAGCGGTTCCTCCGTCAGAGAGGTTCGGCAATGCGGTGGCGATTGTCGAGCGGTGCGCCGAGGGCGAGCGAACAGGGCTTCGTCAATGCGTTGCGTCGCGGATCGCCGAGACGAGCTTCGCCGGATCGAAGGGTTTGACGATCCAGCCCTCGACCCCGGCATGGGTGGCGCGCGCCATCTTCTCCGCGGAGTTCTCGGTGGTAAGCACGAGGATCGGCATGTCGCTGTGCGGTCCCTTGCTGCGCACCGTTTCGACCAGATCGAAGCCGTCCATGCGCGGCATGTTGATATCGGTGATCATCAGGTCGGGCCGCGCATTGGCGGCAAGCCATTCGAGCGCGGCCATCCCGTCCTCGGCTTCGGCGACAGCAAAGCCTTGTCCGGTCAGTGCGAAACGCAACAGCATCCTGATGCTGGGGGAGTCGTCCACCGTCAAAATTGTCTTGCACACGCGCGTCTTCCCGTTGCCGGGCGTCGCAGCCCGTGTCCTTCGGTACGCCTCGACCCGTTAACGGCGCGTTTCCATGACCGCCGGGCCGCACGAAAAGCTCCGGAACATGGGCCAACGCGCAGGTGGGGCCGCGATTTCGCACCGGGGCGAAAGGCGCGGGCGCGACGGACCTCCCATGCGGGAAGGACATGACCCTTCAGCGCGCAACAAATCCGACATCGCGATGAAATCAACATAAAATATAATTTCTGCATTCGGGCTCCTGCCAGCAGGCATACACTGGAACAGGAAAATCTGGATATCGGCCTACGCGCCTGCGCATTTTCTACTTGCCGCATAGCGGTAGACTTCGTTCCACGGCTGGCAGGCGTTCCGGAAAAGCTTCCCCTTCCGTCCCATCAGGCAATCCAGATACGTATAGTTTCGTAGACGGAATGACTATTTTCGTTTTCTTGTTGCGCTCCCGATAATTCAAGGTAACTCTCTAGAAAGTCGGGGGATTTAACACATGCATATGGTGCGAATGAGCGTGGGGCCGCCGTGACGCCACATCGCCTCGTTTACGTCCTCGACGATGAGGCGGTCGTCAGGGCGTCGGTTGTCAGCCTGATCCAGGCGCATGGCGGATATGAATGCCGCGAATATCGAAGCGGCTATGCCTTCATCGAGGCGCTCGACACGCTGCAGCCGGGCTGTGTCGTGCTCGACCTACAACTGGAAGGTGCCAGTGGCGGGGCGGCGATGCAGGCGCTGTCCCAACGCGCCGACCGGTTTCGCATGATTGTCGTCACCGGCTTCGGCGATGTGGGTGTCGCGATCGAGGCGTTCCGGGCCAGAGCCGTCGATTTCCTGTACAAGCCGCACGGAATGCGGCCGTTGCTGGACGCTCTCGCCCGTGGCTTCCACCTGCTCGAACGGGGCGTGGAGCCGCCGCACCTGGTGGCCGAAGCGAAGGCGCGAATCGCCCGGCTCAGCGATGTCGAGGCGGAAATATTCGCACGGCTGATCGCGGGCGAAACCAATCAGGAACTGGCGCACACGATGGACCTCGACCCGCGCGCCGTGCAAATCCTCCGTGCCCGGGCGCTGGCGGCGCTCGAAGCGCCCTCCATCCTCGCCGCAATGCGGACGGCGGCGATCGCCAGCTGGCCCGAGGCGGCCGCAGTCTGAAAGGGGACGATGTGCGGGGAGACGGCAACCCCGTTCCGGAGCGCATCGCTACCGAGCGAACCGCTCGTCCAAAGCCGGTCTGGGCCCCGCCTGAAGCACCCGCCGGCCCGCGAGGGCGACCGCCTATCCCGCGTGATGCGATAGGGGCTTTCCCGGATAGTAGATCAACGCAATGCAGGCGCCCGCCGGCAGATCCTATTATATGGATGCTGCACCGGCATCTGCGGTCAGGCTGTTCCGCTCCCCCAATCCGGAGCAGTCTCGCTACATCATATCCGCTCGATGCAGCTGACAGGACCGGCGTATCCCCCCTGCCGGTCCTGTCATCTTGTCAGTAGCGCAGTCGAACCCCGCCATAAGCGGCGCGGCCGGGCTGGCCATAGCCGCGGGCCGTCTCATATTGTTCGTCGAACAGGTTTTCGACCCGCGCGAACAGTTCGATCGCGTCTGTGACCGGCATGGCGGCGCGGACGTCGACCAGCACATAGCTGCCGAGCCGAGCCGTGTTAGCGGCGTCGTCGAAGCTGTTGGCGACATGGGTGATCGTCGCCCCGGTCCTCAGACCGAACGACCAGCTATAGTCGGCCGTGACGTTCACGCTCTGCCGCGGCCGGCGCGCCAGCTGCTTGCCGAAATTGGCATCGCCGCGCTGGCGATTGCGGGCATCGGTGAAGCTGTAATTAGCGGTCACCAGAAAATCGGTGGTAGGTGCGATCCGCAGTTCGAGCTCGACGCCCTCGGCATGGGCGCGTGCGATATTGGCGTAGGTGGAGGTGCCGAGATCGAAATCGATCTGGCTGGTCACCCGCCGATTGAACCAGGTCGCGCTGACGGCGAGGGTGTCGCCGATCAGCGACTGGCTGATTCCGGCGTCCCAGCCCTTGGCCCGTTCCGGTTGAAGGTGCTCGAACCCGAAATCTCCGTAAAGCTGGTACAGCGTGGGCGCCTTGAACCCCTCGCCATAGCTGGCTCGAACCGTCGTCCGGCCGCCATTGGGGCTATAGGCGGCATCGGCGCTCTTCGTGGTTGCGTGGCCGAACTGGCTATGGTCGTCATAGCGGATGCCGGCGCCGAGGTTCAGTCCCTCGAACGGCTTCGCATGCAGGTCGATATAGACGCTGTCGGTATTCGCCTTCTTGTGTGACAGCGGCGAATAGATGCTGACGATGCGGAAACGTTCCTGCTCATGCTCGGCACCGAAGGTCGCCTGCACCAGCCCGAGATCGGCGACGCCTTGATA
Source organism: Rhizorhabdus argentea (assembly GCF_037861105.1). Classification (NCBI taxonomy): domain Bacteria; kingdom Pseudomonadati; phylum Pseudomonadota; class Alphaproteobacteria; order Sphingomonadales; family Rhizorhabdaceae; genus Rhizorhabdus; species Rhizorhabdus argentea. The sequence continues at coordinate 53,494 of NZ_JBANFK010000013.1, forward strand.
TTCGAAGCGCAGGTTGCGGCCGCGCGTATCGAAATTCTTGAGCGGGGTTCCGGCCGGATCGTAGGTGGCCTTGTCGACCAGCGTATAGGCCGTGGCGATGCGGTTCTTCAGCCGCCCGTCGAACAGCGCGGCGTTGATCCCGGCATAGCCGACCATCTGCTGCTGGCGCTGATATTCGGCGGTGTCGGCCAGCACCGCGAAAGTCGGCGGCGGGAAGCCGTCAAAGTCGACCTTGCTCTTGGTGTAATAGCCGCGCAGGTCGATCGAGACGCTGTCGCTGATCTCGGTCACCGTCTTCAGGTTCACGCCGAACAGGTGATAGCCGTCGCGCTCGGTGCCGCTGTCGGCCACCGAAATTCCGTCGGTGGTCAGATAGCCTGCGCCGGCGCTGAAGCCGACCGGCCCCGCCTTGCCGGTGACCGCACCGCTGACATGGCCGTGGTCGTAGCGGCCATAGTCGGCGCTTGCGCGAAAGCTCAGCGCATCCGTCGGTTCGCGCGTGATGATGTTGACGACGCCGCCGATCGCGCGGCTGCCCCACAGCACCGATTGCGGGCCGCGCAGCACTTCGATGCGCTCCAGATTGTCGGTCAGCAGGTCGGCGAAGTTGAACCCGCCGCCCGGCGACGCCGGATCGTTGATCTTGACGCCGTCGACCAGCGCCACGGTCTGCTCGCTCTGGGCGCCGCGGATGAAGATGCTGGTGAAGGCGCCGGCGCCGCCATTGCTCTGGATCGTAACGCCGGGCAGCGTGCGCAGCAGCTCGGCGACCGACAGCGTCTGGCGCTGCTCGATTTCGGGCAGGCCGATCACGCTGATCGACTTGCCGACTTCGGAGATTTTCTGGTCGTAGCGCGCGGCCGTCACCACAATCGTGTCGGCGCTATCGGCGCTGTCTTCGGCCTGTGCAGCGGCGGGCAGGAGCGCCAGCGCGGCGATGAGGCAGTTATTGAACGTCCGCATGGATGTCCTCCCTTGGATCAAGCCAATGGGGTCCTGCGCGACAGGAAATGAACGCCCCCCGCGCACGACCTCAGTCGAACGTCGTCACGCGAGGTTTCGCCTCGTTCATGTGGTGCACCCCGCCCGCATGATAGAACGACCGCGACGGGCAGGTTTCCTGGCTCTCGGGTCTCGGCGATCGCCCCGGCCTTCCCAGCCGCCCGAGGGCGGCCAGTGACGCGGATTGGGGCGATCGCTATCCGATCACAGTTGCGGGGGCAGCTTCGGCAGGCGGGGCAAGCCCCGCTTCCTAATTCCCTTTTCCCGTTGCCGGGATCCTGTCGCGTCAGCGCCCCTAGTCGCACTTCCCCGGTTTCGCAAGGATTTGGTTGCGGTGCAGCAACAAGCGGCCGTTACCGCGGAGATTTGCAGGGCACGAAATAAGCACCGCAAAACGCTGTACGACGAAGACCGGAAAGTCTGCGTGTGATCACGGTCACATGTCCTGCAAGTCGTTGTGCGGATGATGATTGTCCATGACAATCCATGTCAGCAAGAGTAAGTGCAGGTCTTCAGCGAAGGGGTTCGCTGCTCAGGGGCATATGGGGGGGTTTTTGCGTAGGTCGCTCTTCTCGGCAGCCGCCTCCACGGCGCTGCTTTTCACATTTTTGCCGAGCACGGCTGCCTGGGCTCAGGTCGCTCCGCCGCCGGTCGCGCCTCCCCCCCAGCAACTCGCGCCGACCCGCGAAGAAATCGACCGGCGTTCCCAGGATCAGGCCCCGCGCTCGGCCCGGCTGAAGATCGACGGCGACATAGAACGCGCGCCCTGCGCGCTCGACGCGCCCGCTTATGCCGATATCAAGGTGACGATCAGCGCTGCGGAATTCAACAACCTTCAGGGCATTACCCCCGAAGAGCTGAAGGACAGCTATGCCTCGCTGCTCGGGCCTGATCGCCCGATCAGCACGATCTGCACGATCCGCGACGCCGCGGCGACCGCGCTGCGCCGCAAGGGCTATCTTGCGGCGGTGCAGGTGCCGGTGCAGCGTATCGAGAATGGCGTCGTCAAGTTCGAGGTGCTGTTCGCCAAGATCGTGGCGATCCGGGTGCGCGGCAATGCCGGCAAGGCGGAACAGCTGCTGGCCAGCTATCTGTCGCACCTGACGGAGGAGAAGATCTTCAACCGCTACGTCGCGGAGCGCTATCTGCTGCTGTCGCGCGATCTTCCCGGCTATGAAGTCCGCCTCTCGCTCAAGCCGGCCGGCGGTGCCCCCGGCGAGCTGGTCGGCGATGTCAGCGTCATCCGTACGCCGTTTGAGGCGAGCGCCAACCTCCAGAATTTCTCGGCCCACAGCGCGGGCCGCTGGACCGGCGCGGTCTCGGCGCAGGCCTATGGCCTGCTGGGCGGCGACCGGCTGACCGCCTCGGTGTCGAGCACCGCCGACTTCAAGGAGCAGCAGGTCGCTCAGCTCGGCTATGAGACCAGGCTGGGCAGCGAAGGCCTGACCATTGGCGGCAACCTCACCTATGCGTGGTCGAAACCCTCGATCAATCCGATCGCCACGGCGCCTACCGCCAAGCTGACGGCGCGCACGCTCTTCGCCACTGGCGAGATACGCTATCCGGTGATCCGGACCCAGGGCTTCAGCCTCGTCAGTGCGGCGGGCTTCGATTATCTGAACCAGACCGTGAAGTTCAACAGGATCGATCTGACCCGCGATCATCTGCGTGTGGCCTTCCTGCGGCTCGACATGGATGCGGCGGATGTCGCCGAACGGAGGGTGCCGCGCTGGCGCGCATCGGGCTCGTTCGAGCTGCGCAAGGGGCTCGATGTCTTCAACGCGACCCAGCCGACCACTGCGGCAACCGTCGTCGGACCGAGCAGGACTCTCGCCGATCCAACCGCGACGCTGGTCCGCGCCTCGGCCTCGGTTGAGCTTAACCTGGGCGAAGGCTTCTGGCTCGCGGCGCTGCCGCGCCTGCAATATGCGTTCGATCCGCTGCTTAGCTTCGAGCAATATTCGGGCGGCAATTACTCGATCGGCCGCGGCTATGATCCCGGCACGATCATCGGCGACAGCGGCGCCGGCAGCGGCTTCGAACTGCGCTTCCCGCGGGTCACGCCGCTGCCCAAAGTCAATCTATCAGTGCTGCCCTTCACCTTCGCCGATATCGCCTGGACCTGGAACCGGCGCGAGAACCGGATTGCCGGCGCGGCCAATCCGGATCGCCTGCTGTCGGTCGGCGTCGGCCTGCGCGCGCTGCTCAACAACCGCTTCCGGATCGACGGCACCCTCGCGATCCCGCTCGAGGCCGCCGGGCTGCAGACCAGCAACCATGACCCCCGTTTCCTTGTGTCCCTCACCACCAAGCTGTGGCCTTGGAGTAACCGGTAATGCGTAACGATCCACGAGCCGCCGGCGCGGCGATCCGCCCACATCGCGGCCGAGCTTCCCATCTGCGAACGCTCAGCTCGGTCCTCGCCGTGGCGACGATGCTGGCGATGCCGATGCGCGAAGCGTCGGCCGCGGTTCAGAACGGATTTCTGGGAATCCCGGATTGTGGCACAGGAGACTGCTCCGGCACGGGCTATAGCATCGTTCGGAACCCCAACGGCGCGGGCGATACGATCACCATCACCAACGCCCAGGCCCAGATCAACTGGGCGCCGGACGACATTAGCGGCACCGCGCCGATCGTCTTCCTGGAGAGCGGCACCGTCCACTATCAGGCCGGCGCCGCGCTGCTCTCGAACGGTGGCAAATATACCGTCCTCAACAATATCGTCCCCACCGATACGACCCGACAAATCCAATTCGTGGGTGGCAGCGTCACCTCCAATGCCGGCGGCAACATCTGGTTCTACACGCCGGGCGGCCTGCTGATCGGCTCGGGCGTCACGTTCAACGTGGGCGGCCTGTTGCTGACGACCGCGCCCATCCCTCTCACCGGTATTGTCAGCGATCCGATGACGGGCGAGGTCACGGGCGTTCATACCGATCCGGCCATGGGTGGAACGTCGGTCCAGATCGACAGCGGCGCCACCATAACGACGAGCGACTATTTCGGCATATTGGCGCCGCAGGTCATCCAGAATGGCACGGTCAGCGCCGGCGGCAGCGTCGCCTATGTCGCGGCCACCCAGGTGGACCTGACCACCAACAACGACCTGTTCAGCATTTCGGTGCCGGTCGGCGGCGGCACCCAGGTCGCGGGTTCAACGTCGACAACGGCGGCGCTCGTGCATGGCGGCACCACCGTCGCCCATGTCGACGGCACGGGCAGCCCCGGGATCAGCCATGCGATCTATGCGGTCGCGATCCCGAAGAACACCGCGATAACGATGCTGCTGACAAATGGCGCGACAAATGGAACGATGGGTTTCCAGGTCGCCAACGGCGCGGTCGTGACCGATCAGGGCATCGTCCTGTCGGTCGGCCGCGACACCGATGGGACCTCGGTCGGCACGCTGGGCGGCGTCTCGGCGGGCAATTCGGGCACAAATCCGGCCAACATCACCGGGGGCACGTTCAACGGCGGCAGCTATGACGCCACGCCGATCTATGTCCAGACCAGCAATCCCACCACCATTTCGGGCGGCGCCTTCCATGGCGAGACGCTTGTCAGGTCAGGCGGCGGCGGCATTACCATCAACAGCTCTGCCGGGGCGACCAGTTTCGATTCGCCTCTGACGGTCGACACCAGCCAGTCGCTGGCGGCCGGTTCTTCGCACGGCGGCGCTATCGACATCACCGCCTCAAGCGGAAATTTGCTGAGCTTCAACGACCTCATCCTCGACGCCAGCGGCAACGCCCAAAACAGCTTCAGCGGCACGGGCGGCAACATCACCGTCAGCGCAACGGGGGGCGGGATCACCATCGGTGGGGGCCTGACGGCGACGTCCATCGGCCAGGGCGGCTATGCCAGCGGCGGCAATGGCGGATCGGGGCAGGGCGGCGACATCATGGTCTCGGCGTCATCGGGCAGCACGCTCGCCGTCGGTGGCAGCCTGCTGCTCGGAGCCGGTGGGTCCGGCGGCGATGGCGGCAGCGGCGGCAATGGCGGCAATGGCGTCGGCGGGTCGGCGCAGTTGCTTGCCAGCGGCGGCACGATCACGGCGAACGCTTTCACCTTGCGCGCCAACTCGTTCGGCGGGTCCGGGGCCACGGGCGGCATGGCGGGGGCGACGGGTAGCAATCAGGGCTTTGTGAAGCTGGAGACGTCGGGGAGTGGCAGCCTGACGCAGAGCGGGCCACCCGGTTCGATCATACTGCAGGCCTATTCCGAAGGCGGCAATGGCAGCGCCAGCGGCAGTGCGGGCAACGCCATCGGCGGCACCGTCGAAATCGCCGCCAGCGGCGGCACCCTGAACCTCGATGGTCCGGTCACGGCCGATGCGAGCGCATTTTTTGGCGGCGAAGTCTCGGAAGGCGGCGGCACTGCGACCGGCGGCCATCTGAACCTGTTCGCGTCCGGATCGGGCACGCTGACGCTGGCGAACTATACCGGCTACGCAAACGGCGCGGGCGGGTACCGCAGCACGGCGGGGAGCGGGGGCAACGGCTCCGGCGGCCAGATCAGCGTCAACAGCAGCAGCACGAACACGCTGTCCATCGGCAGCTTTTCGGCTCATGCCGATGGACAAGGCGGCGACTCCGGCGGCGGCACCGGCGGCACCGGTAGTGGCGGCTCGGTATCGGCCTTTGTCGACGCTAGCGCGAGCCATCTCACCTTCACCAGCGCGCCTTCGGTCAGCAGCGACGGCCAGGGCGGCTATGGCGGCCACCAGGGTGGCCATGGCTATGGCGGCAAGGTCGATTTCGGCACCACCATCAATGGCGGCACCCTGACGCTTACCAATGGCGCCAGCCTGAGCGCCCTCGGAAGCGGCGGCGGTACCGACGGCACGGGAGCCGGCGGCAATGGCCGCGGCGGTTCGGTGCGGCTGTTCGGCAACGGCGGCTCGATCGTTTCAAACGGCATATTGTCGCTGAGCGCCGATGCCGAAGGCGGCGACGGCAATTTCGGCGGTGATGCCTTCTATATCGCCTCCGCTGGAGGTTTGCCGGCCAAGGGCTTTGTCGAGATTGGCGCGACCGCCGGCACTATCACCCAGACGGGCGTGGTCTATCTGTCTGCGAATGCCGACGCTGGCGGCGGGGATACTACGAGCGGGGACGCGCTGGCCGGTCAGGTCCGCCTCTCCAATTCGGGCACGGGCACCGTGACCTTCAACGGCAAGGTCAACGCCGACGCCCATGGTTCCGTCGATGGCTATGAGAGTTCGCGTGGCGGCGACGGCACCGGCGGCATACTTGAGATATTCACCGCCGACTCCGGCACACCCCGCCTCTCGCTTCACCTCACCGCCGGCTATGAGGGCCATGTCGACGGCACCGGCGGCAGCAGTTACGGCGCCAGCGAGGCTGCTGGCCTCGGGCAGGGCGGCAGTTTCCAAAGCAATGTGGACGGCACCAGCCAATTGGCGATCGATGGCTTGGTCACTGTCACCGCCTATGGCGATGGCGGCGATTCCGACAGCGGCACCGGCGGCATCGGCAAGGGCGGCGGCCTGCGGCTCGCCGCGGGCAGCGGCACCCTGACCGTCGGCACGGTCAACCTCTATGCCGACGGGACGGGTGGCGACGGCGCGCTCGTCGGCGGCGAGGGGTTCGGCGGCCACGCGGTCCTGGCCGCCGATCAGGCCGGCGGAACCGTCACCGCCATGGCGGCCGATCTGACCGCTATCGGTTCGGGTGGCGACGCCGGCTATGAGGCGTTCGAAATCAACGGCCACGGCGCGACCGGCGGTAAAGGCACCGGCGGTGAAGCGGGCTTCCGCGCCTTCCACGGCTCGCTCAGCGTCACCACCGGTACCGCGATCGCCGACACCAGCGGCTATGGCGGCAACGGCTATAATGGCGGCATCGGGATGGGCGGCGCGCCCGACTATAACACCTATAATCCGTTTTTCGGATCCTTCGCCGAGGCGGTTTCGGGTACGCTCACCTTCTCGGGCGGCAATGCGGGTGACAGCCTGTTGCTGCTGTCGAACGGCATCGGCGGCGCGGCGAACGCCGACGCGGACGGGCTGGCTGGCCAGGGCGGCGTCGGCCGCGGCGGTTATGCCGAGTTCCAGGCGTTCACCGACATCACCACCCCGTCGACCAGCTCGATCACGGCGAACGCGGTAAGGCTGACTGCGTTCGGCGTGGGCGGCGACGCCGATGCTTTCGGCGGCAGCACGTCCGGCGCCGATGGCGGCATCGGCGGCGACGCCTTTGGCGGCAGGATCAACATCGGTGGCGAGGCCGGCTACGGCCAGGTCGATATCGGCAATGCCAATGTCGTCGCCTATGCGCTCGGCGGGCTGGGCGGGGCTGGCACGGGCAATGTCCAGGAGCAGACCAACGCCGATGGCGGCGACGGCGGCGCCGGCGGCAATGCAACCGGCGGTATCATCATTCTCGGCATGTTCAACGGGCCCGACACCAGTGGCACGAGCGGCCAGGCCAGCTTCGGTTCGATCGCTGCGCAGGCTTTCGGCCGGGGCGGCGATGGCGGCGCCGGCGTCGATGGAAGCGGCACCGGCACCAGCGGCGATGGCGCCAATGGCGGCATCGGCACCGGCGGCAGCGTCGCGGTGCAGTCGCGCGGCGCGCCGGTCGACATCGCGTCGGTCTCGATCGATGTCTATGGCCAAGGCGGCGGTGGCGGCTCCCATGGCCAATTCGGTACCGCCGGCGTTGGTGGCGCCGGCATCGGCGGCAGCTTCGCGCTGATCTCCTCCTACCGTTCCGATGGCCCCAATTCCAGCACCCCCCATCAGCCGCTCACCGCCGGGGATCTCACGATCCGTGGGGATCTGACCGCAGTCAGCTCCGGCTATTCGGAAGGCGGGTCGACGACGCGGGGATCCTTCAAGATCAACACCTCCGGCGGCGATCTCGCGATCACGAGCACGACGACGATCGAGAATCTCGGTATCAACCCGCCGCAGAAGGGCACCCCGGAAGTCTCGTCGGGCAACGGCGCGCTCAGCTTCAGTACCTTCGCGCTGACCACGGAGGGGGCCTCGCCGATCAACTTCTACCTCGATCCGGCGGGTTCGATCGGCTTCAGCTCCGGCACCTCGTGCACCGTTAACCAACAGGCTTGCGCGGTACCAATACCGCGCCCGACGTCGCCGCCCCCTCCGCCGCCAGTAGAACAGCCAACCTCGCCGCCGCCACCGCCCGCGGTCGAGGAGCCGACCTCGCCTCCTCCTCCCCCGCCTCCGCCGGTCGAGGAACCGACCTCTCCTCCTCCGCCGCCTCCGCCGCCGGTCGAGGAACCGACCTCGCCTCCTCCTCCTCCTCCTCCGCCACCACCGCCGCCGGTGACCGAGGATCCCGAGGTAATCGAGACCGTGTCGATGGAAACCGACAAGATCACGTCGAGCATCCAGGCTTCGCTGACCGGCACCCGCGTCGGGGGTGGTAGCATCAGCAGTTCGGCCGATACCGGTGGTGACACCGGCGGCCCGGGCGCGGGCAGTGGTGATGGTGGCGGCAGCTCCGCCAGCAGCAGCAGCGCAGGCGCCGACGACAGCAGCGCCGACGAGGGCGGCGACGACGAGAGCAGCGAGAGCGCCAGCAGTGGCGGCTCGGGCGGTTCGGTCGGTGGCGCCAATGTGCTGATCGACACGAGCAACATCGGCTCGGGGTCCGCGCAGGTCGACACCCCCGTCACCAGCAGTGGAAACAGCAGCTTGTGGAGTGGCGAAGATGGTCTCGGTGAAACCCCGGGAGGAGGCCAGTGATGCGTAACGGGCGTGTGGCCTTGATGGCCGAGTTTCTCGCGGTGTTCGCGTTCAGCGTGCCGGCGATGGCGCCGGCCGCGACGCAGCCGGGTGGCCTGTCGCTGCGCAACAGCTTCCGGATCGGATCGAGCGGTGTGCTCTGCACCGCGCAGAACCGCGCCGTCAGCCCCAATCTGGTCGGCATGTTCGATCGCGGCTACCGGATCGTCTGCCGCGACGCGGCGGCGCCGGTCGGCCGGCTGTTCGCGCTGCGGACAGGCAAGGACGATCCGGTGGCAAGGGTGGCCGCCAATAGCGAAACCCCACTAACATGCGAGGCGCCCACCAGCGTCGCGCTCGGCGGTCTCGGCAATGTCCAGGCGCGCGAATGCGTCGATCCGACCAATCAGCTCGCCTATAAGAGCTACGCCTATAGCCGGGGCAAGACCGTCTACATCGCCGACGGACTGGGCGGCTATGACAGTGCGCTGCAGCTCGGCCTGCGCACCATCGTCGCCGACGCGATCGTCAAGGGCGAGGTTCAGGTCGCCACCACCTCCGCGGGCGATCCAGCGGCCTTCGCACGGGTCCAGGCGGGCGCGCTCGACAGCGACAGCGCCCTCGCCGAGGCCTATTCGCGCAACAATGACGGCTCCTATGCCGAGGCGGCCGAGTTTTTCGAAGCGCTGGTCGAACGCGATTCCAGCGGCACCAGGGCGGACGCGCGCCTCTCCGAATATCTCGCCAACCAGGCGTTGCAGGAATCGAACCAGCGCAATTTCTCGGCGGCCGATGCGCTGTTCACGCGCGCCTCCACCCCCAGTTCGCTTGCCGATCCGGTCACCGGCCGCATGCTGCGCAATTTCCACGCGATCCATGAGCTCAACCAGAACAAACTCAAGGAAGCGGTCGACGAGCTGTCGAAGCCGGTCGCGGAGATCGAGTCGCGGGCCGCCGCCGACACAATGCTGGCGAGCGGCGAGATATCGGGAGACATCGCCGACGATCTCAATCGCGAGGACAAGGGCCTGAACGATCTGGGCGGGTCGCTCGACGGCCAGCTCCAGGCCTTCGAGCGCGCCCAGATCCTCGATGCCCAGGCACTCCAGCTGCGCGGCGTCGCCTATCGCATCAACAAGGATTACGCCAAGGCGCGCGCGAGCTTCGCCGAGGCGGTCAACGGGATGCAGGGCGTCCGCGAGGGCAAGCTCAACAGCACCGGCTGGCTGCGCTCGAACATCCAGAGCGAACTCGCGCTGGTGGCCGAGGCCGAAGGCAATATCGCCGAGGCGGAGCGGCTCTATGCCGACGCGCTGCAGGTGGTGGAGATCCAGCATCCCAACACCGCCATCTCGCTCGGCGCCAAGGCGCGCTTCGCCGGCTTCCTCAGCCGTCACGGGCAGGGCGAACGGGCTGCTGCCATGTATGGCGAGGTGATTTCGGCGGCGGAGAACCTGCCCGGCGCGATGAGCTCCATCCGCTCGCTGCTGCGGCCCTATTTCCGGCTGCTGGCCGAGCGTGCCGCGACGGACCCCAAGGCGGTCGCGCAGATGTTCGGCGCGAGCCAGGTGATGCTGCGGCCCGGCATCGCCCAGACCCAGGCGCTGCTCGCCCGCGAGCTTTCGGGCGGCGACGACGAGGCGTCGAGCCTGTTCCGCCAGTCGGTGACGCTGTCGCGCTACATCGCCCGGGCGACTGGCGAGATCGCCAAATATTCGGCGGGGGCCAATCCCGCCGACAGGCCGGCGCTGCTCGATGCGCAGGCCCGGCTCGCGAAATATTCGCGCGACCAGACCGTGCTCCAGTCGAAACTGGCGCAGTTCCCGCGCTATCGGGTGCTGTCGCCGGCAACGATGCAGGTCGACGAGCTGCAGAAGGCGCTCCGCCCCGGCGACGGCTATTACAAGGTCACGCTGGTGTCGCAGGACGCCTATGCGATGTTCGTCACCAGGGATGTGGCGCGCGCATGGAAGCTCGACGTCACCACCAAGCAGCTCGAGGACACCGTCGCGCAGATCCGCGACTCGATCGTGAAAGTCGAGAATGGGCAGGTCGCGACCTATCCGTTCGACGTGGTGCTGGCGCGCAAGCTCTATGTATCGCTGATGGGGCCGGTCGACGCCGAAGTCCATCAGGTCACCAACTTCATCTGGGAGCCGGACGGTCCCCTGCTGCAGCTGCCCGCCAATCTCCTGCCGATGGAGCAGGGCGGGGTGGACGCCTATCTCGACCGCCTCAAGAAGCCCAATGCCGACGACTTCGACTTCCGCGGCGTCGCGTGGCTGGGCCGTGATCGCGACATCTCGACCGTGGTGAGCCCGCGCTCTTTCGTCGACGGGCGCGGCGTGGCGGGGTCCAAGGGAACCAAGGGCTATATCGGCCTGGGCGAGAATGCCCGGCCAGCGCTGAATCCCTTCTTCGTGCCGCCGCCGGCGATGGCCGATAGCTGCGCCTGGCCGCTGAGCAACTGGAATAATCCGATCTCCTCGTCGGAGCTGTTCCTGGCGAGCGGCATCATCGGCAAGGACAGGTCTGCGCTGATCACCGGGGCCGACTTCTCGGACTCGACGATCGAGGGTCGTACCGACCTGTCGGATTATCGGATCATCCACTTCGCGACCCATGGTCTGGTCACGGCGCCGCGGCCCGAATGCCCGGCACGCCCCGCGCTGCTGACCTCCTTTGGCGGCGGCACCTCGGACGGGCTGCTCTCGTTCAAGGAGATTTTCGACCTCAAGCTTGATGCCGACGTCGTCGTGCTGTCGGCTTGCGATACTGCGGGCATGGCGACGGTTTCGGCAACACGCGAAGCGGGCATCACTACGGGCGGCAATTTCGCGCTCGACGGCCTGGTCCGCGCCTTCGTCGGGGCGGGCGCCCGGACGGTGATCGCCAGCCATTGGCCGGTGCCGGACGACTTCAACGCCACCAAGCGGTTGATCACCGGATTGTTCACGGCGCCGCCGGGCACGCCGATGGCGACCGCGATGCGCAAGGCGCAGATCGGCCTGATGGACGATCCCAACACCTCGCATCCTTATTACTGGTCGGCTTTCGCGATCGTCGGCGACGGCGAACGGCCGCTGTTGCCGGCGGACATCCCCGCCAGCGCGGTGCAGTCGACGCACTGAGCGGCGGGCTTCGGCCGGCCCTCATCGCCGGCCCTAGACTCGGATGACGTTGACTTAACCCAGACCCTCGACCGTTCGTGTCGAGCGAAGTCGAGACATCGCCCAGACCGCGTGTGGACGTCCCTCGACTTTGCTCGGGAAGAACGGATCAAGGTAAAGTCATTCCGCCTAGGCTTTCCGTTCTCCTTCGTGCGGGCAAGGGCGAATTGTTTCGCCGGCATGGCTCGACAGATGCCCCGCCGGAACATATATCGAACACATGGCCCAGCTCGACACGCGGCAGAAGCTCGAGATCCTTGCGGACGCTGCCAAATATGACGCGTCCTGCGCGTCCTCGGGCACCAGCAAGCGGGACTCGGCCGGCAAGGCGGACGGTATCGGCTCGACCGAGGGGATGGGCATTTGCCATGCTTATGCGCCCGATGGCCGCTGCATTTCGCTGCTGAAGATATTACTGACCAACAGCTGCATCTTCGACTGCCATTATTGCATCAACCGCAAAAGCTCGAACGTCCGCCGCGCGCGGTTCACGGCACAGGAGGTGGTCGACCTGACGCTCGCCTTTTACCGGCGAAACTATATCGAGGGGCTGTTCCTGTCCTCGGGGATTATCAAGTCCTCCAACTATACGATGGAACAGATCGTCGAGGTGGCGCGATCGCTGCGTGAGGACCATCAGTTCCGCGGCTATATTCATCTCAAGACGATCCCCGATGCCGATCCGGCGCTGATCGATCTTGCCGGACGCCATGCCGACCGGATCTCGATCAACATCGAGCTGCCGACCGAGGCGGGATTGGCCCGGCTCGCGCCGGAAAAATCGGCGTTCGGCATCCGCAGCGCGATGGCTGGCATGAAGGAGTCGATCGAGGATGGGGCGGACGCCCGGCGGCGCTACAAATCGGCCCCCCGCTTCGCGCCGGCCGGGCAATCGACGCAGATGATCGTCGGCGCCGATGCAGCCAATGATCGCGACATCATGAGCACCGCCAGCAACCTCTATGATCGCTTCGCAATGCGGCGCGTCTATTATTCGGCGTTCAGCCCGATTCCCGATGCCTCGGCGATCCTGCCGCTGCGGCGGCCACCCCTGATGCGCGAGCACCGGCTCTACCAGTCCGACTGGATGATGCGCTTTTACGGCTACAAGCCGGCCGAGGTGGCGGCCGCGACCGACGAGCAGGGCATGCTGCCGCTCGACATCGATCCCAAGCTCGCCTGGGCGCTGCAGGCGCGCGAGATATTTCCGGTCGACGTCAACCGCGCACCGCGCGAACTGCTGCTGCGCGTGCCGGGACTTGGGGTGAAGGCGGTCGACGCGATCCTGGCATCGCGGCGCTGGCGCACGCTCTCCCTCGCCGATGTCGGCCGGCTGTCGCGTTCGATCGCCAAGCTGCGGCCGTTCATTATGACCAGGGACTGGAGCCCCTCGGGGCTGATCGACCGAATTGATCTCAAGGCGAGGGTAACGGAGCAGCTGGAGCTGTTCGGGTAGTCGGATGATGCTGTCTCTTGCCGTCATTCCAGCGAAAGCTGGAATCTCTCTTTTCTTCATTCGAGCTAAAGGCAGGGAGATCCCAGCTTTCGCTGGGATGACGGGCAGATAGCGTGGGCCACCGCATCCTTCTCTCCCGTCCCGATGACTATGAAGGCTGGCGCGATGCCGCGCGCGTCTTGGCTTTGGCCGATGTTCCGCCCGAGACGATAGGGTGGCAGGTGGAAGGCGAGGCCGGCGATCTGTTCGGCGGCAGCGGCAGCGACCCGTTGCCCGCACCGGTTCGCGCGCCGTTCAGCGTGCCGAAGCGCTTCCTCGATCTTGCCGAGAGCGTGGTGCTCCACAGCGATCCCGAACGTTTCGCATTGCTCTACGCCATGCTGCTCAGGCTGCGCGAGCAGCCCCATGCCATCGATGACGAGGCCGATCCGCTGCGCCGCCGGCTCGACTTGCTGGCGAAGGAGGTGCGCCGTGATATCCACAAGATGCGCGCCTTCGTCCGCTTCCGCGAGATCGACGGCGACTATGTCGCCTGGTTCGAGCCGGCGCATCACATCGTGCGGGCCAATGCCGGCTTCTTCGCCCGGCGCTTCGCGACGATGCGCTGGTCGATCCTGACGCCCGAGCTGTCGATTCACTGGAACGGCGAATCCCTGTCCGAGGCGCCCGGCGCCACGCGAGCGCAGGCGCCGGCCGGCGATCCGGTGGAGGATCTGTGGAAGGGCTATTATGCGGCGATCTTCAATCCCGCGCGCCTCAAGATTGGCACGATGGTCAAGGAAATGCCGCGGCGATATTGGGCCAACATGCCCGAAACCGCGTTGATCCCCGAATTGGTGGCGGGTGCGCAGGCGCGCGAGACCCACATGGTGGAGCGGATCGTGACTGGCGGAAATGCAAAACAGGCCTGGCAGGCGCTGCGCGAGGAGGCGGCGCATTGCACGCGCTGCGGCCTATATAAATGCGCGACCCAGACGGTGTTCGGCGAGGGGCCGGTCGATGCCGATGTGATGATCGTCGGCGAGCAGCCGGGCGACCAGGAGGATCTGGCCGGCAGACCGTTCGTCGGGCCGGCCGGGCAGATGCTCGATCGCGCGCTGGCCGAGGCCGGGGTCGACCGGTCGCGCACCTATGTCACCAACGCCGTCAAGCACTTCAAGTTCGAGCCGCGCGGCAAGCGGCGCATCCATTCCAAGCCGAACGCCGGCGAGATCGGCGCCTGCCGCTGGTGGATCGATCAGGAGCGCGCGATCATCGCCCCGAAGCGGGTCGTCATGCTCGGTACGACAGCCATCCATTCGCTGATGGGCAAATCGCTGACGCTGAGTTCGCAACGCGGGCGCGACCTTATGCTGCCCGACGGAGGGGCGGCGCGAGCGACGATCCACCCCAGCTTCCTCCTGCGGATGCCCGATCGATCGCGCGCGGACGAGGAGTTCGCCATGTTCGTCGAGGATCTGAAGGCGGCGGTGTGAGGGCGAGCAGGCGCACGGTCCTTGTCCCGTCATGCTGAAACGAGTTCAGGATGACATGGGTGGAGATCGGCTCAGATGCCGACCCCGCTGAGCAGCCCGAACGCCTGGAGCAGCCACAGGATCACCACGATCACCACGACCACGTTGAGGATGCTTTTGATCTTGCCGTCCATCGGGATGTAGTTGTTGATCAGCCACAGCACGACGCCGACGATGATCAGGACGATAATGACGTGGATGAGCATGCTTCTCTCCCGGCGATGGCATAGTTGCTATGCCGGTTCGAACCGGTAGCGGGCGCGATTGTTCCGGCTTGCTCCCAGCGGCTGTGCTGCATCGATGGCGGGGGAGGCGCACGAACCAACAAAAAAGGGGCGGACAGCCGCGCTGCCCACCCCTTTTTTCATGTCGTTCGGATCAGAGCTTGCCGGTCAGTTCCGGCACGGCCTTGAACAGATCGGCGACCAGGCCGAAATCCGCCACCTGGAAGATCGGGGCGTCCTCGTCCTTGTTGATCGCGATGATCGTCTTGGAGTCCTTCATGCCGGCCAGATGCTGGATCGCACCCGAGATGCCGACCGCGATATAGACTTCGGGAGCGACGATCTTGCCGGTCTGCCCGACCTGATAGTCGTTCGGCACATAGCCGGCATCGACCGCGGCGCGCGAGGCGCCGACCGCCGCGCCGAGCTTGTCGGCGAGAGGCTCGATCACGCTGTGGAAGTTCTCGCTGTTCTGCAGCGCGCGTCCGCCGGACACGATGATCTTCGCCGAGGTGAGTTCGGGACGCTCGGACTTGGAGATCTCCGCGCCGAGGAAGCTCGACAGGCCGGCATCGCTGCCGCCGGAAACCGCTTCGACCGTGCCCGAGCCGCCCTCGCGCTCCGCCTTCTCGAAGGCGGTGCCGCGGACGGTGATCACCTTCTTGGCGTCGGACGACTGCACCGTCGCGATTGCGTTGCCGGCATAGGTCGGACGGGTGAAGCTGTCATCGCTCTCGACCGACAGGATCTCCGAGATCTGCATGACGTCGAGGAGGGCCGCAACGCGCGGCGCGATGTTCTTGCCATTGGCGGTTGCCGGCGCGAGGAACGCATCGTGATGCCCCATCAGATCGACGATCAGCGGCGCGACATTCTCCGGCAGCGCATGCGCGAAGGCAGCGCCGTCGGCGACGTGGACCTTGCCCACGCCCGCGATCTTGGCAGCCGCCTCGGCAACGCCGCCGACGCCTTCGCCGGCTACGAGGAGATGGACTTCGCCCAGCTTCGAAGCTGCGGTGACCGTGGACAGGGTGGCGTCCTTGATGGCGCCGCCCTCATGTTCAACCCAGACCAGCGTCTTCATGCTGCAACTCCCATCGCCTTGAGCTTGGCGACAAGCTCGTCAACATCGGCAACCTTGATACCAGCCGAGCGCTTGGGCGGCTCGGCAACCTTGAGCGTCTTCAGCCGCGGCGAGACATCGACGCCGTAATCGGCGGGGGTCTTCTGCGCGAGCGGCTTCGATTTCGCCTTCATGATGTTCGGCAGCGACGCATAGCGCGGCTCGTTGAGGCGAAGATCGGTGGTGACGATCGCCGGCATCTTGAGGCCGACCGTCTCGAGGCCGCCGTCGACTTCGCGGGTCACCTTGACGGTGTCGCCCTCGACCTCGACCTTCGAGGCGAAGGTGCCCTGCGGACGGCCGAGCAGCGCCGCCAGCATCTGGCCGGTCTGGTTCGAGTCATCGTCGATCGCCTGCTTGCCGAGGATGACGAGGCCGGGGGCCTCCTCCTCGACGATCTTGGCGAGCAGCTTGGCCACGCCGAGCGGCTCGACCTCGGTTTCGCTGACGATCAGGATCGCGCGGTCGGCGCCCATGGCGAGCGCGGTGCGCAGCGTCTCCTGCGCCTTCTGTTCGCCGATCGAGACGGCGATGATTTCCGTCGCGATGCCCTTTTCCTTGAGGCGGATGGCTTCCTCAATGGCGATCTCGTCGAACGGGTTCATCGACATCTTGACGTTGGCCAGGTCGACGCCCGTGCCATCCATCTTGACCCGCGGCTTCACGTTGTAGTCGATCACCCGCTTGACGGGTACGAGTATCTTCATCTCTCGTTCCTTCTCCGGTTTTTCGTCATCCCGGCTGAGGCCGGGATCTCAGGAGAGGCGCGGAGGCCCTTGCCGCCTGAGATGCCGGCCTCCGCCGGCATGACGTTTTTGAGTTACGCGGCCGCCTTCACCTGGGCGACGATCTTCCTGGCGGCATCGCCGAGGTCGTCGGCGGCGACGATCGGCAGGCCGGAATTGGCGAGCAGATCCTTGCCCTGCTGGACGTTGGTGCCCTCGAGCCGAACGACCAGCGGCACCGACAGGTTCACTTCCTTCGCCGCGGCGATGATGCCCTCTGCGATGATGTCGCAGCGCATGATGCCGCCGAAGATGTTGACGAGGATGCCCTTCACCGCGGGATCGCTCAGGATGATCTTGAACGCGGCGGTGACCTTCTCGGTCGTGGCGCCGCCGCCGACATCGAGGAAGTTCGCGGGGAACATGCCGTTGAGCTTGATGATGTCCATCGTCGCCATGGCAAGGCCGGCGCCGTTGACCATGCAGCCGATATCGCCATCGAGCTTGATATAGGCGAGGTCGTACTTCGATGCCTCGATCTCGGCCGGATCCTCTTCGCTCTCGTCGCGCAGCGCGAAGACGTCGGGGTGGCGATAGAGCGCGTTCGAGTCGAAGCTCACCTTGGCGTCGAGCACGTACAGCTTGCCGTCGGTCGTCTCGACCAGCGGATTGACCTCGAGCATCGCCATGTCGGTCGCCATGAAGGCGTTGTACAGCTGCTCGGCGAGCTTGACCGCCTGCTTGTTGAGATCGCCCTTCAGCTTCAGCGTAAAGGCTACGGCACGGCCATGGTGCGGCTGGAAGCCCTCGACCGGGTCGATGATGATGGTGCGGATCTTCTCGGGCGTGTTGTGCGCCACTTCCTCGATGTCCATGCCGCCTTCGGTCGACACGATCATCGCGATGCGGCCGGTCTTCCGGTCGACCAGCATCGACAGATAATATTCGGATTTGATGTCGGCGCCGTCGGTTACGTACAGGCGATTGACCTGCTTGCCGGCTTCCCCGGTCTGGATCGTCACCAGCGTGTTGCCGAGCATGTCCGTGGCATTGGCGCGAACTTCGTCGACCGACTTGGACAGGCGGACGCCGCCCTTGGCGTCGGGACCGAGTTCCTTGAACTTGCCCTTGCCACGGCCGCCGGCATGGATCTGCGCCTTGACCACATAGATCGGGCCGGGGAGCTTCTTCGCGGCTTCGACTGCTTCGTCCACGGTCAGCGCGGCATAGCCGGTCGGAACAGCCGCTCCGAATTTCGCCAGCAGCTCCTTGGCTTGGTATTCATGGATGTTCATGGTCGAGCCTAATCCCTCAGCGTCCGATCAAATCGGCTCGGGCTTAAGCATGAAAGAACGGCGTTGAAAACCCCAAGCGCGGTGATTCGGTTGCTGCGCCGCAATAGAGATTGTTTGAGGGCGAAAAATCAGCTTGCGATCGAACAGCCGATTCCAGCCTTCAGCACCACCGCGACGATCTCCGGATCGTTCAGCGCGCGCAGCCGATAGACCAGCTCGTCGACGCTCATGCCGCGGACGTCGTGTCTGCCCAAGCCGCCGAGCGATTGCAGTCGCTTGAGCTGCACCAGCGATAGCCGGTCGACCATCCGTTCGGCCATGCAGCTCGCCACCGGCGGCCGCAGTCCGGCCTCGATCAGCTTGTTCCGCACCCGCGCCTCGGGGGAGACGGTGGTGCAGGCGGCCAGCGACAGCGCCGCGATCACGGGCAGCACTGTACCGAGGCTGGCGAATTTCCGGCGGGGCATGCGACGCACTCCTGAACTTTGGGCCTGAGCTTTCTGGCCTGAGCTTTATGACCCGCGACGGGCACAACGCTTGTGCGCGGCACCGCGTTGATCGGTGATGAACGGGTTTGTTGTTGGGGCGAATCCGTCTCCGACTCAATCCCGCAATGCTATCCCGCCGCCGTCGCGCGGCTTGAACAGGAGGGAGATCGGATGCCTGCGTGGCGAGCGATCGCGCCGGATGATCAGTGGGCGTCGCTTTCGGCGCGCTGAGCGTCCTCCTCCAGCCGCTGCCTGTACAGCTCCGCCAAGGCGCGGTGCACCGCGCTGGCCGCCTTGTTGGGAGCCTGGAGCGCGCGCGCGCGTTCCTGCGCCAGCCTTTCCCGGTAATAGAGTATATCCAGATCGACCATCGGCGCCCCCTCTCCTGCAGAAAGCCGCGATTTGTCGGCTGGCGCATTAGCATGAAGCAATTCTGTCCGGCCTTTCCCGACTTTTCCGACTATTTCGGCGCGATCGAGGGGTACCCCCTGGTGGATTACCGCTGGTTGTGACCGATCCATTTCGCGACGACCGGCGACTGATAAGCCTGCATCCGCGCGATCAGCGCTCGCGGCTCCTCCTCGACCATCAGCATCGCGCGATGGGTGTCGCGGAGGAAGCCGGCGGCCGCCACGTCGGCAATGAAGCCGGTGAGCTTGTCGTAGAAGCCCGCGACGTTGAGCAGGGCGACCGGCTTGGCATGATCGCCGAGCTGGCCCCAGGTCCAGATTTCGAACAATTCCTCGAACGTGCCGATGCCGCCCGACAGCGCGATGAATCCGTCGGACATATCCGCCATCATCGCCTTGCGCTCGTGCATCGAACCGGTGATGTGGAGCGCGCTCAGCCCGTCATGCGCCAGTTCCAGATCGGCAAGCGCCCTGGGGATCACGCCGGTGGCGCGCGCGCCGGCCGCCATCGCGGCGTCGGCGACGATCCCCATCAGCCCGACCTTGCCGCCGCCATAGACCAGATCGATCCCCGCCTGGCCCAGCGCGGCGCCGAGCGCGCGGGCGGCATCGGCATGGACGGGATCATAGCCGGGGTTCGATCCGCAGAATACGCAGAGGGACTTGATCGTCACCCCTTCACCATCGCGGTCAGCGGCATCGGTCCGTCGCCCAGGCTCAGCGCGATCCGGTCCGCGAAGCCAAGGGTCATCCGGTGGAAGCGGGCGATCAGGTCCGAATCCATCGTGTAGAGCGATTCGAGCATCCGGTAGCTGTCGGCCGCAGGGGTGTCGCGCATCATCCGGTGCGCGAAGCGGCGATAATAGTCGCGGCGCCCCCAGCTCTTGGCAGCATGGGCGTGCAGCATGTGGTGGAGCGCCGCGCCCGACCAGTCCTTCGCCTCGGCCACCATCAGCGCGGTGCGCGCCGCATCGCCGAGCGAATTGCCGCTGACCGGGTGGAACAGCCCCGCGCGCAGCCCGACCTTGGCGACGCCCTCGCCGCCGGATCGCCAATAGGCCTCGAAGTCGCCGCCCAGCGCCACCGGCACGACGCCCGCCTGGCCGCGTTCCGATCCGCGGATGCGCCAGCCGAAGCGGGCGGCATGGTGGACGATGCGGCTGCCATGATCGGCCATGTCGAGATCGGGATGCGATTCGAAGCGGACGTCCTCGATGAACAGCCGGTCGTTGTCGAGCGGCAGCATCGTCATATATTGGAAGCCGTCGGCGGGATCGGCGGCGGCGTCGATCAGGGTGGCGCGGCGCACGCTGTGCGGTCCGTCGAGCAGCAGCTCATAGCCGACGAACTTGCGCCAGTGCAGGTCGAGCAGCGACAGGTCGGCGGGGCCGCGCGCGTCGATCACGCCATGCGCCGCGATCGTGGTCCCGTCCTCCAGCACGACGCGGTCCGGGGTGACGGCGGTGGCGCGGCGGCCGGTCAGGATGCTTTCGCCCGGCATCGCCGCGTGCAGCGTCTTGTCGAACTGGTCCGATCGGATGCTGTAGAAGGGCTGCGGCAGCGCCCGCTTGTAGCGCGGGAACACCACCGCGAACTCGCGCCAGCCATAGGTGACCAGCGGCTGGAGCAGCGCCTTTTCGTCGTCGCCGACATCGCTGTCGATGAACGACCAGAGATGATTGCCGCCAAGGCCGGGCGCGGCGTCGATCAGCAGGATTCGGCGGTCGGGCTGGGCGCGCCGCGCCGCCAGCGCGATCAGGCCGCCCGAAAGGCCGCCGCCGACAATGGCTAGATCGCAGGCAACACCGTTCATGCGCGCTTTATAGCTGCGCCGCACCATGACGCCAGTCTGCTAACGGGGCTTTCGCCCGCCGCGCTCTTTCGTTACCATTGTTGACATCCCCGGGGAGCCCCCGCCGTCGAACCCGTTCGACGGAAATTCGGAACAACGGCTGAGAGGCGGCGCTGCAATGCCCGCGACCCGCTGAACCTGATCCGGCTCGCACCGGCGTAGGGAGGGAATGTCGCGCGCGACTTTTCTTCCCGACATCCGCGGGCCTCAATGGAGAGACTCGCCATGGCCGATATTCCCGCCCGCACCGAAATGAAGGTTACGACCGGACCGATCCGCGGATCGCGCAAGATCCATGTCGAAGGTCCGCAGGGCGTGAAGGTGGCAATGCGCGAGATCGCGCTGGAGCCGTCCTCGGGCGAGCCGCCGGTCCGCGTCTATGACTGCTCCGGCCCCTATACCGACGACAATGCCCGCATCGACATCATGGCCGGCCTGCCGGCGCTGCGCCGCGACTGGATCATCGGCCGCGGCGATGTCGAGGATTATGACGGCCGCGGCATCAAGCCCGAGGATAACGGTCTCAAGGGCCCGGATCGCTCGGGCGGCGTGACGCCGTTCCCGAACGTCGTCCAGCGCCCGTTGCGCGCCAAGGCCGGCATGAACGTCAGCCAGATGCACTACGCCCGCCGCGGCATCATCACGCCCGAGATGGAATATGTCGCGATCCGCGAGAATATCGGCCGCGCCGCGCTCAAGGAAAAGCTGGTCCGCGACGGCGAGGATTTCGGCGCGTCGATCCCCGATTATGTTACGCCCGAGTTCGTCCGCGAGGAGGTCGCTCGCGGCCGCGCGATCATCCCGAACAACATCAACCACCCTGAGAGCGAGCCGATGGCGATCGGGCGCAACTTCCTGGTCAAGATCAACGCCAATATCGGCAACTCGGCGGTCGCCTCCGATGTCGCCGCCGAAGTCGACAAGATGGTGTGGTCGATCCGCTGGGGCGCCGACACGGTCATGGACCTGTCGACCGGCCGCAACATCCACGACACCCGCGAGTGGATCCTCCGCAACTCGCCGGTCCCGATCGGCACCGTGCCGATCTACCAGGCGCTGGAGAAGGTGAACGGCGTCGCCGAGGACCTGACCTGGGAGATCTTCCGCGACACGCTGATCGAGCAGGCCGAACAGGGCGTCGACTATTTCACCATTCATGCCGGCGTCCGCCTGCCGTTCATCCCGATGACCGCCAAGCGCGTTACCGGCATCGTCAGCCGCGGCGGATCGATCATGGCGAAATGGTGCCTCAGCCACCACAAGGAGAGCTTCCTCTACGAGCGCTTCGAGGAAATCTGCGAGATCATGAAGGCCTATGACGTCGCCTTCTCGCTGGGCGACGGCCTGCGCCCCGGATCGATCGCCGACGCAAATGACGAAGCGCAGTTCAGCGAGCTGAAGACGCTGGGCGAGCTGACCCAGATCGCGTGGAAGCATGATGTCCAGGTGATGATCGAGGGCCCCGGCCATGTGCCGATGCACAAGATCAAGGCCAACATGGACAAGCAGCTCGAAGCCTGCGGCGAAGCCCCCTTCTACACGCTCGGGCCGCTGACCACCGATATCGCGCCCGGTTACGATCACATCACCAGCGCGATCGGCGCGGCGATGATCGGCTGGTTCGGCACGGCGATGCTCTGCTATGTCACGCCGAAGGAGCATCTCGGCCTGCCCGACCGCGACGACGTCAAGGTCGGCGTCGTCACCTACAAGCTCGCCGCCCACGCCGCCGACCTCGCCAAGGGCCACCCCGCCGCCAAGGTCCGCGACGACGCCCTGAGCCGCGCCCGCTTCGAATTCCGCTGGCGCGACCAGTTCAACCTGTCGCTCGATCCCGACACTGCGGAGCAGTACCACGACCAGACGCTGCCGGCCGAAGGCGCCAAGACTGCGCATTTCTGCTCGATGTGCGGCCCGAAATTCTGCTCGATGAAGATCACGCAGGAAGTGCGCGACTTCGCGGCGAAGCAGAACGCGCCGGCGGATACGTTCCTCGCGGCGGGCGAGGCCGAGGCCGGGATGCAGGCGATGAGCGAGGTGTTCAAGGAGAAGGGCGGGGAGATTTATCTGCCGGCAGCGGAGTGAGGGTCCCGCGCTGAGGCTTTTCCACTCCCGTGAAGATAAAGCCGAGGAGCAGCATGTCTCACTCAGTAACCTATGAACAATTTTACGAGGCGATTGGTAGAGCTACGGGTGCTTGGGCGATGCTCGAAGACCGTCTCTTCGATCTCTTCTCAAGGCTTGTAGTTTGCTCTGTCACAGGGAAGGGAATGAGCGACCACCCCAGCGCCATTTGGGTCCTAGGTGACGTCTTCTATTCAATCTCGAACCTCGGCGCGCGGCTGGCCATGATCGACAAAATCGCGCCAAGGATCGTCACTGAGGATGAGCTTTTGCGAGAGTGGAGCGCTATCAAAAACAAGGTCAACGAACTCTATAAGCGCCGTAACATTCTCGCACATGGAATGGTGTGGGGAAATGATGCCCCTTCGTCATTGGGTTATTCGATGTTTGGTAAGAAAGAGCACATGGAATACCTACAGGTTCAGCAATGTGCAGTCTCATTCAAGAACTACGCTGATCGCATTGAGCGGCTAGCTATCGCTATGAACAAGCATTTAGCGGAGCGCTGAAAAGGTGCATGGTGTTTCGGGGACACTTTACTTATCTGTTGCGCTCACCCAGCCTTCCTAGCCAGCGCGCCGCCTCAAAAAAATCGAGTATCAAGGATCCGGTCCCGCATAGCCACTCCTCAGCCCCTGCAGCGACAATCAATAATGATACCGGGACTGCGCGATCTCCAGCGCCTGCGCCTCGCCCTTGCCGCTCACCCGATAGACCAGCCGATGCTCGCTGTTGATCCGGCGGGACCACCAGCCGCTGAGATTGCCGCCGAGCGGTTCGGGTTTGCCGGTGCCGCGGAACGGGTCGCGGTGCGCTTCGCTGATCAGCGCATTTATGCGCTCGCACAGCTTCCTGTCTTCGGTCTGCCAGTGGAGATATTGGTTCCAGGCTCGTTCGGAGAAGACGAGCTTCACGGATCGATCAGCGTGCGCTCTGTCCCCTTGCCGGCATCCAGTTCGGCGATGCTCGACAGCAGCTCCGCCGCATTGGCGGGTGAGCGCAGCAGATAGAGCGTTTCCTCGATCGACGCCCATTCGCTGGCGGAGACCATCACCACGCTCTCCTGTCCGCGCGCGCGGGTAATCGCTACGGGCGCGCGATCCGACACGACCTTGTCCATCACCGCCTTCAGATTGGCGCGGGTTTCCGAGAAGCTGATCGAGTCCATCCAGACTATGTACCATATTTTGTACAATTATCAAGCTGCGGATCCAGGCCCATTGCATCTTGTTCGTTGAAGGTATGTTCCTTAAATGTTCGCGAAACTGGGAGTGAGTCGGAATGACGGTCATCAGGGCGAGCGCCGCAGGACTCTTTCCGGGAATTGGTTTTCCGCAGGGCTGCGACATTGTGACGTTCGACGGGATCGCCAGCCTGATCGCCATGGCGACAAGGGTGGATGATCAGCCCCGCTATATAGGGATGGAGGTGGTTGATAGCGCTCATCGTCGATGGCGCATCACTGGCATTCACCGGACGGAGCCGTCGCCCACGCCGCGCTGGTGGCAGTTTTGGCTGAACACCCCCGAGCCGATCGAGCTGGATGTCGCGCTGGAGGAGATCGAGCCGTTCGGCCTCGACGCTGCCCGTCAGCGCGTCATCGCGCATGCCGCGCCACTGTTCGAGGCGGGCGATCTTGCCCTGGCCTGGGTTCATGCCGCCGCCACCATGGCGGAACTCAGCGATGCATGCACCTCGGTGATGGTAAGGGCGGCAAATCGCCGGATCCTGCGCGGAGAAGAGGAGGACGCGATCAGAACAGCGGCGGACGTCGCGCGTCGGGTGCTCATCCTCTTCGCCGTAGTCCGGATGTCGCTGAGGGTCGACAGGCTGAACATCCTCACCTGGCTGGACAAACACGACCTGATCCATGCGCTGTCGGCCAAGGAAGCGGAGCTGTTCAAGACTCTTCGGCTTTCCGCAGAGCGCCGCGCGGAGGCAGGTTGGGACATCGAAGGGCTGACGGCGCTCCTTTGGGCGCTTGGTAGAGCCGACATACCCGGATTTGGTGAGTTCGCAGACGACATATCGGCGATCTCCGACATCTTACCCCCGTCGGCGCAGGTCGGCGTGACAGAGTTCATCGCAATGGCGAAGCTACGGTCGACGCGCGAGATCGCATTGATGACAGAAAGGTGGTGGGCGCACCTCCCAGCCGCTCGTGATGCCGGCGAGGATGCGCATGAGGTGGCCTATCGACGATACGCAGCGCTGCAGTGGATCGTGAACGCCCGCGATATGGGATGGGCGTGACACCATAGCCATGTTCCCATTTTGTCTTGACGTGTAGGCGTTGGCCTGATCGGCAGTGAGATCCTGCTGCGCGCAGCCGTGACGGCCTCATCCTGCGAGGCGGCTCATTCTCATGGCCGGAACACTGCACAAAGGGTTCCCATCCGGCGGGTCGCGATGACGATCTATTCAATCATTCGCGTGCCGGCTCCAGTCCTGGACGCATCTCCCCGATGCGTGGCCCGGTGCCCGCTGGACGACGATATCCAAGCTGGAGCGACAGGCGGCGCTGCGATGGCTGATGCGAAGCCGAAAAAACAAAAAACGAGCGGACAACCCCATGCACCCGGAAAATGCCGGCCAAAGCTGACCTCGCCGGCGACATTGCGCGTCCAGAGTATAGACAGAGGTAGCGTGCAGCGCCGACGAACAAGTTCTTCTTTTGTTCTTGTCGCAGATCGGGTAGAGAGCAGAACGAAGGAGAAACGCCATGACCCTGCGCCGGCCCTTTGACGATAGTGACGAGCTTGTCCTCCACCGCCTGTTCTTCGCGCTGATGCCGACTGCGGAGGCCGTCGCCGAGATCGCGGCGGTGCGCGACGGGGTGGGCGTGGCGCGCAGCCACGTCGCCGACGATCGGCTGCACATGACGCTGTTCGCGCTCGACCTGCCGATGACGCCGCCGCCCGGCCTGATCGCGGCAATGGGTGCGGCCGCTGCGACGCTGGTCGGGCCGGGGCTGCGGATCGTGCTGCAGGAGGTGGTGAGCAACGGCCATGTCACCTGCCTCCGGCCCGGCGATCACATGCCGGTGCTCAAGGCCTTCCAGCAGAAGCTCGCGCTCGCCATGGCCGATGCCGGGGTGTGGCCCAACCGCGGCTTCCGCTTCGATCCCCATGTCACGCTGGCCTATGGCCAGGAGGAGAGCTTCCGCCGGCCGGTGTGGCCGATCAGCTGGCGCGCCGGTGAGTTCGTGCTGGTCCACAGCCTGGTCGGCCTGACCGAGCATGTGCCGCTGGGGCGGTGGGCGCTGGCGGGGTAATCTACATTTTCGTCATCCCGGCGGAGGCCGGGATCTCAGGAGAGGTTCGCGACCTCACCTCCGTCCCTGACGACCGAGATCCCGGCCTCCAGCCTTTGGCTGGAGTTCATCCTGAGCGCCTGCCTTGCAGGCAGTCGAAGGGCCGGGATGACGATGAAGGCGGGTTCGCTCTGGACGCCGTCCACGATAGGCGACACACTGCCGCACCAGGCTTTCGATCGGGGGATTGAGGCAAATGACAGTCGACCGGCGCGCTGTGCTCGCGCTATTGCCCGCCCTCGCGCTCGCGGGTCGCGTTTCCGCGCAGGCTCCGGCGCCGGGCATTCCCGAGCAGGCCGGGTTCCAGGCGCAGCTGGCGCCGTTCTGGGATCAGCTGGCGATGCTGCCGAGCATCCGCGCGCCCGCGGGCGGCGGGGCGTCGGCGGGGATCTGCTACATGTTCACCAACAAGGACTGCACCGTCTGCCAACTCGTCCACAAGGAATATCCCAGGGGCTTCCGCCACATCGAGATGCGCTACATTGTCTATCCATGGCCGGGCGAACCCTATCGCGAACTCAACTACATGTACCGGCCCGAGACGACGCCGGCCGACTATGAAACCTATATGGCGCACAGGCTGACAGCCCAGTCGTCCTCCGACAGCAGCGCGCAGGTCGATCTGGTGACGGCGGTCGCGGCGGACATGGCGCAGGCGCTGATCGAGGGCGACGCCTTCGGGACGCCGTTCTTCTTCCATGCGGTGCCGGGTGCCGCGCCGGGGAGCCTGGTCTTCAGCGCCGGCGACATCGTCGCGATGGCGCCGCTGCTCGATCGGGGCGCGTAGAGCGCACGGCTCCCAAGCCCTCAGGCCGCCGCGGTCTCGGGCAGCGACCAGTCGATCGGCGGCAGGCCCTGCGCTTCGAGGAAGGCGTTGGCCTTGGAGAAATGGCGGCAGCCGAAAAAGCCGTTATGCGCGGACAGTGGCGATGGGTGGGCGGCCTTGAGCACCAGATGGCGGCCGCCCTTGTCGGTCGAATCGACGAAGGCCGCCTTCTTCTGGGCGTAGCTGCCCCACAGCATGAAGATGACGGGGTCGGTCTTGGCGTTGACGAGGCGGACGATCGCGTCGGTGAACTTCTCCCAGCCGCGGTCGCGGTGCGAGGCGGCAAGGCCCATCTCGACGGTCAGGACGCTGTTGAGCAGCAGCACGCCCTGCCGCGCCCAATGTTCGAGGAAGCCGTGGCCGGGGCGCGGCAGGCCGAGGTCGCTGTGCAACTCCTTGTAGATGTTGATCAGGCTCGGCGGCGGCCGCACGCCGGGGCGGACGCTGAAGCACAGGCCGTGCGCCTGGCCGAGGCCATGATAGGGATCCTGGCCCAGGATCACGACGCGGACCTTGTCGAGGGGGGTCAGATCGAGCGCGCGGAACCACTCGCCTCCGGCCGGGAAGATGCGCTTGCCGCTGGCGCGCTGGTCGCCGAGGAACGCCTTGAGCGCGGCCATGTAAGGGGCGGCGAATTCGTCGGCGAGCGGGGTCTTCCAGCTGTCGTGGAGCTTGATGTCGGGCATGGCGGATGTGTGGCGCAGGAGAGGTGCGGGTTCAACCATGCTTTCCTAAGGCGACCGACCGACCGACCCCTCAGCCCCGCGCGACGATCGGCAGGATGTTCACCGGCTCGCTGTTGTGGCGCAGTTCGACGGTGATGCGCGGATCGCGGTTTTCGGCCGTGCCGATCGGACTGCCCTGGATCACCTGCTGACCGACCCTGACGCCGAGCCCGGCCAGGCCGGTGATCAGCGTCGCCCAGCCATTGTCATGATCGATGATGACAATCCCGCGATAACCGCGAAACGGGCCGGCATAGGCGATCCGCCCGCGCGCGGGCGAGACGACCTGCGCGCCGCGCGCCGGGGCGAGGGTCAGACCCTTGGCGCGCACCCCGGACTGGGAAATCTCGCCCATTCCGGCGACGAGCTTGCCGAGCACCGGCAACCGATAGGAAGGCGGTGCGTCCGCCGCCGCCAGTTCGGCGAGCTCTGCAGGCGGTGGCGGCGCCTGGCCGGGTATCGGCGGGCGCAGCCGTGGGCCGGGCAGGCTCGCCAGCCGCATGCGGATGTCGGCCTGGTCGCCCAGTTCGGCGATCAGCTGGGTGATGTCGCGCGCCTTCTCGCCCATCGCAATGACCCGGTCCTGTTCGGCCATGGCGTCGTCGATCAGCCCCTGCGAGCGGCGGCGCTGGTCGGCTTCGAGGCGGGCGAGCGCGCGGCGATCGATTTCGAGCTGCTGCTGTTGGTGGCGCAGTTCGGCCACCGCTTGCTCAGCCTGCCGGCGCAGCGCGTCGCCGCGGGCCACCTCGGCGCGCAGCCCCGCGGTCCGGGCGCGGATCTCGGGCAGGGCGGAGCCGAGCAGTGCGCGGACATGAACCATGTCGTCCACCGAGCCGGGCTGGACCAGCGCCAGCGCAGCCGGGCGGCGAGCCATCGTCTGCAGCGCCGCGGTCAGCCGCACGATCGGCCCCTGCCGCTCGGCAAGCCGAGCCCGCTGCACCGCGCGTAACCTGTCGACGATGCCGACCTGCGCCTGCGCCGCGGCGATGCGCGCTTCGGAGGCCTGGATCGCGGCCGCCGCGGCGGCCTGCTCGGCCTCGGCGCGATCGGCGGCGCGGGAAATTGCCCTGGCCTGCTGCTCGAGCCGTGCGGCACGGCGCTCGGCGGCGACGG
This sequence comes from Rhizorhabdus argentea, assembly GCF_037861105.1. NCBI lineage: Bacteria > Pseudomonadati > Pseudomonadota > Alphaproteobacteria > Sphingomonadales > Rhizorhabdaceae > Rhizorhabdus > Rhizorhabdus argentea. The sequence continues at coordinate 82,574 of NZ_JBANFK010000013.1, forward strand.
CGTCGCGGCGCGCCGAGAGGAGCGCGCGCTGCTGCTCGGCCACCATGGGGTCGCGATCGGCGGCCGGCGCGCGGCCGGTGCAGATCATCATCGCTGCGGCCGCTACGATGCCGACGGCGCGCGCGCGCATCACCCTTCCCGATGATAGGGATGGCCGGCCAGGATGCTGGTCGCGCGCCACAGCTGCTCCGCCAGCATCGCCCGGGCCAGCATGTGCGGCCAGGTCGCCTTGCCGAAAGCGAACAGCAGGTCGGCCTCGCGGCGCTGGTCTGCGTCGAAGCCGTCCGCGGCCCCGATCAGGAAACGGACCTCGCGGACGCCATCGTCGCGCCAGCGCCCCAGTTTTTCGGCAAAGACCATCGACGCCAGCTGCTCGCCCTTTTCATCGAGCATGACCAGCACGGTGCCGGAATCGCGCGGCGGCAGCTTGCCGCCGGTGTCGGGCAGTTCGGTGATGCGGGTCGGCCAGGCGATCCGCTTTAGGTAGCGATCGACCAGCTCGGCCTCGGGGCTCCGGCCGATCTTGCCCCGGGCGACGATGTGCAGCAGCAATGCTTTCCCGGTCCCCGCCTGCTGCCGCTATATCAGGCCTGGGCCGCCAGCGGCGCGGCCGGCGCGTCGCCGAAATTCCACATCCGCTCGAGATTGTAAAAGCTGCGGACTTCGGGGCGGAACAGGTGGACGATCACGTCGCCTGCGTCGATCAGCACCCAATCTGCGGTGGGTAGCCCTTCGATACGGACATTCTTGCCGGTTTCGCTCTTGATCTTGTCGGCGAGCTTCGTCGCCATCGACGCGACCTGGCGCGTCGAACGGCCCGAGGCGATCACCATGTGATCGGCGATGGACGACTTGCCCGCGAGCGGGATCGTCACGGTCTCGACGGCCTGGTCGTCGTCGAGAGATTTCAGCACGAGCTCGTGGAGCTTTGCTGAAGGGTCTTGGGCGGTCAAATTACCTCCTCATGGAAGCGGCCGGCGCGTCAAGCGATCGCGCAAACCTGTGTTGCTGTAGGAACGATGCCAGCTAGGGTCCTTGGCCCGGAGCCGCGTTGCGGAGCCGCGATCAGGATAAAAGTGCAGCAGCACGAGCGCTGGCGGTCTCCATGCCGTCCAATCCTTCGCCTTGGCCACGGGCCGGACGAAACGCCGTAACCAGCCCATCGACCTCGAGGCCCGGGCACCCCCATCATAGCCCGGACGCGCGACGACGGCAATGGTGACGCTGCGCGCTACGCCGCGCCAATCATGCCAACGGTCGAATTGCGCCAGATTGTCGGCGCCCATGATCCAGATGAAGCGGCGGTTCGGATAGCGGCGAACCAGCGCGCGCAGCGTATCGGCGGTGTAGCGGGTGCCGAGCCTCGCCTCGATCGCGGTGGGCCGGATCGGCGCGCGGCGCGCCATGCGCTCCGCCGAGCCAAGCCGCGCCGGCAGCGAGGCCATGTCCGAGGCTCCCGCCTTCAGCGGATTGCCCGGCGACACCAGCCACCACATCTCCGCCAGCCCCAGCGCGCGGATCGCGAACAGGCTGACATGCCTGTGGCTGTAATGCGCGGGATTGAAGCTGCCGCCGAGCAGGCCGGTTGGAATCATCGCGCCGCTCTAGAGCCTGATCGTTTGAGATGGAAGCGCGCGGCGCTTCGATCGAGAGCGTGAATCAGGCTCTCATCTATGGTTTAGACCTTGATTCACGCTTCCGGCTGAATCAGCCTGAAGCGACCAAGGTCTAGCGGGTGGCTATTGGTTCGGGAAGCCCGGCGCCGGCCACAGCCGATGTCATTCCCGGCGGCGCTCAGCAGGCGGGGGGAGAAAGGGCAACAGCGCCTCGTACACCGCGAGCTCCGGCTTGCCCGGTCGCGCCACGCCGCGTTTCAGCAGGAAGGCGTCGGCGACGATCTCGGCCTGCTGCTCGATGCCGTAATGCTCGAACCGCCGCCCCGGCCTTATCATATAGGCATATCGGCAGAAGGGGTGGCGCATCAGCGGCAGATACCAGCGCCCGCGCTGCTGGGCCTGCCAGACATGGGTCATCTCATGCACGAACAGTGCCTGCATCGCGAGATTGTCCGAGGCGTAGCAGGCGCGGAACAGCCCGCCTTCGGGATGGCACCAGATCGCGCCGTCGGGCGCCATCAGCGTGTTCCTGGGCTGAAAGGGCCACCAGCGCGCGTGGTGGATCGCGGCGCGGTCGAGGTCGATGGCGTCCCCGAACATCGAGCGGACGATCGCGCGTTCGGCCGGGGTGAGCGGGCGGCTGGTCATGCAATCCATATAGTGAGTCGCGACCTAGCGAGGGAGAGAACATCGCCTGCCGCCCTCGCTTCATTCCCAATTCACACCGGCTTGGGCATAAGCGCGGCCGCAACGACAGAATTGGAACCGCATGCGTCCGCTCTTCGCCTCCCTGATGCCCTTCGCGATCATCGCCGCGCCTGCCGCCGCCGAGACGGGTTCGCTCGCTGAGGTCTCCGCGCATCTGCGCGGCATCAGCACAATGACCGCGGACTTCGTGCAGACCGACCGCGGGGGCAAATCGCTGTCGGGCACGCTCAGCCTCAAGCAGCCGGGCCGGATCCGCTTCCAGTATCAGAAAGGCGTGCCGCTGCTGATCGTCGGCGACGGCAGCGCGCTCACCATGATCGACTATTCGGTGCGCCAGGTGTCGCGCTGGCCGGTCGGCAATTCGCCGCTGTCGGTGCTGATCGATCCGCGGAAGGATATCGGCCGCTTCGCCCGCGCGGTACCGTCGGCGGTGCCGGGCATCATGCTGATCGAAGCGCGCGATCCCAAGCATCCCGAATTCGGCACGATCACCATCGCCTTCGCGCGCGGCAGTGGCCCGGGCGGACTCAGCCTGCAGGGTTGGACGGTGCTCGACGCGCAGAATGGCCGCTCGACCGTGCGGCTGGCGAATCAGCGTTATGGCGTGCCGATTTCTGACAGGACGTTCAAATGGGACGACCCGCGGCCCAAGGGACCGCAAAAATAGCCGCGCTGTTCATAAAGGCGACAGGTTAAATGGCCTAATGCTCCTCCAGCGGTCGCGATCATCCTCGGGATTCCCCCCTGTTGCTCGAGGATATCAGTCGCGCCCCGCCTGCGTGACGAACGTCAGGTCGGCCCTCGCTCCCCGCCCCCGGAGCGGGGGCCATTCCTTTTCCGGCGACATCTCTCTTTGCACCGCGCCCAGTGCAGGCGCTCTGTGCGGCTGCAACAAATCTTCTGCCGCAGCGCACGGCCAGAGAAACGACAGCGGCATATCGAGTGGAAATTGTGGCCGAGAGCTGTTGGGGCTGGATCGGCGCGTGCGCCTTTGCTGATCGCGCAGTAACAGAGCGCCGCCCTATCGCCGCGACCTAGCGTCGACGCGGCACAGCCGAAACGCCAAACGGCGTATGTTATCAGCCGGTTAAGCGATCAGGCGAGTGATTTTGGGCTTGTATGACCAGGGACCGCCATCCTATTTGGCCGCACTGTCCCAAGATAATGCAGCCAGTGCATGTGGCGGCGTACGGTCAACATATTTCAAACAAGAGGGAGTTGTTCATGAGAGTATTGGGGCCAGCGTCAGTGGCGCTGAGCGCATTGCTCGCTTCGGCAAGCTATGCGCAATCGCCTGCGACCACAGCAGGCACGGTTGCGGCGCCGAGCGACGCCGCCGACCAGACCGGCGAGATCATCGTCACGGCGCAGCGCAGGTCGGAGAACCTGCAGGACACGCCGATTGCGGTGACGGCAGTGACGGCGGTGGCTGTCCAGAACCTCGGCCTGGCGGACATCAAGGACATTGCGGCGATTACGCCCGGTGCGAGTTTCACCACGACCAACGGCTTCTTCACGTCCCGCATCCGCGGCATCGGCACGGATTTCGTCTCGGTGGGCCTCGAGTCGCCCGTCGCGATCTATGAAGACGGCGCCTATCTGACGCGAACCCTCACAGTTAACGAGATTCTCGATAATTTCGACATCGGCAGCATTCAGGTCCTCCGCGGTCCGCAGGGCACCCTGTACGGCCGCAACGCGACGGGTGGCGTCATCATCATCAACAGCGCGGATCCGACCTCCGGGTTCAAGGCTCGGGTGCGTGGAGAGGTTGGGAACCAAGATCGTTACCAACTGAATGGCATGATCAACCTGCCGCTAGGCGAAGATCTAGCCTTTCGTGGGACTGCTAGCTACAAGCACGAAGGCGGTTTCGTCCGCAACATTATCACGGGCGGGAAGGTCGGCGGTGGGCGGACCTACAGTGCACGAGGGAAACTGCGCTGGCAGCCCGGAAATGCCGATATCGTCCTTGGCGGCCAGTATTACGACACTGCATATCGCCTGGGCCCACTGCAGTCGCTTGATCGTAACGACTCAACCTGCTTGGTCTGCGTCCTGAATCCAGGCAGCGTCAGGCCCGTCGGTCTCTTTGAGACCCAGAGCGTCGTGTCTCTCCAGCCGGTCAGAACCAAATATTATGGTGCCAACCTGCGAATGAGCTTCGATGCCGGTGACTTTCAGCTGACGAGTACGACGACATATCGTCGCCAGAAGACCGTCGACAGCTCAGGTGATGCCGACTTGACGCCGTTGCCCGGTTTCGAGTTTGCCGTGCCGAGATCCGGCGGCAGGTCATACACGCAGGACTTTCAGGTCAGCTCCAAGCTGGAGGGTGCGTTCAACTTTCTGTTCGGGTTGAGCTACCTGAACGATAAGGGCATTTTCAACACACGCTTTATCGGAGATCCGGCCTTGGGCGTCGGTGGCACCGGCCTCACGGTGGACACGTCGTTTGGCGCCGATAACACGGCGAGAACGAAATCTTACGCCGCGTTCCTCGAGGGCTATTATCAAATTACCGATCAGTTGAAGGCCACGGTTGGCGGGCGCTACACCTATGAGGAGCGTGAAGCACACGCCGTATCTTTCGGCTTCCCCTTCGATCTGCGCACATCGCAACGCGCGTTCACGCCGCGTTTCGTCCTGGCCTGGGACAATGGACCGACCAACGTTTATTACAGCTTTACCCGCGGATTCAAGGCGGGCGGATTCCCGGGTCCGATCTTCGCGCCAATTAATCCTGTGCAGCCTGAGAAGATCTTCAGTCACGAAGTCGGCGTCAAGCAATCGCTGTTCGACCATCGACTTCGATTAAACGCTGCCGCCTTTTACTTCAAGAACAAGGGTCTGCAGGTTCAGACTGTTGATCTGGGATCGGGTGGCACCAAAACGGAAAATGCCGGCGCACTCGAGAATTACGGCATCGAGGTCGAAGCGCAGGTCGTTCCGATGGGAGGGTTGAACATCGGGCTCAGCGGCTCTTGGCAGCATGCCCGTTACAGGCCTTTCAAGGGTGCTGCGTCTGTCTGTTTCGATCCTAACACGGTTCCGACGCTGTCTCGCTGCTTCCTTGATCTTACCGGCACACCGCCGCCGCTGGCCCCGGACTGGTCAGGCTCATTGAATGCGACCTACGAATTCGCCATCGCATCGTGGACCGCCTCCCTTTCGGGCCTGGCGCAGTATCGCTCCTCCGTCTACTACCAACCCGGTGCCGGCGGTGAGCTAATGGCTGACCGTGACGGAAGTCGTGTCCTCGTGAATGCGTCGGGCTATGTCAGTCCGCCCGGAGAGAACCTCCGGCTCGGCTTCTACGCCAACAATGTGTTCAACAAAAAATACAGGGCGTTCATCCAGACTGACACGACTTTTGGCGTGTACCATAACGCGGCAAGGGCGCGCACATATGGCCTGCGCGTGGAGTATGCTTTCTGACACCTGCTCGGTGTGAAATATGGCTCGCTGGCACCGCGTGTGCCGGCGCTCCAGCCTTCCGGCAGTGACGCCGCGGCGAACGCGTCTATGGACGCGTTCGCCGCGAGCAGCGCCGGCCTACGGTGGCGCGAACTGTTCAGCCGTATACCAATCTCAAGATGTTCGAGGATTACGTCAGATCTGGCGGCAGGTTGAGACTATTCCAGCGGCATAACGCACAGCTGGGCATCCGGCGGCGAGCGGGCCAGGCGAGGTGATGCCGCGGTGACAAACCCGGCCACTGGAATGTCGTGCGCCGATCCGGATTCGCGGTGTTGGCATTTTGTCGGCACGGTGCCGTTCGTGCCAACAGATCTTCGAGCGCTACAAGGAGCATAGGCATGAAAGCCCTGGCCGATCGCTCGCGGCGACCGGTCCGCTATGCGAACCCATGGGTCCGGGTCGGACATCAAAAATATGGTCGGGGAGACAGGATTCGAACCTGCGACCCCCTGGTCCCAAACCAGGTGCGCTACCAGCCTGCGCCACTCCCCGACGCGGGCGCCGCTATAGGGGGATGACGCCGTAAGTACAATGCATTGTCCGGTCCGGCCGATCGAAAACTGTCCGCCTCCCTGGATGCCGGACAGCGGCGGATGATCGACAGCCGCTTGCGCGCAAAGAGCGCGGGCTGGAAGATGGTATCAGGGACTCGATGGCGGGCCGGACGACGAGAGGGCAGCATGAAACTCTACAGCTATTTCCGCTCTTCGGCCGCGTACAGAGTGCGCATTGCGCTCAATCTGAAGGGCCTCGATGCCGAGCAGTCCGCGGTTCATCTGTTGAAGGGCGATGCCCTCGCCGCCTATCGCGCCGGGCGGAATGCGCAAGGTCTGGTCCCGGCGTTGGACACCGATGACGGGCTGCTCGTCCAGTCGCTGGCGATCATGGACTATCTGGAGGAGCGTTTTCCCCAGCCGCCGCTGCTGCCGCAAGGCCATGCGTCGCGCGCCTATGTGCGGGCAGCGGCGCTGCTGATCGCCTGCGATATCCATCCGCTCGCCAATCTCAGGGTGCTGCGTTACCTGAAGGCCGAGTTCGGGCACAGCCAGGACGAGATCGACACATGGTATCGCCACTGGGTCGAAGACGGCCTCGGCCGGCTCGAAGCCTATCTGCGCGCGGAGGGACGGAGCGGACGCTTCGTCCATGGCGACAGGCCGACCACCGCCGATTGCTGCCTGGTGCCACAGATGTTCAACGCCCGGCGGCTGAACTGCAATGTCGAGCCATTCCCGACGCTGGTCGCGATCGACGCCCACTGCACCGCCCTGGACGCGTTCCAGCGGGCGCATCCATCGGTGCAGCCCGACGCCGAAGGGTAGGTGAACCGGTTTCGTTTTCCCGAACAGTCCCTAAAGTACGCCAATGGGCGGCGCGGACTCCAATCTTCTCGAGGTGCGGGGCCTCGTCAAATCGGTGCCGGGGCCGCGCATGCTGTTCCGCGATCTCGACCTGTCCGCCCGTGCCGGGGAGGTCATCGCGATCATCGGTGAATCGGGGGTCGGCAAGTCGACCCTGCTCAACCTGCTTGCGGGGCTCGACGAGGCTGATGCCGGAGCGATCCGGATCGAGGGCGTCGAACTGGGCCTGCTCGACGAGGTGGCGCGGACGCGCATCCGGCGCGAACGGATCGGTTTCGTGTTCCAGGCCTTCCATATCCTGCCCTATTTGACGCTGCGGCAGAATGTCGCGCTGCCGCTGGCGCTGGTGTCGGCCGACGCGCGCGCCGCCACCGCCCGCGCCGATGCGATGCTTGAGGCGGTGGGGCTGGACGGGCGCGGCGACGGCTATGCCCGCGATCTGTCGGGCGGTGAATTGCAGCGGGTGGCCATCGCCCGCGCGCTGGTCCATCGGCCGGCGCTGATTCTCGCCGACGAGCCGACCGGCAATCTCGATCCCGATACCGCCGCGCGGGTGCTGGCGCTGTTCGCCGCCGCCAGCCGCGATCATGGCGCGGCGGTGGTGCTGGTCACCCATAGCGAGGCGACGGCCGGCATCGCCGATCGCGTGCTGGTCCTCGGAGCGGCCGGGCTGGCGGAGCGCGATGGGCGCTGAGCCCGGCTTGCTGTCGGGGCGGCTCGCGCTCGGCTGGCTAGTCGGCGGGGAATGGCGCTGGCGTCCGCTGCGGTTCCTGCTCACCGCACTGGCCATCGCGGTCGGGGTCGCGCTTGGCTTTGCGGTGCATCTGGTCAACGGCTCGGCGCTGGCCTCGTTCGATGGTGCAGTGCGCAGCGTCAACGGCGCTGCAGAGCTGGCGGTGCGCGCCGTCAGTCCGCTCGGCATCGACGAACTGGCCTATCCCCGGATCGCGACCGCGCCCGGGGTTGCCGATGCCAGCCCGGTGGTCGAGCTGCGCGCCCATAGCGGCGAGCAGCGCTTCACTTTGCTTGGGATCGATCTGCTTCGCGCGGCCGCGGTGACGCCCAGTCTGGTCGGCATCCGCGCCGAGGGAGCCGACGGTGGCGGCGAGGCTGTGTTCGAAGGGCAGGCGCTGTTCCTGTCGCGCGGCGCCCTGGCGCGAATGCGCGCGCAGGTTGGCGACCGGGTGATGGTCGGCGCGAATGGCCATACCGTGCCGCTGAGGATCGCCGGAACGCTGCCGGCGCTGGGCGAGGATCAGGCGATCGGCGTGATCGACATCGCCACCGCGCAATGGCGCTTCGGGCGGCTGGGGCGGATCGACCGGATCGACCTGAAGCTGGCCGATCGGTCGCAGGCGGTGGCGGCGCTGCCGAAGCTGCTGCCGCCGGGCGCTGCGGTCGAGAGCGGGCAGAGCCGCGCGATGCAGGGCGACACGCTATCGCGCGCCTATCGGGTCAATCTCGACATGCTGGCGCTGGTGGCGCTGCTGACCGGCGGCTTCCTGGTCTATTCGGCGCAGTCGCTGTCGGTCACGCGGCGGCTGCGCGCCTTCGCGCTGGTCCGCACCCTGGGCCTGCCGCGCGGCGGCATCGTTGCGGCGGTGACCATCGAAGGATTCATCATCGGCGTCATCGGGTCGGGCCTTGGGCTGCTGGCCGGCTATGGCCTGGCCGCGGGCGCGCTGCGGCTGTTCGGTGGCGATCTCGGCGCCGGCTATTTCGACGATCAGGTCGTGCGGCTGGTCTTCCAGGCCGGCCCGGCCGCCGCCTTCTTCGTCCTGGGCCTGGCGGCGGCGCTGCTCGGCAGCGTGTTACCGGCCCGCGCCGCGGCCAGAGCTGCCCCGGCGGCCGCGCTCAGGAACAGCGGCGACATGATCGATCCTCGCGCGCCGGTGCCATGGCGACCGGCGGCGCTGCTGGCGCTGGCCGGCGCACCGCTCGCGCTGCTGCCCGCGGTGGGGGGACTGCCGCTGTTCGGCTTCGCCAGCATCGCGCTGCTGCTCGCCGGCGGAATCGCGGGGGTTCCCTGGCTCGCGCGGCAGACGCTGGGATGGCTGTCGCGGCGGCCGGCCCGCCATGTGCCGCAGCTGCTCGCCACGCGGCACGTCCATGGCGCGCCGGGTGAGGTGGCGACGGCGCTGTGCGGGATCGTCGCCTCGACCGCGCTGATGATCGCAATGGCGACGATGGTCACCAGCTTTCGGGTCGCGGTCGATGGCTGGCTCGGCCATGTGCTGAGTGGGGACTTGTATATCCGCAGCGCGCCGCCCGGCTTCGCCCCGGCTGACCAGGCGCGGCTCGCGGCGACTCCCGGGGTGGCGGAAATGCGCTTCTCGCAGCAGATTCCGCTCACGATCCGGCCAGACCGGCCGCCGGTCATATTGGTCGCCCGTCCGGTCGGCCGCGAAGGCCGCGATCCCCTGCTCGACCTGATCGAGACCGGGCCGCCCGCGCCCCCCGGCACTGTACCCGTCTGGGTTTCGGAGCCCGCGTCGCGGCTCTATGGCTGGCGGCCAGGCGCGACGATTCGCTTGCCGATCGCGCCGGAGCAGCGCTTCGCGGTCATCGGGATCTGGCGCGATTATGCACGGCAGAACGGCGCGGTGATCATCGACACCGGCGACTATCAGCGGCTCACCGGCGACAGGATGCGCAACGAGGCCGCGATCGCCCTCGGCGAGGCCATGGTGCCCGCCCAGGTCGGCCGCAGCCTTGCCGCGCGGCTCCCGCCGGCGCTGGCGATGCAGACCGAGATCAGCGAGCCCGCCGCACTGCGCCGCTTTGCGCTGAAGCTGTTCGATCGCAGCTTCGCGGTGACGTATCTGCTCGAGGCGGTGGCGATCCTGGTCGGGCTCGCCGGGGTCGCCGCCACGATGTCGGCGCAGACCGTAGCGCGCACCCGCGAGTTTGGGATGCTGCGCCACCTGGGCGTGTCGAAGCGCCAGATCATCGCGATGCTGGCGACCGAGGGGGCGCTGCTCGGCCTGATCGGCGGCTTGGCCGGGGTGCTGCTCGGGCTGGTCCTATCGCAGGTCCTCATCCACGTGATCAACCCGCAGTCCTTCCATTGGACGATGTCGACGCACGTGCCGATCGGCCCCCTGGCCGGGGTCGTCGCGGCGCTGGTGCTGGCCGCGGCGGGAACGGCGATGCTGGCGGGGCGGCGGGCGACGTCGATCGATGCGGTGCTGGCGGTGAGGGAGGACTGGTGATCCGCGCGATCGGCATGCTGCTCGCGCTGCTCGCGCTGCTCGCGCCGTTCGCGACGATCGCGATGGCGGCGCCTGCCGTGGATTATCCGGTGGTGAAGCCGGGGCTGCATCTGCGCTTCCCCGCCGACCATGGCGCGCACCCGGCGTTCCGCACCGAGTGGTGGTACGTCACCGGCTGGCTGAAGGCGGAGGACGGCCGCGCATTCGGCTTCCAAGTGACCTTCTTCCGCAGCCGTCCACGCGTCGACCCCGCCAATCCGAGCCGTTTCGCCGCGCGGCAGATCCTGTTCGCGCACGCCGCTTTGTCCGATCCGAAGCTGGGCCGGCTTCTGCACGGCGAACGCGCGGCCCGCGCGGGCTTCGGCCTCGCGGCGGCGGCGACCGGTGACGCCGATATCCGCATCCGCGACTGGCGCCTGCGCCGCCTGCCCGACGGCCGCTTCGCCACCCGCGTGCAGGCCGATGGCTTCGCGCTCGACCTCGCCTTCCGCCCCACCCAACAGCCGATGGCGCAGGGCGAGAATGGCTATAGCCGCAAGGGGCCCAATCCAGGGCAGGCGAGCTATTATTATTCGATCCCGCACCTTGCCGTCGCCGGCACCGTCCTGCGGGGCAACATGCCGGTGCGCGTGACGGGCGAGGCGTGGCTCGACCGCGAATGGTCGTCCGACTATCTCGCTCCCGACGCCGCCGGTTGGGACTGGACCGGCCTGAACCTCGACGACGGCAGCGCGCTGATGGCGTTCCGGATCCGGCGCAAGGGCGGCGGCGTGCTGTGGGCCGGCGGATCGCTCCGCCGTCCCGACGGCCGAATCGTCCGCTTCGCGCCGGTCGACATCAGCTTCCGCCCGCGCCGCACCTGGAAGAGTGCCGCGACCGGTGCGGTCTATCCGGTCGAGCAGCTGCTGAGCGTGCGCTTGCCGGAGGGCGTGCGGCGCTTCCCGCTCGTGCCGCTGTTCGCGGCGCAGGAGCTGGACGGGCGGCGGACGGGATTGCCGGTGTACTGGGAGGGGGCGGTCAGGACCGGAGGCGGGCGCGGCTATCTGGAGCTGACGGGATATGCAGCGCCGCTCCGTATGTGAGCGGCAATTGGCGTGCGAGGAGCATCGATGCGCGCCGTCGTGGGGGAGTCATATTGTCAGTTGAGGCAGGTGGCCGCTACAGCGCCTGATCATCTGCGTAGCCGCTGCCATCTTTCGGAGAAGACCTTGCCGAAGCCCATACCTCCGCAACACCTTCGCCAGCGGGTTTCAGGTCTGTCCGACGCGGAGGCCTGGGGGCCGTCGGGCTGGCATTCGGCCTACGATTTTCGGCGAGGCCTATCGGGCGTTGGCGTCCATATCCAGGACAGGGCCATGAAGGTTCTCGATTGGGGCTGCGGGTGCGGTCGCGCCCTGACCCAGATCAAGTTCGACTTCGAAAAGCACGAAGTGCATGCCTGCGACATCGACGGCGAAGCCATCGAATGGCTGCAGGCAAATTACCCGGAGTTTCGCGTCTTCCAGAGCGGAGAGTTGCCGCCGCTACCCTTTGGCGCCGGCGTCTTCGATCTCATTCTCAACCACAGCGTCCTGACGCATCTCGACGAGGCTCATCAGGACGCTTGGCTTGCGGAGCTTCACCGCATCCTCGCCCCGGAGGGAGTGCTTGTCCTCACGGTCATGGGCCCCTTCGCCAAGCAGCGCTGGTTGGATCAGCTCCCGCCCGAACTGAAGCCCGAGGAATTGGCCAGGCATGTCGATGCCGTGCTCAGCGAGCACGGGATCTACTTCCACGCCGATGATGCCTGGGCGGCCGATTTTCCAAGCTACTATCAGAGCACATTCCACACGCCCTGGTATATCTTCAAGCATTGGACGCGCTGGTTCGATATCCTGAGCTATCAGCCGCGCGGCGCCTTGTCCCATCAGGACATGATTATCCTGCGCCACAAGCGCGACGCATAGGTCACCCGCACCCAACAAGGTTGCTCTTCGCGGGCGAACGCCCGGGTAATAAACGGGGACGGCCGGCTGCCGGCCGGAGCGCTGCAATGGTCGGGGCGATAGGATTCGAACCTACGACCCCTGGACCCCGAGACCAGTGCGCTACCAGACTGCGCCACGCCCCGACACATTGCAGGTGGGTGCGCCTAGCTGGGCAGCCGGTCTGCATCAAGTCAAAAAACTCGAAACGCACACCAGCGCTGCTTTTTCAGGCGGGTTGGGGGACTGCGAAGACGGGTGCCGATCGCGCGATGGCGATGGCCATGAGCGCGGCCAGGATGCCGAAGGCACCAGCGATCGTGAAGGCCAGGAAATAGCTGCCGGTCTCGGCGCGGATCAGGCCGGCGCCATAGGCCGCGGTGGCAGCGCCGAGCTGGTGGCCGGTTATCACCCAGCCGAATACTATCGGCGCGCGCGCCTCGCCGAAATAACGGTTGGCGAGCGCCAGCGTCGGCGGCACCGTCGCGACCCAGTCGAGCCCGTAGAAGATGGCGAAGATCAGCAGGCCGGTCGGCTGGAAACCCAGCGCCGGCAGCGCGATCAGCGACAGGCCGCGCAGGCCGTAATATATGAAGAGCAGCCGGCGCGGATCGTAGCGGTCGGTCAGCCAGCCCGAGGCGGTGGTGCCGATCAGGTCAAAGAAGCCCATCAGCGACAGCAGCCCGGCCGCGGCGACCGGGGCGATGCCATAGTCGCCGCAGTAGGCGATCAGATGGGTGCCGACGAGGCCGTTGGTGGTGAGCCCGCAGATCGCGAAGGTACCGAACAGCAGCCAGAACATCGGCGAACGCATCGCCTCGACGAGCGTGTGAATCGCGAGCATCGCACCGCGCGGCGCGGTCGTGGCGGGCGAGGTGCCCGGCGCCTCCCCATAACGCACCGCGCCGATTGCGGCAGGACTCTCCGGCATCAGCAGCCAGACGAGCGGGATCAGCGCCGCAGCGCCCAGCCCGACATAGAGCGCGACCGGTTGCCAGGCGCCGTTGCGGGTGAGCCACGCCATCGCCGGCAGGAATAGCAACGCGCCGGTGGCCGTGCTCGCGGTCAGCAGGCCCATCATCAGCCCGCGCCGCGCGGCGAACCAGCGGTTGACGATCGTCGCACCCAGCACCGGCGCAATCGCACCCGAGCCGATGCCCGATATCACGCCCCAGCTCAGTATATAGTGCCAGCTCTCGGTCATCCACAGGCTGGCGAGGCTGGACCCCGCCATCAGCATGAGGCCGCCGATCATCGTGCGGCGGATGCCGATCGACTGCATCAGCGCCGCCGCGAAGGGCCCGACCAGCCCATAGAGCAGGATGCCGGCCGCCGCGGCGAAGGAGATCGTCGCCCGGTCCCAGCGGAAATGCGATTCGAGCGGGAGGATCAGCACGCTCGGCGCCGCTCGCAGCGCCGCAGCGACCAACAGCGCGACGAACGTGATCGCTATGACGACGAAGGCATAGCCTTGTCCGGTGGCGCGGCGGTGGAGCATCAGTCCATAGGTACCGATCGGTACGGATTGTGCAAGCGCAAAAAGAGAGGCCCCTGCCGTGGGCGGGGCCTCTCTAACATCTTATGTCTGGTGAAGGCCCGAGCCTCAGGCCGCCTTTGCCGCCTTCGCGCGCTCGATCGCTTCCAGCACGATCTGGCGGGCATCCTCGGCGCCGCCCCAGGTGCCGATCCGCACCCACTTCTTGGCCTCAAGATCCTTGTAGTGGGTGAAGAAATGCTCGATCTGCTGCATGACGATCTCGGGCAGATCGTCCTTCTCGTCGACCTTGGAATAATAAGGGAAGGTGCCGTCGACAGGCACGGTCAGCAGCTTTTCGTCGCCGCCGGCTTCATCCTCGAGTTTGAGCACCGCGATTGGCCGCACCCGGACGACGCAGCCGGGCACGAACGGCGAGCGCGCGACGACCAGCGCGTCGAGCGGATCGCCGTCGGGCGACAGCGTGTGCGGCACGAAGCCGTAATTGCACGGATACCGCATCGGCGTGTGCAGGATGCGATCGACGAACAGCGCGCCCGACTTCTTGTCGAACTCATATTTGACGGGTTCGCCGCCCACCGGCACTTCGATGATGACGTTGAGGCTGTTCGGCGGGTCATCGCCGATCGGGATAAGGTCGATGTTCATAGCGCGCGGCTTTATGCTGCACTGCACCGGATGCCAAGCGGGAATCAGGTTAACCGCGCTGATTTCGGCGACGAAATGCAGGAGAGGTGGCAATCTTCCCTCCTCCCCCCAATTTGTTCTAAGGCCGCTGCGATGAGCAAGATCGAAACACCGCGCCCGATCCGGGGTACGCAGGACATGCTGGGCGAACAGGCGCGACGCTTCGGCCATGTCGTCGACACCTTCGACCGGGTCCGCCGCCTTTACGGTTTCGGACGGGTCGAGGTGCCGGTGATCGAGCCGACCGCGGTGTTCGCGCGCTCGCTGGGCGAAACTACCGACGTCGTCGCCAAGGAGATGTACAGCTTCGATGATCGCGGCGGAGATTCGGTGACGCTCAGGCCGGAGTTCACCGCCGGGCTCTGCCGCGCCTATCTCACCGAGGGATGGCAGCAGCATGCGCCGCTCAAGATCGTCACCCATGGCCCGCTGTTTCGTTACGAACGGCCGCAAAAGGGGCGGTATCGGCAGTTCCACCAGCTCGATGCCGAGGTGATCGGTTCGGGCGAGCCGCAGGCGGATGTCGAGCTGCTGTGCCTTGCCGACCAGCTGCTGCGCGAGCTTGGCATTTCCGACGGCGTGACTCTGACCCTGAACACGCTGGGCGACGGCGCTACGCGCGACGCGTGGCGTGCTGCGCTGGTAGCGCATTTCGACCGGCATCGCGGCGAGCTGTCCGAGGACAGCGTCGACCGCCTCGAGCGCAATCCGCTGCGGATCCTCGATTCAAAGGACCCGCGCGACCGGCCGATCGCGGACGCAGCACCGGAGATCGACGCCTATCTCTCGGCCGAGGCCGGCCACTTCTTCGAGGCGGTGACCAAGGGGCTGGAGGCTGCCGGGATCGCCTGGGTGCGCAATGCCCGGCTGGTGCGCGGACTCGATTATTACCGCCACACCGCCTTCGAGTTCGTTACCGACCGGCTCGGCGCGCAGGGCACTGTGCTTGGCGGCGGCCGCTATGACGGGCTGATCGAGGCGCTGGGCGGCCCGCCCACCCCGGCGGTGGGCTGGGCGGCCGGGATCGAGCGGCTGGCGATGCTGATCGATGCGCCCGATGCCGAAACCATGCAGGTTGCGGTGGTGCCGATGGGTGACGGCGCACAGGCGACCGCCATCGCGCTTCTCGCCGATTTGCGGCGCGCCGGCATCGCGGCCGACATGGCCTATAAGGGCAATATGAAGAAGCGGATGCAGAAGGCCGATGCATCGGGTGCGACCTGGGCGGTGATCATCGGCGACGACGAGGTGGCGCGCGGCGAAGTGGCGCTGAAGCAGCTCGACGACCAGACCCAGCGGTGGGTGCCGGTCGGAAAGCTGATCGAAACGCTGCGGGGCTGACGTCGATGGCAGGGATAACATCGGCGCGGATCGCACAGATCGAGGCGCGCCGTGACGAGCTCCAGGCGCTGATGTCGCGTGGCGACCTGCCGTCGGATCAGTTCGTCCAGCTGTCGAAGGACTATGCCGAGATCGAGCCGGTCGCGGTGGCGGCGGGCGAGGTGCGGCGGCTGCGCGCGGAGCTCGATGTGCTCAAGGGGCTCGCGGAAGACGACGACAGCGATGCCGACATGCGCGCGATGGCGGCCGAGGAGGTCGAGGAGATTCGGGCCAGGTTGCCCGAGGCGGAGCGCGATCTGGCGCTGAGGCTGCTGCCGCGCGATGCCGCCGACGAGCGATCGGCGATGCTCGAAATAAGGGCGGGGACCGGCGGCGACGAGGCCGCGCTGTTCGCGGGCGACCTGTTCCGCATGTACCAACGCTATGCCGAGGACCGCGGCTGGCGGGTCGAACTGATTTCGGCGAGCGCGGCGGATCTCGGCGGCTACAAGGAAGTGGTGGCGAGCGTCACCGGCGCCGGCGTGTTTGCCCGGTTGAAGTTCGAGAGCGGGGTCCACCGTGTCCAGCGCGTGCCGGTCACCGAATCCGGCGGGCGCATCCATACCTCCGCAGCAACGGTAGCGGTGCTGCCCGAGGCCGAAGAGGTCGACGTCCAGATCGACGACAAGGACCTGCGGATCGACGTCTATCGCTCGTCTGGTCCTGGCGGCCAGTCGGTCAACACCACCGACAGCGCGGTACGGATCACCCATCTTCCCTCCGGTCTGGTGGTGATCCAGCAGGACGAGAAGTCGCAGCACAAGAACAAGGCGAAGGCGCTCAAGGTGCTGCGCACGCGGCTCTACGAACAGGAGCGCGAACGATTGGCGAGCGCGCGGGCCGGGGCGCGCAAGTCGATGGTCGGATCGGGCGACCGGTCGGAGCGGATCCGCACCTATAATTTCCCGCAGGGGCGGGTGACGGACCATCGCATCAACCTGACGCTGCATCGCCTTCCGGAGATCCTGGAGGGGCCGGGGCTGAACGAACTTGTCGATGCGCTGATCGCCGAGGATGAGGCCGAACGCCTCGCTCAGCTGGATAGCTGAGGTCGATGGTCGAGAAGGTTCGTACCGCGCTTGCGCGTGCGGCGGCGATCCTGTCGGAGACCAGCGACAGCGCACGGCTCGATGCCGAACTGCTGATGGCATATGCGCTGGGCATCGATCGCGGTGTTATGCTGCTCGGCTGGCAAGACATTTCCGCCCCCGAGGGCTTCGACGCGCTGGTGGCGCGGCGGCGCGCGCATGAGCCGGTCGCCTATATTACCGGCCGGCGCGATTTCTGGACGATCAGCCTGGATGTGATGCCGGGCGTGCTGATCCCGCGGCCCGACAGCGAGACGCTGATCGAGGCGGCGGTCGATCATTTCGGCAGGGCCGGGCCGGCGCGGGTGCTCGATCTCGGCACCGGCTCGGGCGCGCTGCTGCTCGCCGCCCTCGCGGAGTGGCCGCGAGCGACCGGCCTTGGCATCGACCGATCGCCGGCTGCGGTCGACATCGCGCGGGGCAATGCGGCGCGGCTGGGGCTGCTCGGCCGGGCGGAGATACGGCAGGGCGACTGGGCGGACGGGCTCGACGAGCGTTTCGATCTGCTGTTGTGCAATCCGCCCTACATAGCCAGCGACGCGGCCCTGCCGCCCGACGTCATCGATTATGAGCCATCGTCGGCCCTGTTCGCCGGGCCGACCGGGCTCGATGATTATCGGCGGCTTGCGCCCGAGATCGGGCGGCTGCTGGCCCCGGGCGGCTTGGCAGCGATCGAAATCGGTGCAGATCAGGCAGATAGCCTTGTGGCGCTGCTCGCGGCCCACGGCCTGGCCGGAGCGGTGCGCCGCGATCTCGCCGGACGCGATCGTGCGATAGTCGTCAAAGCCTGATCCTTTTATCGCATGCCCGCACATTGTGCTTGGAAATCGATGCGCGACCTCCTACATCGGGGCTATTGACGGGCCTTGGATGCGTACGCGCACCGGCCCATGCTACGACCTCCAATGCCAGGGACGCCGTTTTTCGAGCGACCATGACGTAGGCGGATGCGGGCCGGCCGGGCTCGTGCCTGTGGGCGGCGTGCATCTTTTACGGTTTGGGGACGATGGTCCCCTTATGGCTCCGGGACGGTCCCGGTGTAGGGAGTGGTGAACCGATACCACCAGTGACGAGGACATCGGAAAGTTGATAAATAATCGGCAGAACGGCCGCCGTCGCGGTCGTGGCGGTGGTCAGGGTGCACCCCCGCGCAATGGTTCCAATGGTGGCGGTCAGGATCGCGGCAATCGCATCGACAATCGCGCGCGCGGCAATGCCGCCCAGCTCCATGAGAAATACAAGGCGCTGGCGCGTGATGCGCAGATGCAGGGTGATCGCGTCAACACCGAATATTATCTCCAGTTCGCGGACCATTATTTCCGCGTGCTGAGCGAGAGCCGGTCGCGCTTCGAGGAGCAGCAGCCCCGTCCTCGCCGCGACGATTATGCCGGCCAGTCCGATGAGGATTATGGCGACGAGGGCGAGCGGATCGGTAACGACGACCGCCAGGCGCCGGAACCGATCTTCGCCATGCGCGAGACCGACGCGCAGCGCGATTTCGGCGATCGCGAGATATCCGACGGCAATCGTGGCGACGGTAATCGCGCCAACCGCGACAACGGCAATCGGGGCGATGGCAATCGCAGCGAGGGTGGCCGCAGCGAAAACGGCCGAGGCGAGGGACATCGCCGCGCCAACAGCCGCGACGATGTCCGCAGCGACGGCAACCGGAACGACGCAGCGCGCGGAGACAATAATCGAGGTGACCTCAACCGGGTCGAGGACGAGCGTAGCGAGGATGCGGAACGTCGCCCGCGCCGCGGCCGTCCGCCGCGTGCGGAACAGAGCCATGCAGCGGCCGAGCAGGGCTATGCACCGACGGATAATGGCCTCGCGCCTGTCCTCGACAGCAGCCCTACGGTCCAGGAGGCCGCGCCGGCCGAGGGAGAGCCGCGTCCCGTTCGTCGCCGCGGCCGTCCGCCCAAGGTGCAGCCGCCAGAGCAGATCGAGGTCGACCGCCTGCCGCCGTCGCTCTCACTGAAGGCGCCGGTCGAAGAGGGTAGCGAAGGCAGTGATCGCCCGCGTCCGCGTACCCGCAAGCCGCGCGGGGAATCGGCGATAGTGTGATCGGGCAGGCATGATGCAGAGAAAGGGCGGCTCTCGGGCCGCCCTTTTTTTGTCCGGTTTCGGCGAAATTGGGCGTTTCGGTCACCATCAAGCTGGAGAGTGCTGCCTAGTCCCCTTCGTCGATATGGCCGACATCGTCGTCATGGCCCGTGCCGGAGCTCAGGAAGATCAGCCCCATCAGCGCGCCTGCCAGCAGCACCGTGAAGGCCACCCCGGCGCTGGTGGCGATGATCATCGTCGCGGTGAGTGGCGAACCGTCCGCCTTGAGATAGATCAGCGCGGCTACCACGCTGAGTGCCGCGGCGGCGACAACCCAGCGCATGATCCAGCGATAGCGCGCCCAGGCGCGCGCCGCATAAATTGGATCGGAAAGGCGATTTCCGCGTCGTGGTGGTCTTGTCATGGCTTCCATTTGGGAGGGAAAAGTGGGACTATCAACCGGTGGAGACCAACTCCGACGGCGATGCACCTGCTTCCCTGTCGAGAAGGCGGCTCCGCAGATGGCCCGGCGCGCCACGCGCCAGGCGCAACCGGGGGTAGGAGGCCGATATGACGATTGCGGCAATGCTTCATGGGCGACCCGACAACAGCGTTATCAGCGTGTCGCCAGACATGCCCGTCAACGGGGTGCTTTCGCTGCTCGCCGACAAGCGGATCGGCGCGGTCCCTGTGATTGAGAATGAGCAGGTGGTCGGCATATTGTCCGAGCGCGACATGATCTACGGCATCCGGCGCCATGGGGCCGATTTTCTGAACCGCCAGGTGCGCGACGTGATGACCACGCCGGTGATCACGGTGACCAGCAACATGTCGCCGCTCGAGGCGCTGGCGATGATGACCCAGCGGCGGGTTCGGCATCTGCCGGTGGTCGACGACGGCGTCGTGGTCGGGTTCGTGTCGATCGGCGATCTGGTCAAGTTCAGGATGGAGCGGATCGAGAGCGAGGCCGCGGCTCTGCGCGAATATATCCAGACGGCCTGACCCCGGCTCCCTGGCCCGGGTCCGACGCAGTCGCGCTCCTTCTCTCGTCGCGAATCTCCACGATTCCGAGTTAAATCGCCGGGTATCAATGAGTTGGCGTCGATGAAATTTCACGTCGTCGAATCGGGAGGGGGTTGATTCGGCTCGGTCGGAACCCATATCGGCGACAACGGCGGTGCTGAAATGCCCGGAAAATCAGGCCCGATTGGCGCTGTCGTTTTTTTGTAATTTTGTTGTTGACCGGGTGGGGCCTCGCCCATAGAAGCCGCTCCACCGACGGGGTTGACGCGGTTTCGACCGAGCCTCCACCGTTACTTTCCTGATCGTTAGATCGATCACCCGAAGAGATCATTCTTGGGGGAGGGAAGGTTTTCGGATCTTTCTCATTGTTGGATTGATGAAGGGACATGTGGGCGGCGGCTCCGGTTTCTGGCGGCTTCAGGGCGTTGGAGGATCGGTTAAAGCTAAGTCGTTCCATGTCTTAATATGCAAACACACTTTGTGTATTGTGCAGGAACGGCTCCT
>NZ_JBANFK010000014.1:0-99200 GCF_037861105.1 Rhizorhabdus argentea
GAGCCGGCAGCGACCCGATCGCCTGATCCGCGAGCAACGTCCGATCCTGCCACGAGCCGACTTCTTCAACACAATCCACCCCATCTCGGTCATTCCGGTTCTATTAGTTTCTGACCGGAAATGGTACTGAGACTGGTACTGAACCCGGTTCCTGTGACTTTATAAAGGCCTTGTTTTCTGGGCTCTGCCGATTGTGGTTGGCTTTCCTGCCAAGCCCACCAAGTACGATGCGTTCAACGTCGGGGTTGCAATGTCGCGACGAGCGAAAGCAGCGCGCTCATTCGGTCCAAAGCCGTTCAATGCTCCGGGTCGGGTGCGGCCTGCCTCTCCCCGCTCGCAGCATGCCCACCGCTAGCCCCTCGCTTCTGAGCCTCCTCCATCCAATGGTCAATCTGGGCATTGAATGCATCTGGGTTGGGCCTGAAATTAGGAAGGAAGCCGTCCACTCTCGAAATGAGAATGCGGGTCTCGGCATCATAAATGTATAGTCGTCCGTTGCCCAAATAGTCGTTGAGGAAGCGGTTCATCTCGGCCGCATTACCAGCAGCTTTGGGAGATTTATCGTCCGCGACCGCGATCCCTTGCCAATCAAAGCGCAGCCGCTCTTCCCTAAAGTCCAACTCGAACGCAATCTGCACGAGACCATCGGCCGACTGAAAAGCGATGACGCAGCTCCCCTCAGCCTGTCCAATCTCCACAGGGCGCATGCCGATCAATGGGGCATAGGGCTCTCGGCCTTTCAGCTCTACATCTACCCGTGGAACATCAACGGTAATTCCCTCGCGTGGGGGCAGGTCATTAACAATGGCTTCAATCACCTCCTTGCCCAAGATCGAGCGAAACCCGGCCAATTCATAAAGATGTTCTTTCCACACTGTACGCCCACTCTGAACGCCGAGCTCATATTCAATCGCGAGTTCAGCCAGCCCAAGCATGATGGGCAGCTCGGCGGCAAGTTGGCGACTGACAGAATAGTCATCGGGATCAATGATCGGCTGGCTAGTCGCGTGGGCAATGGCTTGCCTGCGCGATTTGTAGATGTGGTCGCCAATGTCTGATATTCCGGTGGCGCGCAGTCTTTCGACCGCCTGTTTACCCCAACTGTCGCCGATTTTGCCCAAGTGAGCTGCTATCCATGCTTTCCGGCTCTTCGGCGGCACTGCAACCTCGATCACTCGGTAATATGAGAGGAACGAATATGCCGGATGATTGAGGCCACGGGCCTCCCTCAAGAGCGCCAAAGCTAGCAGCGCGCGCTCATCATCAGGCTCTGGTAGGTAGGGCACTTCCAACTCTGCGGCGATGATGAAGCCCCTTGATTTGTCGCGGCCCATCGGGCGGGGGAGATTGCCGCCCGTGATACCATCAATCATTATACCGCCGCGCTTCACCCACGAGATTGCACTTAAAAGCCGCATGAGCAGCCTTTGCCCATCCTCCCGCGACAGCCCCTCAAGCCGGAGCGCGATGGCCGGAAAGGTCTCACGCGTCACCGGCAAGACCCAGAACACAACCCCGCGATATTCCAGCTTCTCCACCTTAACGGGCCAACTGATGCCCCCGGTCTCAATGTTGGCAACAAGCCATTCACCGTTAATGAGCAGATCACCTTTGAGGATGTCCCCTCTCTCTGGCATCTCCAGACCGAGCATAAATCGCGCCTCAAAAAATGCGGGCCATCGGCCCCCCTTGCGAACATTACGGCGTTGGAGCGACCTCTGCCATCAGATTGCAATCGACGACGGGCCACTTCACCGAAGCAGCAGGTCGGGACTTGCGCAGCGAGGTGAGCGGGCGTTGGTTGTAATAGGTCATAATCTGCTGATGAGCGGACCTCCCGGTGCGGGCAAGTCGCTGATGGCGGCGTGCCTCCCCGGCATATTGCCGGAACTCACCCCCGCCGAAGCGCTGGAAGTGTCGATGGTCGCTTCGGTCGCAGGCGAACTGCAGGACGGGCGACTGATCCGCGCCCGTCCGTTTCGCAGCCCGCATCATTCGGCGTCGATGGCCGCGCTGATCGGCGGCGGTCTGCGCGTTCGTCCCGGCGAGGTAAGCCTTGCGCACCTCGGCGTGCTGTTCCTCGACGAGATGCCGGAATTCCAGCGCGCGGTGCTCGATTCGCTGCGCCAGCCGCTCGAGACCGGCAAGGTGTCGGTTGCCCGGGCCAACGCCCATGTCACCTTTCCCGCCCGCGTCCAGCTGATCGCGGCGATGAATCCCTGCCGCTGCGGCCATCTCGGCGACGCCGCGCTAGCCTGCTCGCGCGCGCCGCGCTGCGCAACCGATTACCAGGCGAAGCTGTCCGGTCCGCTGCTCGATCGCATCGACCTGCACGTCGAGGTCGCCGCGGTGAGCGCCGCCGGTCTCGTGCTGCCGCCGCCCGCCGAAGGCTCGGCCGAAGTCGCCGCCCGCGTCGCCGCCGCCCGCGCAATCCAGACGGCGCGCTTCACCGGCCATGGCGCCCGCACCAACGCCGAGGCGGACGGCGAACTGCTCGACACCGTCGCGACCCCTGACGAGCCCGGCCGCAAGCTGCTCGCCCAGGCGGCGGAGGCGATGCGGCTGTCGGCGCGGCTATCACCGAGTGTTGCGGGTGAGCCGGACGATCGCGGATCTGGCCGGTGCTGAGGGCGTCGGGCGCGTCCACATCGCCGAGGCGCTGAGCTATCGGCGGCGTGCGGCGGTAAGCTGATCCCTCCGTGAAGGCCGCCGAGAGCAGCTGACGCCAACCGCCGGTCCGCCCCCGCTGCCGCCCTGCCGCTCCGCTCGCGGCTCACCGCAGCCACGACGGGAACCCCCTCCCACCCGCTCACGTTGCGGGGGCATGCGCTCATTTCTGGTCGATGTCCTCCGGCTTCCGCCGGCGCTTGCCGATGCGGCCCAGGCTAGCGCCACCGTCCTGCTCGCCATCGTGGCGGCGCTGGCGATCCACCGGGTTGCGCTGGGCCTGCTCCATCGCCTGTCGGCGCGGACGCGGAGCAGGAGCGACGATGTGGTCATTGCACGGGTCGCCGGTCCGATGCGCTGGATCCTCGTCGCCATCGCGCTGGCGATGATCCAGCGCGGGCTGACCCTTGCGCCCTGGGCGCGGCTGCTGTGGCGGCAGGTGGCAGGGTTCGTCGTGCCCGGCATGATCGGCTGGCTGGCGATCGCCTTGATCCAGGCGCTCGGCGACGTGGTCGCGATCCGTCACGACATCAGCATCGCCGACAATCTACGCGCGCGGCGGCGGCGGACGCGGGTTGCGATCCTGACGCGGATTGCGGTGTTCACGGTGATATTCCTGACCGCCTGCATGATGCTGCTCAGCATCCCGGGGGTGCGCAGCGTGGGGGTGACGCTGATCGCATCGGCCGGCCTCGCTGGGCTGGCCGTGGGCGCCGCCGCGCAGCCGGCGCTGAAGAACCTGATTGCCGGAATCCAGCTGGCGTTCAGCGAGCCGATCCGCATCGATGATGTCATTATCATGGAGGGCGAGTGGGGTCGGATCGAGGAGATCCGCCTCACCTATGTCGTGGTGCGGATATGGGACGACCGGCGCCTGATCGTGCCGGTTACCAAATTCCTCGAGCAGAGCTTCCAGAACTGGACGCGCAGCAACTCCGAGCTGACGGGCTCGATCTTCCTCTATCTCGATCCCGCCGCAGACGTGCCGCGCATCCGCGCCAAGGCCGGGGAGGCCGTCGCCGCCAACCCGCGCTGGGACCGGCGCTTCTGGAATCTCCAGGTCACCGACATGAAGGAAGAGACGATCGAACTGCGTGTGCTGGTCACCGCACGCGACGCCTCGCTCGCCTTCGATCTGCGCTGCGATGTCAGAGAGGCGCTGATAGCCTTCATTGCGGACGAAATGCCCGAAGCCTTGCCGCGGCGCCGGCAGCTTCAGGTGGGGAAGGCGGCGGAGTAGACGAAAAAACGGGGATTTCGGAACGGGGATTTTCTAAAGTGTTGCTATTGATGATCGTGTTCGGACTGTCTTTTTGGGGAATTGCCGCCTGGGGGTTTTCTACCGGGAAAATGCCCACGCGCGGTAGGATCATCAAGAGAGATGAGAGCAGTGGATGGTTCTGGTTTGTCGGGATTTTCTGGATCATCTTCGGCAGTGCGATGCTCTTGCTTGCTCTGTAATTTTGTTGCACAAAGTGGGCATTACCTAAATATCCCAAGGCGATTAGCCGCCCCTCACGCCACCGACTGCTTCACCGACTCCAGTGCATCGGTGAAGCGCCGACGCCACCAGATCACGTCTTCAGCCTCGATATTGTCCATGCAGGCGCGCCATCGCGCCTTGCGTTCTTCGAGCGGCATGTCGAGCGCCAGCTTGATCGCGTCGGCGATCTCCTCGGGGCTATAGGGATTGATCAGCAGCGCCTCGGTGAGCTGCTCGGCCGCGCCGGCGAAGCGGGACAGGATCAGCACGCCGGGATCTTCCGGATCCTGCGCGGCGATATATTCCTTGGCCACCAGGTTCATGCCGTCGCGCAGCGGCGTCACCAGCCCGACCTTGGCGGCGCGGTAGATGCCCGCGAGCCGATCGCGCGGATAGCCGCGGTTGACGTAGCGGATCGGCACCCACTCGACATCGGCATAGGCGCCGTTGATCCGGCCCGACAGCGCGTCGAGCGAGGCGCGGATTTCCCGATAGCTCTGCACGTCGCCGCGCGACGGCGGGGCGATCTGGAGCAGGAATACCTCGCCGTGCAGCTTTTCCTCGCCCTGCAACAGCCGCTCATATCCGAGGAAGCGCTCTTCCAGGCCCTTGGAATAGTCCAACCGGTCGACGCCGATGATCATGTCGCGGCCCGAACTGCTCTGGCGCATCCGGTAATAGGCGTAGCGGGCGGGGGCGGACTGCGACGCCCCGACGAAGTTCTCGGTGTCGATTCCGATCGGGCAGGCGATCGCCAGTATCGATCGGTCGTCCACCGTCACCCGGCCGTCCCCGGCGATAGTGCCGCCCATCTCCTGGGTCACATAGTCGTGGAAACTGGTCAGCGAATCCTGGGTCTGGAACCCCACCACGTCATAGGCGAACAACGTCTCGACCAGCTGGCGGTGATTGGGCAGCGACAGCAGCAGCCGATAGGGCGGCCACGGGATGTGCAGAAAGAAGCCGATCCGGTTCGCAATGCCGCGATCGCGCAGATATTGGCCGAGCGGGAACATGTGGTAGTCATGAATCCAGACGAGGTCGTCGCGCTCGATCAGGGGTTCGAGCGTCTCGGCGAAGCGCTGGTTGACCCGCTCATAGCCCTCGGCGAACCCGCTCTCGAACTCGGCCAGATCCATCCGGTAGTGGAACAGCGGCCACAGCGTGCGGTTGGCATAGCCGTTATAATATTCGTCGACATCCTGCTCCTCGAGGTCGATCGTCGCGGTGGTGACGCCGTAGTTGCGCTGCAGATTGATATGGCCGGTGAACTGTTCGGTGATGTCGCCTGACCAGCCGAACCAGATCCCGCTCGATTCGCGCAACGCCGCCGACAGGGCGACGGCGAGGCCGCCCTGGTTGCCGCCCCCTTCGCCGCTCGGCGGCTGGACGCGGTTGGAAACGATGATCAGCCTGCTCATCGCACCGAACTCCACGGTTTGCTGAGCAGGGTCGCGCAGTTGATCATGCCGACCAGAGAATAGGTTTGCGGATAATTACCCCATAGTTCGCCCGTAGCAGGGTCGATGTCCTCCGACAGCAGCCCCGCCGGGGTCCGCCGCGACAGCATCTCTTCGAACAACTCGCGTGCATCATCGGTTCGGCCTGTCAGCCACAATGCCTCGATCAGCCAGAAGGTGCAGACATTGAAAGCGGTATGCGGCAGACCGAAGTCGTCTTCAGTCGCATAGCGCAGCATATGCGATCCGCGCCGCAGTCCATCCTCCACTGCCCGCAGTGTGCCCTGGAAGCGTTCGTCGCCGGGTTTCACAAATCTCAGGTCGAGCAGCTGGATCAGGCTGGCGTCGAGATCGTCGCCGCCGAAGGTCGCCGAGATGCGCTGCGTGTCCTCGCGCCACGCGGCGCTTTCGATCCGCGCGCGGATATGGTCGGCGCGGTCCCGCCAGAAGAGCTCGCGTTCGGAAAGGCCCAAGGCGGCGGCGGCGTTGGCCAACCGGTCGCACGCTGCCCAGCACATCGCGACCGAATAGGTGTGGACATGGCTTTTGGTGCGCAGCTCCCACAGGCCGGCATCCGGCTTGTCATGCACCTTCCAGGCATGTTCGCCGACCCGTTCGAGCGCGCGGAAATCCTCCGTCCCCGCCATGCGATAGAGCCTCCGGTCGAAGAAGGCTTGCGCGTTGGACAGGATGATCTGGCCATAGGCGTCATGCTGGACCTGCTCATAGGCCTGGTTGCCGACCCGCACCGGCCCCATGCCGCGATAGCCGGCGAGTTCCGGCGCGGTGCGCTCGGTCAGTATCGCCTCGCCGCCCACGCCGTACAGCGGCTGGATATGGCCGCCCTTGGCGTTGTCGACGATGTTACGCAGATATTCGAGATAGGATTCGAGCACGTCGAGCGCGCCGAGCCGATTGAGTGCCTGCACCGTGTAATAGGCGTCGCGGATCCAGCAGTAGCGATAGTCCCAATTCCGTTCGGACCCCGCATGCTCGGGAATTGAGGTGGTGAGCGCGGCGACGATCGCGCCGGTCTCCTCATGCTGGCACAGCTTCAGGGTGATCGCTGACCGGATAACCGCTTCCTGCCACTCGACCGGTGTCGCCAGCGCGCGGACCCATCTGCGCCACTCCGCAGCGGTATGTTCGAGCATCGTGTCGAGGGTGTCGCCGATATCGCCGATGAAGCTTTCGTCCGGGCCGAGGAAGAAGTGCAGCGGGCGTTCCACCCTGAACAGCCGCTCGGTCGCCATCCATCCCAGCGGGGCCGAGGTTGTCAGCCGCAGGGTCGTGTCGCTCAGTTCGTAGCGGATGTGATTCGATCCCTGCGTCGTCACCGGATCGGCGGCACCCCAATGATGGGCAGGTCGCAGCCGCACGCGGATACGCGGGCTGCCCGCGATTGGCCGCACGATTCGAGCGAAGGCGACCGGGCGATACATGCGGCCATGACGAAAGTTGCGCGGGCAGAAATCGGTCACCTCGATCGCATTGCCGGCGGCGTCGCTGTGGCGGGTGACGAGAACCGCGGTGTTGCGCAGATATTCCTGCCGGGTTTCCGCGCAGTCCTCCAGGTCGATCTCCCAGAAGCCGCGCGCGCCTTCGGCCGATGGCGGATTGTCGTCGAGCAACGAGCAGAAGGCTGGGTCGCCATCGACGCGGGGAACGCACGCCCAGACGAAGCGGCCGGCCCGGTCGACCAGCGCCGACACTTGGCAATTGCCGATCGGCCAGAGGTCGAGCGTCGCGGTCATGCCGCCATGTCCCACAGCCAGTGGCGGACCGCGCCGACATCGCCGAGGCCATAAAGGGCGGCGGTTTCCCGCCTGGCGCCGACAAGAACGCCGAAACCGCCCTTTTCGCCGGCGACGCGCATCGCGGGTTCGTCGGTAAGGTCGTCGCCAATCACCACCGGCAGCGTTCCGGCCATCGGTGATCCGGCCAGCAGCGCATCGACGGCCCCGCCCTTGTCCCAGCCGGGGCCGCGCAGCTCGACCATCATCTTGCCCGGCTGGACCTCGAGGCCGGTTCGCTCCGCGATCTTATAAGCCACCCGCTTGATCGGCTCCTCGAGGATCGGGGCAACCCGATAGTGCATCGCGACGCCATGGCTCTTTTCCTCGATGATCATCTCGGGATGGCCGGCGCCATAGGATCGCACCTCGGCAATGGCGGCGTCGAGACCGGCGGGCCGCGGCGGCTGGACCAACCGGCCATCGTGACGCACCTCCGCGCCGTGGCTACCGGCGACGGCGATGGTCTGGGTGATCGGCCCGATCATCCGGTCGAGCTGCTCAAGTGAGCGACCGCTGATCAGCGCCAGCCGGCCCGGGAAACGCCGGTGGAGCGCCTCCAGCAGCTCGATCAACTCGGAGTCGGCGCGGACCAGGTCCGGCCGGTCGACAAGCGGCACCAGCGTTCCATCGAAATCTACGAACAGGCTGTGGCTCGCAGGCTGTATCCCCGGCGGGGGCGCGAGCACCGGTTGGCTGGGCCGGGTCGACATGCAATTTCCTCGCGGCGGTGAAGGACGGAGTCAGCTCATAGCACAGCTCTTCCGCGGGAATCCGGGGTCAAGCCTGGCAGAGGACGCGTGGAGCCGTTGTTCTGTTCCGTCGGCGCATGCTCCGTAAAAGTCGCCGACGCACGTTCGGAGCGTTCGAGAGATGCGCGAGGGCAGCGACAAAAAAACGAAAGCACCCCCGGGCAAGGGAACCCGGGGGTGCGTCCCACGCGGAGGAAATTGCCAGTCCGGCCGCGTGTATCTCCAAGGGTGGGTGCCTCCCGGGGATAGGGCTTGGGGGGACCCCGGGAGGCGGGGGACGATCAGTGCGCCGCGACGTTCATGCGGCTGTTCTCGGCAATTTGGGTGCCGGCGTTAGCCAGCGCCAGCTCCACCTGGGGCATAGCGCGGGCGATTGCGACCCTGGTGCAGCTCTGGGACCGGGACAGCGCCTTGAGCGACCTGTCGCCATCGATCGAGCAGACCCGCTTGGCGGCGCGGACAACGCGGGCCCTGAGGGCCTGAGCGCCGGCCGGGCTGGCGAGATCGAGATCGCCATAGCGGACTTCGGCGTTGGTATTGATCATTTCCGCAGCCTGGGCCGGGAAAGAGGTGATGGCAGCGGTCGCGGCGGCGAGGGCGGCGAAAAAGGCGGTCGAACGGGTCATGTCATGTCTCCTGTTGCGTTCCGGATCTGGGTGGCGACCTTCATCCGGTGGATCTGTGTGGCGGCGGTCCGGCAATCGGGTGGTCTGCCGTTGAAAGTGGGATAGGCCGGGCAGCCCCGCCGCGCATTCGCGCTTCGACCGACCGCGCCAAAGCCTCCACCAAGGCGCATCGGCGCCGACAAACGCATCGCGGAAGTCGACGAACGACGGGAACGACCAGCCACATGCCAGTGGAGGACAGGAAATTTCGAATCGTCCAAGGCGATTGCAACAGGATCGTCACATTTGTAGGTGAAGCGATCGAACCGGGGATCAGATCATTCGCCAGATTGCCGTCTTGCCCTACCGCACCAACCCAGCAGGCCAGATCGAGGTGCTGCTGATCACGTCGCGGGACACGCGACGCTGGGTGCTGCCCAAGGGTAACCGGATCAAGGGCCTCAAAAGCCATGAGGCGGCGAGCCACGAAGCCTATGAAGAGGCCGGCCTGGTAGGCATCGCCTGTCCCTTCGCGATCGGCACCTACACTTATGGCAAGACCCGCAAGAACGGTACGTCCCGACCGGCAACCGTCGACATTTTTCCATTTTCGGTGACGACCCAGCTCGACGAGTGGCCGGAGCAGGACGAGCGCGAGCTGCGTTGGTTGGCGCCGGCCGACGCCGCTGCCGCCGTCGACGAGCCCGAGCTGAAGGAAATATTGTCGACCTTCCACCCGCCGGTGTGGAATCCCGGGCTCGCCGAGAGATTTGTAACGGCGACCCGCCGTCACACAGCAGAGAGGTTCACCATAGTGCGCTGGTTCCAGGCATTGCTGCCCAAGCAAGGCAGCTTCTTCGAACAGTTCGAGGCGCATGCAGCGCTGACCGTCACCGCTGCGGACGCGCTCGGCCGGCTGCTGCAGGGCGGCGCCGACATGCCGCTCCACTGCCAGGAGATCTTCGATCGCGAAAACGATGCCGACGACATCATCCGCGACGTTCTGGTCGATGTCCGCAAGACGCTGATCACGCCGTTCGACCGCACCGCGATCACCAGCCTCATCGGCGCGATGGACGACGCGATCGACCAGATGAACCAGACGGCCAAGGCCATCACCCTGTACGAACTCAAGACGTTCGAGCCGCAGATGCGCGACATGGCGGGGATCATCGTCGAGGCGGCGCGGATCACCGCGGACGCAATGCCGCTGCTGCGCGACGTCGGCCGCAACGCGGCGCGGCTCCACAGCCTTACCGAACGGATCGTTAAGCTCGAGGGCCACGCCGACGAGATCCACGATTCGGGTCTCAAGACGCTGTTCAAGGCCACGGGCGACACATCCCCGATGGCGTTCATCATCGGCCGCGAGGTCTATAGCCACCTCGAGAAGATCACCGACCGGTTCGAGGATGTCGCCAACGAGATCCAGGGCCTCGTGCTCGATCACGCCTGACGATGGAAGGCGCTCTCCTCTCCTTCCCGCTGCTGGTCGGGCTGATCGGCATCGCGCTGGCGTTCGACTTCCTCAACGGTCTGCACGATGCCGCCAACTCGATCGCGACGGTCGTGTCGACGCGTGTGCTCAAACCGCATTATGCGGTTGCCTGGGCCGCTTTCTTCAATTTCATCGCCTTCCTCTTCTTCGGGCTTCACGTCGCCGAGACCGTAGGCAAGGGCATCGTCAACGCTGACATCGTCGATGCGCAGGTGATCTTCGGCGCCTTGATGGGCGCAATCAGCTGGAATGTGATCACATGGCTGCTCGGCATTCCCTCCTCGTCGAGCCACGCCCTGATCGGTGGCCTGATCGGCGCAGGAACCGCGAAGGCCGGCCTGTCGGCGGTGGTCTGGTCCGGTGCGCTCAAGACCAGCTTCGCGATCATCCTGTCGCCGACCATCGGCCTGCTTCTCGCCCTGCTGCTGGTGCTGATCACCAGTTGGGCGTTCGTCCGAGTCACCCCCACCACCGCGGACAAGCGCTTTCGCCGGATGCAGCTGGTGTCGGCATCGCTCTACTCGCTGGGGCATGGCGGCAATGACGCGCAGAAGACGATGGGGATCATCGCCGTCCTGCTCTATTCGCAGCACATGCTCGGCGGGGAATTCCACGTGCCCTTCTGGGTGGTGATCACCTGCCAGTCAGCGATGGGCCTGGGCACGCTGCTCGGCGGCTGGCGGATCGTCCACACCATGGGATCGAAGATCACCCGGCTGACCCCGGCACAGGGCTTCTGCGCCGAAACCGGCGGCGCGATCACGCTATTCGCCGCGACATGGCTCGGCGTACCGGTGTCGACCACCCACACCATCACCGGCGCCATCGTCGGCGTCGGCGCCTCGCGGCGGCTGTCGGCGGTGCGGTGGAACGTCGCCGGCAGCATCGTGATCGCCTGGGTAATCACTCTCCCTGCCGCAGCCGCGATTGCAGCGATGTTCTACTGGTTGGTTGGGCTGGTGGGCTGACCCACTGTATGCCGGTAATCGATCAGCGCGAGCCGAGCACGAAATCAACCGATATATCAGCGTCGGTCACCACTTCTGATGAGGTCGGGGGGGGGCCGTGCATCAGTCATCATTTGCATCATCGCCGCATAGTTCGTTTCGGGAACGTTACTGGCTTGGTCGCTGATCCTGGCGATCCGGATGACGCGAAGGCCGAACGCCGCCGCATAATTGTCTGCGTCGAAACGTGCGCGAGTCGCCGCGTCCGCGATGGCGGCTCTCTTGGCCCCCCGATCATCCTTAAGGCGAAGAACAGGATCTGCGACCATCGCTTCATTTTCCGCATCAAGGATATCGGTTACGCGCGAGAGCTTCGAGACATCTGACAACTTGATTTGCAGAGCCGAATAGGCAGTTTTCTGCTGGAGTCGTTGCACCATGGACAGCGGTGCACCCTCGCCGCCCGCGAGTTGCTCGTTGCCGATGAAACCCATTCGAGCCGCACCAGGCTTTACCAACGTCAGGTCGGCAGCGTCGACGCCACTCGCCACCAAAAGTTTTTTGAGACGATCAATCTTGGCTTGATTGGACATCCGTGCCGCCGTCGCATCGTCGGCCGATACCCAAATAGGGACAGTCATCAGGACGAAGTCTGCCGGACTACGGTTGGAGCCATGCGCCACTATCTGAAGCAGGACTTCGCCGCTGGCCAAGGGAGTCGGCATCACCGTTTGGGCCGCCAGTGACTGGCTGATGCCAACCGCCACCATCACGGCCAAAAGCGCAGTGCCCAATCCCCTCATTCCCGCCCTCCATATTACCACCTACAGGATAGGTCAGCCGGCAGCAGGTGCAACGCCAACTTCCCTTGGAGGACGCGCGATTGATCCAAATCGACAGCTATTGTCAGCGCGGCGCCAAGCCCGCCGTCAATATATCCACCATTTGCCTCGCAATATCCTCGGCACTCAGGTCGCCGCCGGGGCTATGCCAGCGCGCCGGCCAGTTAAGTGCACCCGCCAGCGTGAAGGCCAGCAGCTTGGGATCGCTCAGCGCGATCGAGCCATCGGCCATCCCCTCCTCGATGAAACCGCGCAGCGCGGCGTCGATATAGTGCTTACGGTCGCGTAAGCTCCTGGCGCCAGCGGGTGAGAGCGGCTCGACGCCGGTGCGGATCACGCAACGGCCGAAATCATCCATGTTGATCCGCGCATAGGCGCGCAGGAAATGGCGCAGTCTGTCGAGTCCGGTACCAGGCAGGGTGCGCGCTTCGGTGATCGCCTCGTTGAACTGCTCGATGCCCAACGCGATGCATTCGAGTAGCACCTGCTCCTTGTTGCCCAGATAATGGTAGATAGTGGGCTTGGTGATGCCGAGGCTGGTTGCCACGTCGTCCAGTAGCGTGGCGTGGAAGCCGCGCTCGTTGAACATGCGCACTGCGGCGACGAGCAGCGCGAGCTTCTTTACCTCGCGCTGCTCGGCCTTCTGCTCGCGCGTCCGGAAGGGCGACGCCGAAACTTCACGCTGATCGGTCTCGTCCATTGTACGGCGAGGATTGACATAAAACCCATCGGCAATCAATATACTCACGAGTAAATAACATTCCGTCAGGTTTTATGATTCTCACCGAGACCCAGTCTGCGATCCGGGAGGTTGTGCGCGATTTCGCGCAGGAGCAGATTCGTCCGCGCAGTCAGGCGTTCGAGGCGGCCAAGGGCTATCCGGACGGGCTGTTCGAGGAGATCGCGGGCCTGGGTCTGATGGGCATGGTCGCTCCCGAATCGGTTGGCGGTGCCGGCGCCGACTATGTCTCCTATGCGCTTTCGCTGATCGAGGTGGCCGCCGCCGACGGCGCGCTCTCCACGATCATATCGATCCAGAACAGCCTGCTGGTCGGCGGGCTGCTCAAGGAAGGGACCGAGGATCAGCAGGCCCGCTTCCTCCCCGATCTCATCGCTGGCCGGATGATTGGCGCCTTCGCCCTGACCGAGACCGATGCGGGATCGGACGCCGCCGCCTTGCGAACCCGGGCCACGCGCACGGACGGCGGCTGGAAGCTTAACGGCGCCAAGCAGTTCATCAGCTCCGGGAGCATTGCCGGGCTGGTCATGGTGTTCGCAGTGACCAATCCGGACGCGGGCAAGAAGGGCATCTCCGCCTTCCTTGTGCCCACCGACAGACCAGGCTTTTCGATCGACAAGATAGAACACAAGCTGGGCCAGGCCGCCTCGGACACCTGCGCAATCCGCTTCGACGATCTGTTCGTCGAGGATGCGCTGCTGTTCGGCCCGGAGGGACGCGGGCTCAACATCGCGCTTGCCAATCTCGAGGCGGGGCGGATCGGCATCGCTGCGCAATCCGTGGGCATGGCGCAGGCGGCGATGGAAATCGCAATCGACTACGCCCGCGACCGCAAGAGTTTCGGCAAGCCCATTATCGAGCATCAGGCGGTTGGCTTTCGCCTGGCTGACCTCGCCACCCGCTTGGAGGCGGCGCGCCAACTCGTCCTGCATGCCGCCAGCTGCAAGGATGCCGAGCTTCCTTGCCTGACGGAAGCGTCGATGGCCAAGCTGTTCGCGTCGGAGGCGGCCGAAGCCATCGTTTCAGGCGCCATTCAAACGCTCGGCGGCTATGGCTATCTGGAAGAATATGGCCTGGCCAAGATCTACCGCGACGTCCGCGTTTGCCAAATCTACGAGGGCACATCCGACATCCAGCGGATGGTGATCGCCCGCGCGCTTCGAGGATAAACATCATGAATAACGATCCCGTCGTCATCGCCTCTTATGCCCGGACCCCGATGGGCGGCTTCCAGGGCGCACTTGCGGGCGCCTCGGCAACCCAGCTTGGCGCGACAGCCGTGAAGGCCGCGGTCGAGCGCGCCGGTGTCGACACCAGCCAGATCGAGCAGATCTACATGGGCTGCGTCTTGCCGGCCGGCCTCGGCCAGGCGCCCGCCCGGCAGGCGGCGATCGGCGCGGGCCTGCCGACCGCGGTCGAGGCCACCACCGTCAACAAGATGTGCGGATCGGGCATGCAGGCTGCGATCATGGCGCATGACGCGCTCGCCGCCGGCAGCGCCGACATCATCGTCGCGGGCGGCATGGAGAGCATGTCCAACGCGCCCTACCTGCTCGCCAAGCATCGTGGCGGCGCGCGCATCGGCCATGATGTCGTCAAGGACTCGATGTATCTGGACGGGCTCGAGGACGCCTACACGCCGGGCAAGCTGATGGGCAACTTCGCCGAGGATTCGGCGCGCGAGTACCAGCTCACCCGCGAGGCACAGGACGACTATGCGATCCGGTCACTGAGCCGCGCCAACGCGGCGATCGACAGCGGCGCCTTCGACCGCGAGATCGTGCCCGTGACCATGGAGACGCGCGGCGGCACCGTCACGGTCGAGCGCGACGAGCAGCCCGGCAAGGCCCGTCCCGACAAGATCCCGACGCTGAAGCCCGCCTTTGCCAAGGACGGCACGATCACCGCCGCCAATGCCTCGTCGATCTCCGATGGTGCCGCCGCGCTGGTGATGACCCGCGCGAGCGTGGCCGAAAGGCTGGGCCTGCCCGTTGTGGCGAGGGTCGTATCCCATGCGGCGCATGCGCATGAGCCGGGGTTGTTCACCACCGCCCCGGTCCCCGCGATCCGCAAGGTGCTCGCGAAGGCCGGCTGGGATGTCGGCGATGTCGACCTGTTCGAGGTGAACGAGGCGTTCGCAGTGGTGGCAATGATCGCCGCCAGGGATCTTGGCATCCCAGCCGAGAAGCTGAACGTCAATGGAGGGGCCTGCGCGCTCGGTCATCCGATCGGCGCGAGCGGCGCGCGGGTGATTGCCACCTTACTGGGCGCGCTCGAAAATCGGGGACTCAAGCGCGGCGTTGCAAGCCTGTGCATAGGCGGCGGCGAGGCTACCGCCTTCGCAGTCGAAATCGTCTGAGGGGCAGAGGATATGGATCTCAACGGAATCGCCGCCGTCGTTACCGGCGGCGCATCGGGACTCGGCGGAGAGACTGCGCGCCTGCTCGCAGCCAATGGCGCGAAGGTCGCGATCTTCGATGTCAACGCGCAGGTCGGTGCGGAGACCGCTGCCGAGATCGGCGGGCTCTATGTATCGGTCGACGTGGCTGACGACGACAGCGTCGCCGCTGGGTTGGCCGAAGCCGAACAAGAACATGGCGTCGCCCGCATCCTCGTCAATTGCGCTGGAATCGCGCCGCCGGCGCGCATCGTCGGCAAGGACGGGACTCCCCACGCGCTCGACCATTTCCGCAAGGTCGTGGACATCAACCTCATCGGCACGTTCAACGTCTTGTCGAAGTTCGCGGCGCGGCTGATCGCGGCCGAACCGATCGGTGAGGAGCGTGGCGTGATCGTCAACACCGCTTCGGTTGCCGCCTTTGACGGCCAGATCGGCCAGGCCGCCTATGCCGCCTCCAAGGCCGGGGTCGTGGGCCTCACGCTGTGCGCCGCGCGAGACCTCGCCCAGCATCGCATCCGCGTGATGACGATCGCACCGGGCATCTTCATGACCCCGATGATGAAGGGCCTTCCGCAAGCGGCGCAGGACTCGCTCGGTCAGCAGGTGCCGCATCCGAGCCGGCTTGGCAATCCGGCCGAATATGCTCAGCTCGTCGAAAGCATCCTCCGCAATCCGATGCTCAACGGCGACGTGATCCGGCTGGACGGCGCGATCCGGATGGCGCCGCGATGAGCGACAGCCCCATCCTGTTCGAGCGCGACGGCGCGATCGCGAAGGTCACGCTGAACCGGCCCGATGCCGGCAATGCGATCGACCTCCCGCTCGGCCGCGCGCTGCTCGAGGCTGCTATCCAGTGCGATAGCGATGCCGCGATCCGTTGTGTCGTCCTCACGGGCGCGGGCCGCATGTTCTGCGCCGGAGGCGATATCTCGGTGATGGCGTCGTCGGGCGACAAGGTCAGCGCCGTGATCAGCGAATTGGCGGGCACGCTGCACATGGCGATGTCGCGCTTCGCCCGGATGAACAAGCCTCTGGTCGTGCTGGTCAACGGGCCCGCCGCCGGCGGTGGCCTCGGACTGTCGCTATGTGGTGACATCGTCCTTGCGGCGCGATCTGCAAAGTTCTCGGCAGCTTATGGGGCGCTTGGGGTCAGCCCCGACGGCGGGCTGACCTGGCTGCTCCCGCGCCTGGTAGGGCTGCGCAAGGCGCAGGAAATCATCATCTCCAATCGCCGGATCGACGCCGAAGAAGCCGAGGCCATCGGCATGATCACCCGCGTCGTCGACGATCAGGCGCTGGCCGAGGAGGGGGCGGGCGTCGCCGCCAGCCTCGCACGATCGGCCACCCGCTCGATCGGTACGTCGCGCGCGCTGCTGCTTGCCGCATTCGACAATGGTCTGGAAGCCCAGATGGAGTTCGAGGCGCGCGGCATCGCGGCCAATATCGCCGGTCCCGAAGGCCGCGAGGGCGTCGCGGCCTTCCTCGCCAGGCGCAAACCCGATTTTACGAATATCAGATGATGGTCAAGACCCGCTGACTGTCGCCAGCAACGCCGCCGCCATATGTAACGCATTGTATTTCCATAGAATCGTGACACCTTTTGTCATGGACGCCTAGCATCGTCGTTCAGTTCGCGCGGTCGACGTCAGTATTCATCCGGATCGGATAAAACCGGCCCGGCAACTTTTCGCGGCGTGACGAAAGTTTGTCGCCTTCTGCGCTTTCGGCTTGCTTTGTCGGGGCGAAGGGCTAAACCAAGAAGGTCATTAGTCAGAATCCTCCAGAGAATAACCCGGCCTAACAGCCGGGTTATTCGATTCTGGGAACAGGCGAATTTGCGGGTCGCCGCTCGCCTGGCTGCAACCCCGCTGCTAAGGCATTGGCGATGGCCTCATTTGTCTTCTGGCGGGAACCGGTGGCGAGCGAGCGTACCGCCGATGATCTTCATCCGCTGCTGTTGCGCGAAGTTCATATCGTTCCCGAATCGACTGTCCGGGGCAGGGTCGAAACAGCTTCCGGCTGCTGGGATTTCGCAGCCTTCGCCACCCGCACGCACTTCTACTCGGCCGCTCAGCAGTTATGGCAGCAGCCCGGCCACGGCATGTGCGTCATCCATGGCTTGATCTGGCGTATCGTTTCGGGACGCCCGGTCCTGCTCGACGCCGCGGCGGTGGCGCAGCTGCTCGATCATCCCGCTGCGCCATGGCCTGACGACCTTGCCGGCGAATATGTCGTCGCACGGCTGCATGCGGACGGGACGCTCACCGCATTTTCCGATCAGGCGGGCCTTCATCAGCTATTCCATGGCCCGGCCGAAAGGCCGGTGCTGGCCAATCGCGCCGGGCTGGCGGCGGTCGTGCTCGGCGACCGAACGGTCGATCCGTCGAGCCTGACATGGCTCGCCGCCATCGGCTATCGCGTCGGCACCGCCACCGCCTATCGTGCGGTGACGCAGCTCGCGCAGGAGCATGTGCTGAGCTTTGGCCCGGACGGTATGGCCAGCCGGCCGTTTGCGACTTCGATTGTCGACTTCGAGGCCGAGCGAGGCTGGTCACCGGCGCTCGACGCCCTGCTCGCCGAGGGGATCGGTCAAGCCAAGGCGGCGATCCAGCTCGGCATCGCTACCGACGGGCCGATCGATCTGCCGATTACGGGCGGCAAGGACAGCCGCGTCATCCTCGGCCTGTGCCTGGCGGCGGGTCTCAAGGATCGGTTGCGGCTGTTCACCCGCGGCTATGCGGGGCACCCCGACGTGATTGCCGGCGCCGGCATCGCCGCGGCGCTAGGCCTTCCCCATCGGCGCGAGCCGCCGCATGGCAGCGACGAGCCAGCACACTGGACGGTCGAGCGCTTCTTCCACAAGCTGATGGCGCAGACCTGGCAGACCGATGGCATGGTCGGCGGCTGGGACCTGATCCTTGGCGAGCGGATCGCCGCCGAGACGCTGATCACCGGCCATATGGGCGAAGTGCTCAAGGCCTATTCAAAAAAATCGCTGCCGGCGGCAGGGCTCGATCCGCTCGCGATGGTGCGGCTTCAGGCGCCGTTCGATCCGATGGGTGTACTGCGGCCAGAGGCTTGCGAGGCGCTTACCGCGCAGCTTGCGGTGCAGATGGATCAGGCGCTTGGCGCCGGCGCGCGGGAGGGGGATCTTCCCGACCTGTTCTACTATCGCAATCGCATACCGAACTGGCTCGGCGCGATCCGGGCGATCAAATCGTTCGAACGCCAGCCGGTGGTGCCGCTCGGCGCGCCGGCACTGCTGCGGCTCGCCTTCCGGCTGACGCCGGAGGAACGCAAGATCGAGTTGCTCCATTACCGGATCATCGAGCGTTGCGCCCCGGAATTGCTGGCACTGCCCTTTGCGCTGCAGCGCTGGGATCCGCGGCTGGGCCCGCAAGCGCCGCAGACCGATCCCGTCCTGCCGGCTGCCGGCTCGCCGCCGGTGTTCGGCAACTGGCAATTCTCGCTCAACCACAATCCGGCAATCCGTGCCGCACTTGCCGCGACGATCGAGGCGCAAGACGATCTGGCGCTATGGCGATCGATCGATCGCGACGCCGTGCTCGACCGGCTGCGCAATCGGCGGCTGGACTATTTCGACGGGATCAGCATGCTTGGCCTGGTGGTGGCGATATTCCAGGAGAGCGCGATGGTCGAGCCGGTGAAGGTCGGCGGTCCGGTCGTCGCGCCTCGAATATCGACGTTTCCGCGGCCGGCGGTTGATGGCTGCCTCGATGGGGTGCGCACCGAAGGCGAGGCCGTGATCTTCGACGGCTGGGCGCATGCCCGCGCCTTTCCCGCAGCTCAGCTCGCGATCGAGGCGCGGCTGGGGAAGGAATCGCTCGGCGTAACGGTCGCCGATCATGATCGGCCCGATCTGGTGCCGCACGGTTTCGGTGACGGGCGGCATGGATTCTCGCTGGCGGTGCCGCGCGAAAGGCTACGTGCAGCCGCCGCCGGTGCGTCGGCGGTCGAGATCGCGATCATGCCGTTCGATAGCGATCAGGTCATCGGCCGGGCCACCGTAGCGCCATGAACCGGGCCATCCTCGTCATCGGCCAGAGCCATATCGCGGCAATAAGAGCGGCGGCGAAAGCGCGGCGCGAGGCGGATCCCGATCGGCTGCGGACCCGCGTGATTCATACGATGGAACCGCAATATGCCCCCGAACTGTTGGGAGAAGGCGACGCGGCCATTTTCGTTCCCGCGCTGGTGGAGGCGATCGGCGATCAGATCGCCCGGCACAATCCCTTGGTCGCATCCGCCAGCGGCGGCAACGTCCACAATGGCTTCGCGCTTATCCGTCATCCCCGGCCCTATGACTTTCTGCTGTCGGGCGAGGAGGGACCGCCGCTCGATCCCGACGCCGAGCCGCTCTCCGAGGCGCTACTCCGCGCTGCCCTGGAAAACGGGCTTAGCCGTGATCGCGCCCGGCTGCGCCAGATAAGGCGGATTGCCGGCGCCGCGATCCAGCTTGAATCGCCCCCGCCGCTGGCGGACAACGCCATCATCGCCGCGCAGGCCGATGCCTATTTCAGGGATAACGGCATCGCGGCGCTGGGCGTCGCTTCGCCGCAACTGCGCTACAAGATCTGGCGGCTCCATTCCCGCATCATTGCCGGCTATTGCGCCGAACTGGGGCTGGGCTTCCTGCCGGTGCCGATCGAGACCCAGGACGACAACGGCTTCCTGCTGCCGCATCTTGCCGGCGATGCGACCCATGGCAATGCCGCCTATGGCGAAGCCGTGATCCGCGCATTGGAGGCAATGTGACGACCCATCCCTATCGCGACATGCCGGCGACCGCGTTCTGGCGCCGCTCGGTGGCCGGCAAGGGCCCGGCGATGGATCCCGTCGCCGGCGCCTTCCTCAGCCTCGCCCGCGAGGACAAGGTCGCCACCGCGGGAAGCTGCTTCGCGCAGAACATCGCCCGCCATTTGAAGCGGAGCGGCTTCGATTTCCTCGTCACCGAGAGCGCGCATCCGATCGTGCCGCCGCATGTCGGGGAGCGCCACGGATATGGCCTGTACAGCGCGCGCTACGGCAATATCTACACCGCGCGGCAACTGCTCCAGCTGTTCGACCGGGCTTATGGCGTCTTCACCCCCGCCGAGGACATCTGGCCTGCTCCAGGGGGCAGAGGCGTCGTCGACCCGTTCCGCCCGAACATCGAGCCGGGCGGTTTTGCGAGCGAAGCCGAGTTGCGCGCCGACCGCGCCCATCATCTGTCCCGCGTCCGGGAAATGTTCGAGACGCTCGACATCTTCGTGTTCACACTAGGCCTGACCGAAGGCTGGGTGTCGACGATCGACGGCGCCGTGTTCCCGTTGTGCCCGGGCGTCTCGGGCGGGGTGTTCGACGCCAGCCTGCACCGCTTCCACAATTTCCGGACCAGCGAAGTCGTCGCCGACCTCGGCGCCTTCCTCTCGCGGTTGCGCGGCGTCAATCCGGGCGCACGCGTCATCCTCACCGTCTCGCCGGTGCCGCTCGCGGCGACCGCCAGCGGCAATCATGTGCTTGCGGCAACCACCTACTCCAAGTCGGTGCTCCGCGCGGCGGCCCAGGAGATCGCCGAGGATCATCCGAACGTCTTCTATTTTCCGTCATACGAGATCATCACCAGCGCGCCGGCGGGCGCCCGCTATTTCGCCGAGGACCTGCGCAACGTGACCGAGGAAGGCGTGGCGCATGTGATGTCGGTATTCCTGCGCCACGCGGCGGGGATTGAGGGACCGGCACCGGCGGCTGCGCGCGAAGAAACGCCGGATCTGACTATTTCTGCAGCCAGGCGTTGGGTCGAGGTCATGTGCGATGAAGCGATGCTCGACGCACCTGACGAATAGTCTTCCCCGGTCCGGCCATAGCCGCTAACCGTCGCCGCGACGGCAACGGAGACGAGATTGGGGCGGCCCGACAACAGCCAAGCGCGCACGG
This sequence comes from Rhizorhabdus argentea, assembly GCF_037861105.1. Classification (NCBI taxonomy): domain Bacteria; kingdom Pseudomonadati; phylum Pseudomonadota; class Alphaproteobacteria; order Sphingomonadales; family Rhizorhabdaceae; genus Rhizorhabdus; species Rhizorhabdus argentea. Next base: position 21,125 of record NZ_JBANFK010000014.1, read on the forward strand.
CGATCCTGGTGCTCGGCATGCATCGCAGCGGAACTTCGGCACTCGCCCGGCTGATCGGCTATCTGGGCGCCGCGCTGCCTGCCGATGCAATCGATGCGCATGCCGACAATGCACGCGGCTATTGGGAATCGGAGGCCATGGTGAAGGCCGACGATCAGCTCCTGCGGGTCGCGCGGTCGAGCTGGTTCGATCCGCGTGCGCTCGATCTGTCGCGGCTTGATGCTTCGGCGCTGCGCTCTCGCAAGGACCGGATCTGGGAGGCGGTGACGGCCGCATTCGGCGATGCGCCGCTGATGGCGATCAAGGATCCGCGCCAGTGCCGGTTCGTGCCGACCATGGTCGAGACGCTGGCCGAGCATGGTGTCGCCGCGCGTACGGTCTTGATGCTGCGCAGCCCACATGCGGTAGCCCGGTCGATCGCCAGCCGCGACGGCACCACCTCGGCTTTCGCCCACCTGCTGTGGCTGCGGCACATGATGGAGGCCGAACGGGCCAGCCGCGGGCTCATGCGCGCGGTGATAGAGTTCGACGCGATGCTCGGCGACTGGCGCGACGCCGCCCGCCGGCTACTGCCGCTGACAGGCGGAGACATGCCGGAAGGCGAAACGGCGGAGGCGATCAATGGCTTCCTCGATCCGGCGCTGCGCCATCATGGCGACGCGACGGCTAGCCTGGAACAGCCCCTTGCCGGAATCATCGAGGCGGCGCGGCAAGGGCTTGATGCGCTGCTCGACCATGACGATGACGCGGCCCGAGCGACGCTCGACGCGGCCTATGCCCGGCTGGATGCGGTTCCCTGGCTTGCCGATGACATTATCCATGACGAGCTGCGCCACCGCCGGCTCGGCACAGTGGAGAGCCCCGCCGCGCCTGCCGAGCCGCAGACAGTCGTGCCGCCGCAGCAGTCGATGCCCGCGCCGCCGCCGCCGCATGCAGAGGCGGTGGCGATGATCCGAGGTAGCGGCCTGTTCGACGAGGCCTGGTATCTCGCCAGCTATCCCGATGCCGCGAGCAGTGGCCTCGACCCGATCGAGCATTATCTGACGACCGGCGCCCCCAGGGGCTATAATCCGCATCCGCTGTTCGACACCGGCTTTTACGCGCGGCAGATGGCCCGCCGGCTCGGCGCGGGAGGCGGACTGTGAAGACGGCGCTGGTCCTGCACCTGTTCTACCCGGAGGTCGCGGTCGAGCTGATCGATCGCGTCGCGACGCTCGGCGCAGCGGTCGATGTCTTCGTCACCCATAGCGTCGTCCTGGACGAGAGCGTGCTGGCCGCGCTCGACCGGCTGCCGCGCAAGCCGGAGCTGGTGGCGGTCGCCAACCGCGGCTGGGACATCGGTCCGCTGTTCGAATTGCTGCCGATGCTGGCCGCACGCGGCTATGACCTGATCGGCAAGCTGCACACTAAGAAGGGCGGCTCGGGCTATGCCCCCGAGTGGCGCCAGCTCGCCTATGACGGCATGATTGCGTCGTCGGCGCTGGTCGACCACATCGTCACCACCTTCGCTCAGCATCCCGATCTGTCGCTGCTCGGGCCTAAGCCGCTCTACAAGTCGGTGGCGAGCCACCTGTTTCGCAACGCCGAACTGTTGTCGGATCTGGCGCCGCGCCTGCTCGCACCGGCCTATCCGCCCGCCGACTGGGGGTTCTTCGCCGGCACCTTCTTCTGGGCACGCCGCCCGCTGCTCGAAAAGGTCGCGGGTCTGGCCGATTTCGGCGAGGCAGGGACGATGAGCCAGGAGCGGGACGGCGCGCTCGGCCATGCGGTCGAGCGACTGTTCGGACTTGCGCCGCTCGCGTTAGGGGGCAAGGTCGGGCTGGTCGAGAATGGCCACATCGAACTGATCCAGGCACCGGGCCTGCCGTCGCACGAGCCGGTGATCCAGACCCTCGTCGATGCGGCGGGGCTGGGCGTCGGACCGCCCGATGCCGAACTGTCGGCGCTGATCGCGACGCACAATCCGCTGATCGACTATATCCGCCATGGCCGCGAGACCGATGCGCTCGATCCCAACCTCTATTTTTCCAGCAGCTGGTACAACAGCATCCACGCCGACGTGCATGCGGCGGGCATGCATCCGCTCCACCATTATATCCATCATGGCGCGGCCGAGGGGCGCTCGACCGGGCCGCTGTTCGACGGCGTCTTCTATCGCAAGAGCTATGATGATGTTGCAGGCGATCCCCTGCAGCATTTCCTGGAGGTCGGCGCGGCCGAGGGCAGGGTGGCGATCCCGGTCAGCCGTCCGCGCTACGAGACATCCGATGAGCGGCCGCGGCGCTTCTACCGGCATTTCGACATCGCCCGCGAAGAAGCCTTTCTGCGCGGGATGGCCAACCTGCCCGAAGCGGTGCGGCGCGAGGCCGACGAAAGGCTGATCAGCGTCGTTATGCCTGCCTATAACCGGGCCGATCGCATCGCCGCGGCCATCCGCTCCGTGCTGGCGCAAAGCCACCGGTATTTCGAACTGCTGGTGGTAGACGACGGATCGACCGACGGCACCGCCGAGATCGCCGCCGCCTTCACCAGCGATCCGCGCGTGCGCGTCATCAAGGGCCCGCACGGCGGGGTCAGCGCCGCACGCAACCTCGGCTTTGAAGCCGCGGTCGGCGATATCGTCGCCTATCTCGATAGCGACAATAGCTGGAAGAGCTGGTTCCTCGACGTCATGGCTCTGTTCATGACGTCGCAGCGGCTCGATGCCGCCTATTCGGGAATCGCGCTGCGCGACGAACTCAACCAGCTCACCGGTTATCGCGGCGACGACTTCGACTGGGAAGCCTGCCTCGCGGAGAATTATGTCGACCTCAACGCCTTCTGCCACCGCAGGGCGCTGGTCGACCAGTTGGGCATGTTCGACCGCAACCTGCGGCGGATGGTCGATTGGGACCTGATCCTGCGCTTCGGCAAAGGCCGGCCGGTCGGCTATGCCCCGTTCGTCGGCTGCGAATATCACGACGCCAAGAGCGACCGGGGACGGATCACGGTCAGCGAGCCGGCCGCCTTCCAGGCGCTGGTCCGCGCCAAGCACACGCTGGGGCTCCCGACGGGGCACGACGCGCACGCGCTGGCGGCGCAACTGAAGCTCAATGTCGCCATCAAGATCGCCGCGCCCGAGGACGAGAAGGCTGCCTGGGGCGACTATCATTTCGCGGAGAGCCTGGCCGCGGCGATCGAGCGGCTCGGCCATCGGGTCAGGATCGATTTCCGCGGCGCCTGGCATGGTCATTCGATCGCCAGTGAGGATCTGGTGATCGTGCTGCGCGGGCTGATCGGCTATGAACCCCGGCCCGGGCAGATGGCTTTCCTGTGGAACATCAGCCATCCCGATCAGGTCGGCTTCGACGAATATGACCGCTACAGCCGGGTCTATGCCGCGTCGGAGTCGCACGCCGCACTGCTCGCCCATATCGTCCGGCCGCCGGTCGCGGCGATGCTGCAGGCGACCGATCCGGAGCGCTTCCATCCCCGCGATGGCGCGCGCTCGTCGGATGTCGTGTTCGTCGGCAATTCGCGCGGGGTCGATCGCGAGATCGTCCGCTGGGCGATCGAGGCGGACCGGCCGCCGGTTATTTTCGGCGATGGCTGGGAAGGGCGTGTGCCCCCCGAACTGGTCCAGGCGAAGAATATCGACAACCGCGATCTCGGCGCGCTCTACGCATCGGCGGGCGTGGTGCTGAACGATCATTGGCCGTCGATGCGGGCCTTCGGGCTGCTGTCGAACCGGCTGTTCGATGCTGTCGGCAGCGGTGGCAGGGTGGTGTCCGATCCGGTGCCGTCGATGGTATCGGTGTTCGGGGATGCGGTGGCGCAAGTCTCCGGCCCGGCCGAACTGGCGGCTGCGGTCGACGACATGCTCGCCCGACCGCGCAATGCACAGGCGGCGCGGCTCGCTGCCGACTATGTCCATGAAGAACATGGCTTCGATGCACGCGCCCGCAGCTTCATCGGCGATGCCTTCGCGATCCTCGGCTTGCCGTCGCCCTTTCCGCCGCCCGCGCCTGACTTCGACGATCGGCTCCGGGTCCATGTCATCGCCCGGCACAGCGCGATCGGCCCGCAGAGCTCGGCCTATATCCGCCTGGTCGCGCCGCTCACCGACGAGAGCGTGGCGCGGCGCGTGCGCCTGACCCTGGGCGCACCCGAGGATCCGGTGCCCGACTGCGATGTCTGCATCGTCCAGCGTACCGCATTGCCGTCCGTCGCCGCGGTCGACGCTCTGGTGCGGCGGCTGGGCGAACTCGGCGCGGCGCTTGTCGCCGATGTTGACGACGCCTTTACGTTGATCGGTGCGGATCATCCCGAGCACAGCCTGTACCGCCCGCTCAATGCCGCGCTTGATCGCGTCATCGCGGCGTCGGCGGAAACCTGGTTCTCCACGCTCGAGCTTGCCGAGGCCTATGCGCGGCTGACGCCGCGCAGCGCGATCGTCGCCAATGCCCTCGATCCCCGGCTATGGCGTGACTGGCGGCATCAGCGGCCCGCGCCCTTCTCGGGACAGAAAGTCCGCATGGTCTATATGGGCACGCACACCCATGGCCCGGATTTCGCCGCGATCCGTCCGGCGCTCGACGCGCTCCATGCCGAGCGTGGCGACGCCTTCGACCTGACCGTCATCGGCATCGATCCCGATCTTGCGCCCGCGCCCTGGCTGCACCGGCTGGCGCCGCCGGCGGAGGCAGTAAGCTATCCCCGCTTCGTGCGCTGGCTGCGCGGGCAAGGGCCGTTCGACCTGGGTCTGGCTCCGCTCGCCGACAATGCGTTCAATCGCTGCAAGTCGGACATTAAGGCTCTGGATTATGCTGCGCTCGCCATCCTCCCGCTGCTCAGTGACGGCCCCGCCTATCGCGCCGATCCGCTGCTCGGCCGGCACGCACTGTTTGCGGGTGCGGATGGCTGGCCCGACGCACTGCGCGCCGTACTGGACGATCGCGAGGAAGCCGCGCGCCGCGCGGTCGCCGCGCAGGCCCATGTCTGGGAAAAGCGTAACGTCGCGTCGGTCGCTTCGACCTTGGTCGACCGGCTCGAGGCGCTGCGGAGCTGACGCTCCATGTTTGTGAAACGCGCGTTTCTTCCGCTCGCGGCGCTGCCCTTCGTGCTTGCAGCTGATGGCGACCTGCCGCAGCTGGGGCTGCCGATCGCCTGCAAGATCGGCCAAAGCTGCGCGATCCAGCATTATGTCGACATCGATCCGACGCCCGGCGCGCGGGACTATCATTGCGGCGCCCGCACCTATGACAAGCATGACGGCATCGATTTTCGGATCAAGAGCATGGCCGATGCCCGACGAGGCGTCGCCGTGCTGGCCGCGGCGGACGGCACGGTGCTCAGCCTGAGGGATGGCATGCCCGACATATCGGTGAAGATTGCCGGCTTGGCCTCGGTCGCCGGTCGGGAGTGCGGCAACGGCGTGGTGATCGACCATGGATCGGGCATTCAAACCCAATATTGCCATATGCTGCGGAGCAGCCTCGTGGTGAAGCCGGGACAGGCGGTCAAGGTTGGGACGCCGCTGGGCAAGGTCGGTATGTCCGGCGACGCCGAATTCCCGCACCTGCATTTCATCGTCCGCCAGGCGGGCAAGCCGATCGATCCCTTCGCTTATGGCGCGAAGCCCGGTGCGTGCGGCGGGGGCGGACGCAACCTGTGGGCGCCGTCGGCCGGGCTGGCCGATCCGTATCGCGCGGGGGAGGTGCTCAACTCGGGGTTTGCGACAGGGCCTGTCACGATGGTCGCCGTCGACGAAAGCGGCGCAGACCAGCAGCCGCGGCCGACCCGGGATGCGCCCGCGATCGTCGCCTTCGTCCGCGCGATCGGCCTGGAAGGCGGCGACGTCCAGACCCTCAGCCTCGCCGCACCCGACGGCACCATGTTGTCGGAAAACCGCGCCCAGCCGCTCGACCGCAACAAGGCGCAATGGCTGATCTTCGCCGGCAAGAAGCGGCCGGCGGCAGGCTGGCCCGCCGGGCGCTACGCCGCCCTTTATGTGGTAAAGCGCGCCGGCAAGACGGTGATCGAGCAGCGGTTCGCGTTGCAGCTTTGACGCAGGCCCTGGCCTAGCCAAGTGGCCCGTGCATCGCTAACCAAAGGCCATCGACCGCGCTGAGGACATGGGGGAGGAACGGGCTGTCCATGCCGAGCCGCAACATCCTGATCATTCACCAGAACTTTCCCGGTCAGTTCGTCCACATCGCCCAGGCGCTGATCGAGCGCGGAGACAGGGTGGTCGCGATAGGCGGGCCCACGGCGAAGCAGATGGAGGGGGTGCCGCTGGCGCGCTGGGAGGCGGGCCGCGGGTCGACACAAGGCATATTCTATCAAGCAGTCCGTGCGGAAGCCGACATGATCCGTGGCACTGCGGCCGTGCGCGCCGCCGCCGAGCTGAAGCGGCGCGGCTTCGTTCCCGATCTGGTCATCGCGCATCCGCAGTGGGGCGAGACGCTGCATCTGCGCAGCGTCTTTCCCGATGCGCCGCAGATCCTGTTCGGCGAGCTTTATTATCAGGCAAAGGGCCTCGATACTGACTTCGATCCCGAGTTCGACGCGCCGAATTTCGGGGAAGATCTGCGCATCCACGCGAAGAACGCGACCCAGGCGCTGGCCTTCTCCACCGGCGATCGCATCGTCTGCCCTACGCCGTTCCAGGCGAACAGCTTCCCGGCCGTATTCCAGCCAATGATCGACATCATCCACGAAGGGGTCGACACGCAGCGCGCGCGCCGCCGCCCTGGCACGGTTCTCGACCTGCCCAATGGCGATCGTCTGGATGGATCGAAACCTGTCATCACCTTCATCAACCGCCGCTTCGAGCGGCTGCGCGGTTTCCATGTCTTCATGCGCGCGCTGCCGGATTTTCTCGCCGCCTGTCCCGACGCGCACGTCGTCCTGATCGGTGAGGAGAAGGGTGTTTCCTATGGCCAGGCCCTGCCCGATGGCCAGGAATGGAAGGATCGGATGCTCGCCGAAGTCGGCGACAGGCTCGATCATGGCCGAGTGCATTTCCTCGGCCATGTCGAGCACAGCCGAATGATCGACGCGCTGTCGATCTCCTGGGGCCATGTCTATTATACCTATCCGTTCATCATGTCCTGGTCGCTGCTCGAGGCAATGGCGTGCGAATGCCTGATCCTGGGTTCCGATGTCGCGCCGGTGCGTGATGCGGTGACGCACGGCGTCGATGGCGTGCTCAACGACTTCTTCGATGTCGAGAGGCTGACCGCGGCGATGGTGCGCGCGGTGCGCGAGCCGGCGTCGTTTCTCGCGATGCGCAAGGCGGCGCGAGAAACGGTGGTCGCCCGGTTCGACAGCCGCAGCGTCGGACTGCCTGCCTGGATGGCGGTGATAGACCGGGCGGCATCCCGGTGATCGGCATCCTGTACGCTTACGGCTTCATCAAAGCGGCAAGTGCGGATAATGGGGTGGCCATGACGATATCTGGAAGGACCGAGGCTTGATCACCACCATCGACGAGGAACAGGGGATCGTGATCGTGCGCAACGGCGATAGCGAGGTTCGCCACAGCCTTGCGACCGCCGAGGGCTTCGATGCCGCGTCGCGGGCTTGGGTGCGAGCCACCTGGGATTCCAAATATGTCTACAGCTTCGCGTGGATGGGCCGGCCGATCATCCAGCTGCCCGAAGACATGATTCGCCTGCAGGAGGTGATCTGGGCGCTCAAGCCCGATGTGCTGATCGAGACCGGCGTCGCGCATGGCGGCTCGCTCATCTTCTACGCGTCGCTCTTCGAGGCGATGGGCAAGGGGCGCGTGGTCGGTATCGATATCGAGATCCGCCCGCATAATCGGGAGGCTATCGAAGCCCATCCGATGAAGAAGCGCATCGAACTGCTGGAAGGATCGTCGACCGCGCCCGAGATCGTTGCCCAGGCCGCTGCACTGGTGAAGCCCGGCGAAACGGTGCTGGTGGTGCTCGATTCGAACCACAGCAAGGGCCATGTGCTCGACGAACTGCGCGCCTATGCGCCGCTGGTCGGGGTCGGCAGCTACATCGTCGCGACCGACGGCATCATGGAACAGGTCGCGGGTGGCCCTCGCACCGAAGCCGACTGGAACTGGAACAATCCCAAACAGGCAGCGCATGCCTTCGTCGCGGAGGATCCGCGCTTCGTCATCGAGGAGCCGGCCTTCCCGTTCAACGAGGGCGCCGTCACCCATCGCGTCACCTATTGGCCCGACGCTTTCGTCAAGCGTATCGCCTGACAGCCAATAGGGGGACTGACCATGAAGACAGTGATATTGGCTGGCGGGCTGGGCACGCGCATCTCGGAGGAGAGCCACCTCAAGCCCAAGCCGATGATCGAGATCGGGGGGAGGCCGATCCTCTGGCACATCATGAAGCTGTTTTCGCAGCATGGCTTCAACGACTTCATCGTCTGCCTCGGCTACAAGGGCTATGTCATCAAGGAGTATTTCTCCAACTATGTGCTGCACAATGCCGATCTGACCGTCGATCTTGGTGCCGGATCGATCGAATATCACGCCACCAACCACGAACCTTGGCGGGTAACGCTCGTCGATACCGGCGCGGAGACCATGACCGGCGGCCGGCTCAAGCGGGTGGCCCGATATCTGGATCCGGGCGAACCCTTCTTCTTCACTTATGGCGACGGCGTCGCCGACGTCGATCTGCAGGCGCTCGCGGCGTTTCACAAGGACCATGGCAGGCAGGCGACGGTGACGGCGGTGGCGCCTCCGGGCCGTTATGGCGCGCTCGCGATGACGGGCGACCAAGTCGATCGATTTGTCGAAAAACCGCCGGGTGACAATGCGCTGATCAACGGCGGCTTCTTCGTGCTGCAGCCTGATGTGATCGGCCGCGTCGCCGGCGACGACATGCCCTTCGAAGCCGAACCGCTCGAAGGCCTCGCGCGAGAAGGCCAGCTCATGGCCTATCACCATCCGGGTTTCTGGAAGGCGATGGACACGCTACGCGACAAGAACGACCTCGAAGCGCTCTGGGCCGGCGGCAGCGCGCCGTGGCGGCTCTGGAAATGACGCGGCCGACGCCGGGCTTCTGGTCCGGCAAAAGCGTGCTGCTGACCGGGCACACCGGCTTCAAGGGGGCGTGGGCAGCGATCTGGCTGGCGCGGATGGGCGCGAGGGTCACGGGCCTCGCGCTGGCGCCGGAGGAGAGGCCGAACCTGTTCGAGCTGGCCGGCGTGGCGGATCTGGTCGATCACCGTGTCGCCGACCTGCGCGATTACGATGCCGTCAGGACCGCAATCGCGGGCGAGAAATTCGACATCGTTCTCCACATGGCGGCACAGGCTCTGGTGCGCGCGTCGATCGGGGATCCGGTCGCAACTTTCGCCGCCAACATCATGGGCACGGCCCATCTGCTCGATGCGCTGCGAAACGGGCCCGCTTCCGAGGCGATCCTCGTGATCACGTCTGACAAGGTCTATGCCAATGCAGAGACCGGGCGGGCCTTCGTCGAGGGCGATGCGCTCGGCGGCAAGGATCCCTATTCGGCCTCCAAGGCGGCGGCGGAGATCGTCACCGCCAGCTTCGCACGCAGCTATTTCGAGCAGGCGGGCGTGCCGCTGGCCACCGCACGCGGCGGCAATGTGATCGGCGGCGGCGACTATTCACGCGATCGCATAATGGCCGACATCATCCGCGCCGCGCGCACCGGCGAAGTCACCGTCCTGCGCCATCCGGAGGCAACGCGGCCCTGGCAGCATGTGCTCGACTGCGTCGCCGGCTACCTCGTCTATGCGGAGGGGCTTGCCACCGATCCGGCGCTGCCCAAGGCAATGAACTTCGGCCCCCGTCCCGAGGGGCCCGCAATGACCGTCGGCGAACTTGCCACGCGCGCAACCACCGCCATGGGGGCGAAGGCATGGGAGCACGAGCCGGATGTCCACTCGATCGAGGCGCGGACACTTGGAATCGATACCAGTCTGGCGCGGCATAGCCTTGGTTTTGAAAGCCGGCTGGATGCTCCAGCCGCCGTCGACTGGACAATCGACTGGTACCGGCGGCAGGCTCAGGGTACCGCCGCCGGCACATTGTGCGACGAACAGATCTCCAATTACGAAGAGCTTCAATGACCCAACCCGCCTGCCGCTTCTGCCGGTCGCCATTGACGCTTGATTTCCTTGATCTCGGCGATCAGCCGCTGGCGAACTCCTATCTCAGCCAAGCCACGCTCGATGCAGGCACCGAAGGCCATTATCCGCTGCATGCGCGCGTCTGCGAAGCGTGCTTCCTGGTCCAGGTCGACGATCCGGTGGCATTCGACGTGATCTTCGACGATCAATATGCCTATTTTTCATCCTATTCGGCGAGCTGGGTGGCGCATGCAAAGCGCTATGCCGATTCGATGGTTCCCTGGCTCGGCCTCGACTCGAACTCGCTCGTGATGGAGATCGCCAGCAATGACGGCTATCTGCTGCAGCATTTCGCCGCGAAGGGCATCCCGGTCCTCGGTATCGAGCCGACGGCGAACACTGCTGCGGTCGCGGTCGAGCGGGGCGTGCCTACCGAGATATCCTTCTTCAACGCTGCGACGGCGGCGGACCTTGCCGCGCGAGGCATCACGGCGGATTTGATCGCGGCCAACAATGTGCTGGCGCATGTTCCCGACATTGCCGACTTCGTCGCCGGCTTCCCGATCGTCCTTAAGGACGAGGGCGTGCTCACTTTCGAATTTCCCCAACTGCTCACCCAGATCGAACTGATCCAGTTCGACACCATCTATCATGAGCATTTCTCCTATCTCTCGCTGCTGTCGGTCGAGAAGGTGCTCGCGGCCAATGGCCTCAAGGTGTTCGATGTCGGGCTGCTCTCCACCCATGGCGGTTCGCTGCGGCTGTTCTGCGCACATGCCGGATCGGCGCATCGGGAAACGCTGGCGCTGTTCGACCTGCGGGCGCGAGAGGAAGAGGCGGGACTGGCCAGCAGGGTACCCTATGAGCAATTCGCGACAAGAGCCGCAGGGGTGCGCGACGGCTTCCTTCGGTTCCTCGACGAGGCGGAACGCCAGGACAAATCCGTGGCCGCTTATGGCGCCGCGGCGAAGGGCAACACCTTCCTCAACTATGCCGGCGTGACATCGGATCGGATCAAGGCGGTGTTCGACGCCAGCCCGCACAAGCAGGGGCGCTATCTGCCGGGCAGTCATGTCCCGATCCTGGCCCCGTCCGAGGTTGCGCGGATCAGGCCCGATTATCTGATTATCCTGCCCTGGAACCTGAAGGGCGAGATCATGGAGCAGATGGCGGTGATCCGCGGCTGGGGCGGCAAGTTCGTCATTGCGACCCCGCATGTCGAGATCCTCGACTGATGCGCTTCACGGCGACCGATATCGACGGCGTCGCCATCGTCGATCTCGAGCCGATCGCCGACGAGCGCGGCTATTTCGCCCGCAGCTTCTGCCCGGCCGAATTCGCAGCGGCCGGCTATGACTTCACGCCGGTCCAGTCGAGCCTGTCGCACAATTTCGCGGCGCGAACGCTGCGCGGCCTCCACTATCAGCCGGCGCCGTTCGGCGAGGCGAAGCTGGTGCGGGTGGTGCGGGGACGGATCTTCGATGTCGCGCTCGATCTTCGCCTCGGCAGCAGCAGCTATCTGCGCTGGACCGCGGCTGAACTGTCGGCGGACAACGGCCGCGCGCTGCTGATCCCCGAAGGCGTCGCCCACGGCTTCCTGACGCTCGAGCCGGCGACCGATATCTTCTACCAGATCGACCGGATGTTCGAACCGGGCCATGGCCGCGGCGTCCGCTGGAACGATCCCGCCTTCGCGATCGACTGGCCTGCCGTGCCGGACGTGATATCGGAGCAGGACGCCGGCCTTCCTGATTTCGATGCGGAGCGATGACGCCATGCTGACGATCGATCCCACCGCCCGTATATCGCAGCTCGCCGACATCGAACCGTCGGTGCGCGGATCGAAGATCGTGATCGGCGCGCGCACCATGATCGACGCGTTCGTGAAGATAAAACCCGCAGGCGGAACCGGCGACGTGATCATAGGCGAGGACTGTGCGATCAATTCCGGGACAGTGATGTACAGCGGCAACGGCATCAGCATCGGCAACGCCGTATTGATCGCGGCCAATTGCACGCTTGCGCCGACCAACCACGCCTTTGCCGATCCCGATCGCCGCATCCGCGACCAGGGCTTCCAGCCGAGCCGCGGCGGGATCGTGATCGGCGACGATGTGTGGCTCGGTGCCAATGTAGTCGTGCTCGACGGCGCCGTGGTGGGCGAGGGCGCGGTGATCGCTGCTGGATCGGTGGTGCGCGGGTCGATCGAGCCCTACGGGCTCTATGCCGGCGCACCGGCAGCCAGGCGCGGCACGCGTCGGCCGGCATGACCGTCTATACCGTCATCGGCGGGGGCGGCTTCGTCGGATCGCAGGTCGTGGCGCATCTGCGGGCGCTGGGGCACGAGCCTTTCCTGCCGGCGCGCGACGACCCGTCGCTGTGGCATCGCGATCTCGGCCGGCTATTTTACTGCGCCGGCCTCACCGGTGATTATCGCACCCGCCCCTTCGCGGCGGTCGAGGCGCATGTCGGCCTATTCGCCCGGCTGGTCGAGCGCGCCCGGTTCGAGCGGGTCGTCTATCTGTCGTCGACGCGGCTATATGACAGCCAGGCCGGCGATCTTGGCCACGAGAACCGCCCGATATCGATCGATGCCGCCGATCCTGCCCATCTCTATGAGCTGTCGAAGCTGCTCGGCGAAAATCTGGCGCTGCACCAGTCACAGGGCCGCGGTGTTGTCGCGCGCCTGTCCTATGTGTTCGGATGGGATGCGCGCGCCGAAGGCTTCCTATCGCAGTGGCTACGCTCGGCCGCAATGAGCCGCAGCCTGCGGATCGACTCCAGCCCGGGTAGCGCCCGCGACTATATCCATGTGGCCGACGTCTCGGCCGCGCTCCACGCGCTGCTCGACAGCTCTCTGAACGAGATCGTCAACGTCGCCCGCGGCGAGACGATCGACAATGCCCGCATCGCCGAACTGTTCGCCCGGCACGGCCGAACGGTCGAGTTCACCCGCGCCGACGACACGGCACCGGCAAAGGCGCTGGACGTTACCCGGCTTGCGGCGCTGGGAGCGCCAGCGCGGCCGGTGCTGCCGTTGATCGATGCGTATCTGGCGGGGCTTATTTAATCAGCAAGCCTTGGCCTGTCGGCAGTTCCATCACGCGGTAGCCGCGTTTTTCCAGCCAAGGATCTTCTGCGAGCTTCTGCGCCCGATATGCCAGCCAGCCATAGTCGTCGAGGACCATAATGGCGCCGGGCACCATGCGATCGAACAGGACCTCGAGCGCGCCCATTTCGGCGTTCGCGTTGTTGAGATCGAGATGGAGGAACGCGATCTTCTCGGGCGCAGCCTGGGCCAACGATTCCGGTACTCGGCCCTGCGTGACGGTTACATTAGGCAGATGCGAGAAGCGCTGCTTCACCTCGTCGAACAAGCTTTGGCTATGTTCGGGCATATGATGGTGCGGCATCGACGCGTCATGCTCGAACAGGTCGTAGAGATAATAATGCCGATCAGGCTGCGATCCGAAGTCGACATAGTCGCATACAATCCGCGCGGTGATCCCCTTGTAGCAGGCGCATTCGACGAAATCGCCTTCCAGCCGCATGCCGTTGCGCGCGGCCCAGGCAACCGTCGCGATACGCCAGATTATGCCCTTCTCGATGTTGGTCGTGGCATGGGCATTGAACGCTTTCATGAACTCGGCATCGGTGAGAAAGCTGAGATTTTTGCTGTACGTAATGAGGTTGTCGCCCGTGAACAGCCCGGCCTTGTTGTTCAGGGCGCCGATCGCGCCGTTGATCGACCGGATAAACTCCTGCCAATTCTTGACGCCGAAGAACAGGCTTGTGACATGTTGAAGGTTCATGACTTGAGTGCCGCTCCCTGGTGGCTCTCGACGGTGCTGGCGACGAGATCGTAAAAGTCTCTGGCGAACTGCTCGGTCTGGCCGAGCGGCCCCGCCTTGATTTGCGCGCGCAGGCCCGTGCGAAGAGCCTGGATGCGATCATGGTCGGCGGCAAGGCGCACGGCGATCTCACGAAAGCCCTCCTGGGTCGCCGCGCAAAGGTCGCCCAAACCTGCGTTCTGGAGGATCGAGTAGCTGAGCCGCTCGAACAACGCTTCGCCGACGAGGGTGACGGTGGGCACGCCCATCCAGGCGGCCTCGCATGTCGTAGTCCCTCCGGTCTGGGGGAAGGTGTCGAGCGCGATGTCGATATCGTTGTAATGCGGCATGTGCGCGCCACGCACGGCACAGAATAGCACGCGCTCCGCGGACACGCCCTCTGCCTCGAAGCGGGAGCGTATGTTGCGCACAAAAGCCTGCGAGCCGCCTTCAGGGCGCACGAACAAAAAGTGCGAGCCGGGAACGTCAGCCACAATTCTGGCCCAGGTCCGCAGCATCTCCGGCCCATATTTATAAGGGTTGTTCGCCGTGCCGAAGGTAACGAACCCGTTGCGCCGCACCGGAGCAACCGGATTGATCGCATGGCCTTCGGGGAAGGCATATTCGCTCATCGCGATCCACGAGCGCGGCATGATCAGCGGCTGCTCGATCAACAGGCTCCGATCCGGCGGACAGAGATGCGGATCGACCAGGAGATAATCGATCGTGCTCAGGCCGATCGAGTGAGGATAGCCGAGCCAGCTCGCCGTCAAAGGAGCCGGCTTCCAGGCCATGACATCGATCTTGTTCATATGCGTCGCGCCGCCGAGCTCGAACAGAATGTCGAGCTGGTCGTTAGCGATCATCTGGGCGGCGTCTCTATCGCTGATGGCGGGATGCCAGCGAAAGGCATCGACCAATCCAGTCAGCTTCTTTTGGACGGCACCGCCAGGGTCGCCCTGATAAAAGGAGTAGCAATATAGTTCGAACCGCGAGCGATCGACATTCTCGAAAAGGGGTAGCGAGAAGTAAGCGACGGGGTGATCGCGCAGATCGGACGACATGAAACCAATCCGGATTTTGGACGTCGGCTTCGATGAGGGCGGGCGCGTAATCGGTGCGAGTTTGGCCGGTCCCAAAGCCTTCTCGCCCCATATACGGTGTTGGTTGAGCAGTTCGACACGATCTGCATGTGTCTTGATCCTCGACATCTGGCTGAGAAGGGCGGTGTGCCGATGCGTTGATGCCCAGGTTCGGCCGAGTTCGGCGAAGGTGCCGAGTTGCGCTACGGCGTCATAATCGGCAACACGCGTGAATATTTCGGTCGCGATCTTGGCTTCGCCGCTGCCCACCCGATCAGGGAAGCTGCTGCCGCGCAGCACGCTATAGCCTTCGTCGATGTTCGCGCCCTCATCAGAGCCGCGGGTGCGCTCCAAACTCTCGGCCAGTGCCATCCGATATTCGAAGTTGTTGGGGGCGAGTTCAACGGCCTTACGATGATGAACATTCGCTCGGGCGCGGTCGTAATCTGCAATGGATCGTGCCATCTGATGATGGAACCAGGCGGCACTGGCGAAGCGCGGTTGCAGCGAGCACAAATAGGCTTCCGCTGCGCGGGGCTCACCGAACTGGCGCATGGTCGCCGCCTTCGCCTGCAACAGGCGCTCGTGATCTGGTGCGGCTTTCAGCGCTCGGTCGAGTATAGCTACAGCCTCGTCCTTATCGGCGCGATAGCTTGCTAGGCCGGCCAGATCGAGCCAGGCGTCGATATAATCCTTCTTCAGCAGGAGCGCTTGGCGGAGCCGCATCGCCGCCGGGCCGTATTTTTTTTGAGCTATTAGCGCTTTAGCGAGCGAGCGCTGATATTCGGCTGACTTGGGCGCCTTGCGAACGAGCTTGGCGAAAACCGCCTCGGCACCGAGGCCATCCTCGATATCGTTCAGAATGTTCCCTTTGTTGACCTGCGCGATGGAATCGTTGGGCTGCAGCCTTATTGCACGATCGAGCACTTCAAGCGCCTCGCGATGGCGGCCCGACCTGCGCAGGAAGATGCCTAGGAAGTTGAGGAACTCGTAGTTTTTAGGTTGAAATTCGAGAGCCTTCGTCGCCCAGGCAACACCGTCTCGGAAGCGTGCAAGCGTGAGGAGATTACGAAGCAGCGCGCGATAAACATCCGCAGATCGTTCCGTGCCTTCCTCCAGCACTGCGATCATGAGATCGACCGCTTCCGCCCTTCGACCTTGCGCGATCGCTGCATCGGCGGCGGTGAGCCTGAGATCCATTGTTGCTTCTCAACATATGTAGGTTGGCCGCGCATAGCTGTCGTCCAGCGGCTTGGCTACGACATTTCCCACCGTCGCGGCTCTCCCTGGGACGGATGGAAGGCAAGGCTTACATCCCGAGCAACAAACAAAAAAGGGGCCGGTCTCGCGACCGGCCCCTCTTTATTCACCCGAAAGTGTGTCCGGTTATGCGCCGGCGAAATCAGCGACGGTGAAGAGCGAGACGTCAGTGACGCCCTGCACCTTGATGATCGCGTTGATGGTCGCACCAGCTGCGTCGTTATAGAACAGATAGCTGTCGCCACCGACCTTAACGACGGCGAGATCGGTCGTGCCAGCGTGGGCGTCGAGCAGCTGCTGAGCATAAACGGTGGCGGCCGAAACCGTAGTGAAGCTCGCGCCAGCAGCCTGCAGCAGAACATCGCCTGCAGTCGTGCCAACCGTGCCAGCTGCAAGCCGGAACAGATCCTCGCCATCGGCATAGTCGTTGACCGTGTCGTACGACGTGTTGCCTGCAACCGTCACGCCAGTGCCGGCTTCGCCAGCAGCGAAGTTGAACTGGTCAATGCCAGCGCCGCCGGTCACGAAGTCGACGCCGGTGCCGCCCGCGATGGTGTCGGTGCCCAGGTCACCCTGGATGTTGTCGGAGTCGGCACCGCCCGAAAGCGAGTCATTGCCCTGGCCGCCGCGGATCGAGTCATTGTCGGCGCCGCCGTCAATCTGATCGTTGCCGAGGTTGCCGTTGATCGTGTCGTTACCAGCGCTGCCCAGGATCGTGTCGATACCGTTGCCGCCGAAAATGCGATCCGAATCGGCGCCGCCATCGATGATGTCGTTGCCGGCGTTGCCGTTGATGTAGTCGCCACCAGCGCCGCCGGTGATCGTGTCGGTGCCGTCAGTGCCACCCGATGCGCTCTGGCCATAAAGATGGTCATTGCCAGCGCCGCCGAGAAGGCTGTCATTGCCTTCGGCGCCAAACAGGTTGCTCGAACCCGCACCGGCAGTGACGGTGTCGTTGCCGAGGCCAGCGAAGATGTTCGACGAGCCAGCGCCACCGGTGAAGGTGTCGTTACCAGCGAAGAGATAGACAGTGTCGCCAGCAGCGGTGCCGGTCAGCGTGTCGCCGGTGTTGACACCGACGATCAGCGACGAGCCGTCGTTGAACACCAGGTTGCCAGCCTGCGAAATGGTGCTGAGCGACGCAGCATCGAAGAACAGCGACTTGCCACCAACGGTGAGGGTCGTGTTCTGGATCGTGTCGGTGACAGCCGAAATCGCGACGGTGACGTTGCCTGCGTTCGCCGTAGCGGTCGAGAAGGCGATGATGTCAGCGCCGGTGATCGCGTTGGCCTGAGCCTGCGTGAGATTTTCGAAAACGTAAGTAGCCATTAGAGTCCTCCAGTAGAACCTTTACCCGGGCAAGCAGCGTGCCACCTCCCGTTTACACGAGCGGGAAGCGCCCCTTGCCGCTCGTGAACCGATCCCCCGTGGCATGGTTCATCGAGCAAGCCCAGAACGTTGCTTAGCCAAGCTTTCTCAACCGCGCAACAGGCAAAAAGCGAAGCGCAGATCCGATATAGTCCGATTTGATGCTTGTGTTGCGTTTTCGTGATAGGCGATGCGACGAGCAGAGTCATCACGAAACGTCGAAATATCGCTCCATTGGTTACGATTTTCTTAATAGTTTGTGCGCTGTCTCGCCAGTGCTGAAGAAGAACGGTCGCGGATAACCGGCTATTCCTGCCGGTGTTGGTCCGCGTCCAAGGCCTGGGGCTGGCCCTTATTATGGCCGCTCCAGTTGCGCGTCCAGGTCGAAGGATCGATCTGTGTTAGCTGCGAAAACTGCTTCATATCAGGAGTATAGAGTTCGCGGAGAAGGTCGATGTCGGACGTCAGGAGTTCGGACGGATATTGCTGCGTCCTCGCAGGATGAACGATCCGCGGCGCGATATCGGCCGGCGGCGACTGGCCGAGAAACGCGCAGACCGCCGCCAGAACGCCGGGCGCGTCGTCGCGCAGCTGCTCGGACAGCAGGAACAGGCACTGTTCGCGCGGGAACAGCCTGAGCAGCCGCTCGACCTGCCGGCCATAAAATCCGCGTTCGACATAGCTGAAGACCCGGTGGAAGCCTGGAGCGGCCGGATCGCCATCGTCCAGCCGGGTCCTTCCTTCGCGGATGCACCATGCGAAGGGCTCGCGTTCCTTGCCCTTGGCATATTCCATCTTCCAGTGCGACCAGGCCCGTTCGATCGGATCGCGGAACAGCAGGATCAGCTTCATCGCCGGATTATAGGCGGCAACGCGCTCGAGCGCGTTGGGCCAGTAGAGGTAGATCGGCGTCGCTTCGCCGCGGAGCCGGCCGTCATCCTCGAACAGCTGGTGATAGGCGGCATGGTCGGGCCGGGCCCAGTCGATCGTCTCGTCGTCGAAGAAGTGCGCCTCCTTGACCGCCGGGAGCTGCAGCCCCGGCATGTCGCGGAGATATTCGAACAGCGCGCTCGTGCCGCCCTTCTGCACGCCGGCGACGAGGAACGCCACCTTCGGCGAGGCGCTCATTTCTCCTTCAACGCCGTCCGCATGGAGTCCGTGAACGGTTCGAGCAGATATTGCAGGATCGTGCGCTGCCCGGTGACGACCGCGATGCTGGCCTGCATGCCCGGCGCCAGATGGACGTTGGGACCGGCCTTGGCAAGATTGGCGGCGGGCACGGTGACCTCGACGACGAAGAAGCTGGCACCGGTCTTCTCGGACGTCCTCGCATCGGCGGAAACCAGGCTGACGGTGCCCTCGACTGGCGATACCGTGCGCGGATTATAGCCCATCAGGGTAACACGCGCGGGCATGCCAACCCGGACATCGTTGATGTCGCGCGGCGAAACGTCGGCGGAGATGATCATGCGTCCGCCCGAGGGAACGATCTGCATCAGCAGCTGCCCTGCACCGGCGGCGCTGCCTTCGGTGAACTGGGTCAGGTTGAACACATAGCCCGCAACAGGCGCCCGGATTTCGGTCTGCTGCTGCTGGTCCATCGTCGCGCGAAGCTTCGGGGCGTTTTCCGCCAGGCGATCCTGTGCGGTACGAATTCCATCGGCCACCTCGGTCTGGTGACGATCCTCGAGCTGGGCGATCTGGAGGCGGATTTCGCCGATCGCCTGCCGCGCGCGGGCCATCTCGGCGAGTGCGGCGCCCTTCTGGCCCTTGACCTGCACAGCACTCCGCTCGAGCGCGAGCAGCCGGCTATTGGGAGCATAGCCTTGGCGGCTGAGCTCGCGTACGCCATCGAGCTCTTCCTTGACCAGCTTGGCCTGGTCGTCGACCGACTGCGCCTGCAGTCGCATGCCGCTGATCTGGGTTTCGAGCTGCTGCGCCTGCGAGTTCAGCACCATGGCCTGGCTGCGATAGAGCATCATGCGGGTCTGGAACAGCGCCCGCTGGCTTTCGAGCAATCCGGCAACGCGCGGATCGGCCGCGCGGGCGAGCAGCTCGGGCGGGAAGTCGATGCTGGATGCGCCGACCGATTCCGCCTGGAAACGGGCGATCTGCGCCTGCGCGGTGTCCACCACGCTCTGGTAGATGTCCACCGATGCCTGGGCCTGCGTGTTGTCGAAGCGGATCAGCACCTGCCCCTTGGCGACCTTCTGGCCTTCGCGGACGAAGATCCGGCGAACGACGCCGCCCTCGAGCCGGCGCACGTCCTTGCTGTTGTTCTCGACCCTTACGACGCCGGGCGCGAGCACCGCGCCGGAGATCGAGAAGATCGCGGCCCAGATCAGCAGGCCCACGACGAGGAACAGCGTGATCAGTCCGCCGATCAGGATCGGACGCTGGATCTGCCGGCGGACATCCGCGTCGCTGGACATGGTGCCGGACGCATAGGCCCGCGCGGAGTCCTCGTCGTCGGGTAGCGGTTCGGCGCGGACAAGCATCTTGCGCAGGTCGGGGAGCAGACTCATGGCTTGGCCTCCTGCAGGGCAGGGCGCTGGGCAGGAGCCGCTGCTGGCGGCGCCATGGCGCGCAGCACTTCCTCGCGCGGTCCGAGCATCTCGATCCGTCCGTTCCTGATCAGCATCAGCTTGTCGGCCTGCGCCAGCACGGTCGGCTTGTGCGACACCATCACGATCGTCGCGCCACGCGCTTTCAAGCCCCTGATCGCTTCCGCGAGCGCCGTCTCGCCGTCCGCGTCCAGATTGGCATTGGGCTCGTCGAGGACGATCACCTTCGGATCGCCATAGAGCGTCCGCGCGAGGCCGACCCGCTGGCGCTGGCCGGCCGACAGCACGGAGCCGCCTTCGCCGAGTTGCGTGTCATATCCCTTGGCCAGCCGCAGGATCAGGTCGTGCGCACCCGCGGCCTGCGCCGCCCTGACGACGTCCTCGTCCTTGGCGTCGACCTGGAAGCGGCAGATGTTGTTCCTGACCGTTCCGGCGAACAGTTCGGTATCCTGCGGCTGGTAGGCCACCTGCTGCCCGAAGTCGCCACGTTCCCAGCTATAGACATCGGCGCCGTCGAGCCGGACAGTACCGGTCGTCGGCTTCCAGATGCCGACCATCAGCCGCAGCAGGGTGGATTTTCCCGCGCCCGACGGTCCGATCACGCCGACCATGTCGCCCGGCAAGATCGTGCAGGTGACGCCGGACAGGATCAGCGCTGGCGCGCCTGTCGGTGCGAAGCTGACGCCTTCGAAGTTGATCCGGCCCTTCGGTGTCGGCAGCTGCGTTGCGGGCACCGGCGCTTCATAGTCGCCCAGCACCTTTTCGAGGCGTCGATAGGCCTGCCCCGCTTCGAACAGCCCTTTCCACGACCCGACCACCCGGTCCAGCGGGGCGAGCGCGCGGCTCGCCAGGATCATGTTCGCGAACAGGATCGCCGAGGATATGCTGCCTTCGATGACGAGCCAGGCACCCAGGCCGATCGTCGCGATCTGGATGACCATGCGGACGAACTTGATCGCATTCGCGTAGAAGCTGCCGCGCTGGCTGGCGACCTGGCCCATGTTGAGCGAGGTATGGCGGAAATGGGCCCATGCCGCGCCCAGCGTCGGCAGCATGCCGAGCGCCCGGACCACCTCGGCATTACGCAGTGCCGCGTCGGTAAACGAATAGCTCTTGATCGCGGCGTTGCTGGCTTCCTTCAGCGCGCCATGCGTGGCGCGGTCCTGCAGGATCGCCAATATCAGCAGCACGATGCCGCCGACCAGCGTCAGTGCCCCGATCCAGGGATCGATGATGAACAGGATGATCAGGAACAGCGGCATCCACGGCAGATCGAACAGCACCCCGACGGCCTGGCCGGCCAGCGCATAGCGCACGGTGTCCAGGTCGCGCAGCGCCTGGGCATGTGCGCCGCCCATGCGGCGGACGACGAGGTCGAACAGCGCCGCGAAGGTGGAGCTGGCGAGGTAGCGATCGAAGGCGATCGAGAAATTCTGCAGCACTTCGGCGCGATAATGATCGAGCGCCCCCGAAATCAGGAAGACGAACAGGGCGCCGCCGGTCAGCACCGCCAGCGTTGATCCGCTATGGCTGTACAGCACGCGCGAATAGATCTGGTTGGTATAGATCGGCAGCGTCAGGTAGAGCAGGTTGCTCGCGAGGCTGAACAGCGCAGCAAAAAGGAACGACCTCTTACCCTGCTTCAAGGCGTCGGTAAGGATGTTCTTATGGAACAGGGGTGACGTCATCGGGGCCGACTTATTCCTGAATGGGGCATCTTCGGGTTAGGCCCGGGACGCGCGCCTCTTAGCATCATGGCCGACGGGCAGCGAAAGAATTTCATCGCCGATCATCGGTCTGCGGGGAAGTGCCATAGTCGCCGACGATCGACGGAAGCTGGTCGGCCGGCACCAGAGGGCTCTGCGTGATCGGTACCAGCGGCTTTTGCGTGTAGCTCTTGTCGAGTGTCGCGGGCATCGCCGGCGATCCGGTCGGCTTGGGCTGCTTGCTGCCGCGTAGATCGGGTTTCGGCTTGGCATAGGGGCTCGCCGAGCCGACATGATCGAGCAGCATCGCGACCGGCTCGGTCGGCGAAATGCCGCGCCAGCGCACCTTCTTGAACTCGGCCTCGGGATCCCTGGCCGGTATCGCCGAATTGACTGTTCGTGCGTCCAGCCGGCCCATCGCGAGCAGCAGAGAGGCACGCGCGACATATTCCTGATAGCGGTTCGACAGCAGGCCTAGCTGGGCCGAAGCGAGCTCCTGCTCGGCATTGAGCGTCTCGATCGTGCTGCGCAGCCCATAGCGCTCCTCGCGCTCCATGCCGGCAAAGGCGATCTGCGCCGCCTGGACCTGTCGGCTGCCCGCGGTGACCCCTACGCGCGTCGAGGCCAGCTGGTTCCAGGCCAGTACCACGTCCTGGAAAGCCTGCCGGCGCGTGCCGTCGACTACAGCCTGGGCTACGTTGTTCTGATCCTGCGCCTGGCGAATGCGCGAGCGGATCGCGCCGCCCTGAAAGAGCGGCTGGGTGATGGTGACCTGCGCGGTCACCTGCGTGCGGAAACTATGGCGGTCGAATGGCGACAGCACGCCGCGGACCTTCCCCGCATCCGCGGTGATCGAGGCGGTCGGCCGCTGGCCGCCGCGCTGCGTGGCGACATTGGCGCGGGCGGCTTCCTCGGCGAAACGGGCCGACGTGAGTTCGGCGTTCTCGCCTTCCGCAATCGCGAACGCCTCATCGATCGACTCGGGAAGCCCAGGAAGTTCGGGTAGCGGCTGGAGCTCTCCCGGCTCATGGCCGACGATGCGAAGATACTCGCCGCGGCTGACCGCGAGCTGCGCTTCGAGATTGGCGAGCTGTGCCTCGCCGGCGGCGAGCCGCGAGTCGGCTTGCGCAACATCGGTGACCGTAACGTCGCGGACCCGGCGTTTGGCGCGGCGCTCCTCGAGCTGCTGGTTGAGGACAGCCACATTCTGTCGGGCGACTTCGAGCCGCTGCTGATCGCGCAGCACCGCCGCATAGGCATTGATGACATCGTCGATCACCTCACCCTCGATGCGGCGGAGCCCCTCTTCACTGCTACGGACGTTAGCCCGCGCCTGGGCGAGAGCGCCGCGCTGGCGGCCGCCGCTATAGATCGGCTGGCGGACGTTCAGCGTGAGGTCGCCTATATACCCATCGGCCGAGGGCCGCCTATAAAGTTTCTCATAATCATAGGTGCCAGCCGCCTGGAGCGACACGGTTGGCCCATATTGGGCCCGCGTCTGGACATAGTTTTCGTTGGTGCTCTTCTGCCGATAGCGCTGCGCAACGAGGGTAGGGTTGTTGCCATAGGCCGCTTCGACCGCATCCATCAGCGTCTCGGCGGACGCCGGAACAGCGGCATGCAGCAAAAAGGCCGCGCCGAACATCAACGCGAACGGATGCCCCTGTCGGCCTAGTTTATTGTCAATCGAAACGATGTCGAAGATCATCCAATTCACCGCCCAAACACCGGCGGGTCCAACCGGCCATGTCGTTAACGCCGGGGCGCCCCCATAGCCTGCCCTGCGGGGCTGTCAATTGCGATACTGTCCTTGCCACAGCCTTAACAGCTTGAAAGACTTGCGCTGAAACCGCTGTTCTTCCTAAGAGGCCACTTCCTTGTGCGGAGCCGAACGACCCGCAACTGCTGGACATCCGGATGCTCGTTGCCTGTTTCGTAACCGTCGATCCCATGATAGCCAGCAACATATGACGAGGGGGTTCTGGCGAAAGCGGGCGGTCGAACGCGCCTTCCGTGTGGCGACGGCGGCGCGCGACGCAGGCGATTGGGCCGGTGCCGCGGAGCATTATCGCCGCTATCTAGCCTACCGCCCCGGCGACTTCGCGATCTGGGTGCAACTCGGCCATATGCTCGCCGAGAGCAACGATCCGGAGCAGGCCGACCGGGCTTATCGGATCGCCTATGGTCTCAATCCGCACGACGCCGATCTCGCCCTGTGCCGGGGACATCTTGCCCGCCGCACCCGAAACATCGATCTGGCGATTGGATATTATCGCGAGAGCCTAGCGCTCGACGGCAATGGGCACGCGGGCAATGCGTTGGCTGAACTCATGCCACCTGAGCCTGAGCCTGAGCCTGAGCCTGAGCCTGTGCCTGTGCCGGAGATGTCAGCGCCGCGCGGCGGTATTCTCGAGGGATGGTTTGAGCGTTCCGTCTCGGGGGTGCTGTTCGAGACGGAGCACTCCAAGCCCTGGGTCGAGTTCTACGCCGGCGAGCAGTTGGTGGGGCAGGCGGTTCCCCAGTGGAGCGACGATGGCACGCTTAGCTTCCGAGCGATATTGGACATAGATCTCGGTGAGAATGGCGAGGGCGTCGAAGTCGTCGTGCGGCGCATGCCCGATGGCGCCGAACTCGAGCAGTCGCCGGTCGTGCTGTTCCCGCCATCGCGCCACCCCGAGGGACATCCCGTTGCCTGGTCGGTGCCGAGCGATGTGGTCAAGCCGCTGTCGCTGCCGATCGACAGCGAGATCGTCCTGTTCGTCACGCATTCTCGCTCGGGCAAGATCAAGCCTCATGTCCTGCCCTATCTGCGATCGCTCAAAGCACAGAAGCTCGGCATCTTCCTGATCGCGGCGGTGGATCGACCCGTCGACCTTCCACCGGAGCTGATCGACCTCGCCGATGCGGTGATGGTCCGCCGCAACGCCGGCTATGACTTCGGAGCGTGGAGCCACGCGCTCAAGCTCTATCCGCGGCTCTACGGCGCCGCGACGCTTTATCTCGCCAATGACAGCGTGTTCCCGGCCACCGGTGACGGGCGGATCGGTGCAATCGTGGATCGCGTGCGACAGAGCAACGCCGATTTGGTCGGGTTGACCGAGAGCCATGAGTGGCGCTGGCATGTCCAGAGCTACTTGCTGGCGATCAAGGCACGACTGTTGTCCTCGCGGACGTTTCATAGCTTCATGGACGATATCCGCCTGCTCACGCGCAAGGATCATGTGATCCGCGCCTATGAGGTCCGGCTGGGTGAACTGGCCGAGCAGAGCGGCCATGAGGTCGAGATCCTTTTCCCCAGCGCCACGGCGATCAATCCGACGCTATTCGGCTGGCGCCAGCTGATCGCCGACGGCATGCCGTTGGTGAAGCTTCTCCTCCTGCGTGGCGAGTTCGAGGCGGCCGACATCTCCGGATGGCGCGAGGAGCTGGCGCAGGCGGGCTTCGACGTGGCGCTGGCGGAAGCGGCGATAGCGGCGGGCGCGGAGAGCGGGCCGGTCGACGATGGCGGCCGCCTTCTCGCCCGGCGGTTGCCGCGCGAGAAGCTCGGTCGCGGGCCGCTACGCGTCGCCTTCTATGGACCCTGGAACTACGATAACGGCCTTGGCCAAGCGAGCCGCGGCATCATCGCTGCGATGCGGCGGACCGGCGCGCTCGTCAACCTCCATCCGA
This sequence comes from Rhizorhabdus argentea, assembly GCF_037861105.1. Taxonomy (NCBI): domain Bacteria; kingdom Pseudomonadati; phylum Pseudomonadota; class Alphaproteobacteria; order Sphingomonadales; family Rhizorhabdaceae; genus Rhizorhabdus; species Rhizorhabdus argentea. The sequence continues at coordinate 46,678 of NZ_JBANFK010000014.1, forward strand.
TCAAGCTGCCGTTCCACATCCACAAGCCGCTGGTGCCGGCCACCGACATCGTCGACTTCGAAGGACCGGCCGAAATTGCGCTGGTGCACCTGAACCCGGACAGCTGGCATCTCCTGACCGAGCAGCAGCGCGGCGCGATCGCTCAAGCGCAACGCCGGATCGGCTACTGGGTGTGGGAGATGGGGCATATCCCGCCGGCGTGGCGCGGTAATTTCGCGTCAGTCGACAGGATCTGGGCCCCGAGTCGCTATTGCGCCGAGGTTTTCGCTGCGCAGGGCGCGCCGGTGGACGTTATCCCGCATGTCGTTCCGCTCGCCGAACCGCCTGTGCTCGACCGCGAGGCGGCGCTCGGCCGGCTCGGCCTCCCCGCCGATCGCCGCACGATCCTCTATGTGTTCGACGGTTCTAGCTATCTCGTCCGCAAGAACCCCGCCGCGCTGGTCCGCGCCTTTTCCGCATCAGGCCTGGCGGCGCGCGGCTGGTCGCTGCTGCTCAAGACCAAGCATCTGCACGATCGGCCGGAGGATGGCGAAGCACTGCGCCTGCTCGCCGAGAGCACCGACGGCGTGCTGCTCATCGACCGCTCGATGGCGGCCGACGAACTCCACGAGCTCATGGCGCTCGCTGACATCTATGCATCACCGCATTGCTCGGAGGGGTTCGGGCTGACGATCGCCGAGGCCATGGCGATGGGCAAGCCCGTGATCGCGACAGATTTCGGCGGCAGCAGGGACTTCCTCGACACCGACAGCGGCTGGCCGGTCAAGTCTCATCCATGGCAGCTCGAGCAGGATTTCGGCCATTATACCGAGGGCGGGCAATGGGCGCGGATCGATGAGCCCGCGCTGACCGCCACGCTGCTAGAAGCCGCCGCGCGGATCGAAGCCGGAGAGGACGACAAGGCTGTCGCGGCGCGCGTACGCATCGGTGCGCTGCTGTCTTACGAAGCTGTTGCGGAGAAGATCGCGACCAGCTTCGCTGCGGTCGTGGCGGCGCCGGGCAACGAGGGCGGCGCGCACGTGCCGTCCAACTTGTCGATGGGCATTCCGGTCGAGATGGCCGCGCTGGGCCCGGCCTTGCACATTGTGGCGCTGGCGCCCGACGGCGCGATTGATGCGCCGCTGCCTGCGGATCTCCCCACGGACCGGGATCAGTGGATCGTGCTGGTGCCGCGCGACGCGCTGCTTTCGCCGCTGTTCGAGCGGGCGTGGCGCGAGGCGGCGGCAGCGCGGCCCGATGTCGGCATCTTCTATGGCGACGACTTTGCCGCGGGGGAGGTTCGTGGAATCGATCAGCTGCGGCTGAAGCCGGCCTTCGACCTGACCCTTCTCGCTGCGCAGGACTATATCGGCGCGCCGCTGATCGTTCGCGCCTCGCTGTTCGCGGCGCTCGGCCTGCGCGCCGGAATGCGCTCGGCGGTGCTCGACGACCTGCTCTTCCGCGCGCATCGCGCTGGCGCCTCGATTGAGCGCATCCCGGCGGTCCTGCTGGCCTATCGCGGCGCTCGTCCGATCGCCGATCCGGCGGTGCGCCGCAATATGCTCGCGCAGCAGCCGCAATTCACCGGCTTTGATTTCAAGCCGGGACGGGTGCCGGACAGCCTGGAGCAGCAGCGCGATTTCGCGCGCGCCGTTCCCGAAGTATCGCTGATCATCCCTACTCGCCGGAGTCGCATCGCCGGCGGCCGCTCCACCTATGTCGAGCGTCTGCTGAAGGGGATCGCCCGGGCCGACTGGCCGATGGAGCGGCTGACGGTGATCGTCGGTGACGACATCGCCGGAGAGCCGGGCTGGGCGACGAAGGCCTGGCCGTTCGAGCTCCGCCGGATCGAGACGCTGCGCGGCGACAACGAGCCCTTCAACTATGCCGCCAAGATGAATCGACTGTGGCGCGCCGCCGAGACCGAGCAGATCGTGCTGATGAACGACGACCTTCAGCCGGTCACGCCCGGCTGGCTGAAGGCGCTGGTCGGCTTCGCGATGGACGAGAGCGTCGGTGGGGTCGGGGCGCGGCTGCTTTATGCCGACGGCCGACTGCAGCATGCCGGCATCGTGCCGCAATTCGGCGCCATCGCCCATGCCTGGGCCGCGCGGGCGAAGGTCGGCGGCACCTACCAGGATTGGGCGCTGGTCCAGCGCGAGTGGTCGATGGTGACCGGCGCCCTGTTCGCGACGCGGCGGTCGCTGATGGAGGAAGTCGCCGGCTTCGACGAGCAGTTCAGCCTGGAATATAACGATGTCGATCTGTGCCTGCGGCTGCGCGCGCTGGGCTATCGCATCATCTGCACACCGGCGGCCGAGATGGTCCATGCGGAAAAGGCGTCGCGGGGCGAGACCCCGGTCGCGGGCGATCAATATGCGCTGTTCCATCAGCGCTGGGCGCAGTGGCTCGACAACGATCCCTCTTGGCATCCCGGCCTGCGCCACGACTGCTTCGAGGTGATGCCTGCCGATGATGGCGGCGCCTGGTATCGCTAGCCGATATGGCGCTAGTTTAGGCTAGGCTCGAAGGAAGCAAGCCGCTACCGGAGACGCCATGACCGGCATGACCATCGCGCGCGGCCAGGCGCTGCCCGCGGCCTTCGACGCCGCGCATTATCTCGCCGCCAACCCCGATCTCGATCTCGCGCCGCATGAGGCTGCCGATCATTATGTCCGCATCGGCCGCGCCCAGGGCCGGGTCGCATCGCCGCTGGCGTTGCGCGAAAATCTGATCGGGCTGATCGACGACGGCCGCTCGGTGCTCGAGATCGGGCCCTTCTGCCGGCCGCTGCTGCGCGGGCCCAACATCGCCTATCTCGACGTCCTCGACGCCGAGCAGCTGCGCGCCCGCGCCGTCAAGATCGGGGTGAACCCGGCGGGCTGTCCCGACTGGATCGACTATGTCGGCGGCATCGAACAGGTCCGCCGCCGCTTCGACGCGATCGTCAGCAGCCATGCGATCGAGCATCAGCCCGATCTGGTTCGCCACCTCGAGCAGATCGAACGGATCCTTGAGCCCGACGGCCTGTTCTGCCTGATCATTCCCGACAAGCGCTACTGCTTCGATCATTATATCGCCGAAAGCACGATCGCCGGCGTGATGCAGGCGCATCGCGAGCAACGCCGCGTCCATAGCGTTGCGAGCGTGATCGAGCATATCGCCCTCACCACCCACAATGATCCGGCACGGCACTGGGCCGGCGATCACGGCCCCGCCATCCCGTCCGATCAACCGGCCCGGCTGCAGCGCGCGGCGGAAGCGCATGACATGAGCGCCGGCGGCTATATCGATGTCCATGCCTGGTATTTCACGCCGGACAGCTTTCGCAATATCATCGAGACGCTGGGCGCGATCGGCCTGACCGGGCTGGAGGTGGCGGAGGTCTACGACACCGCGCATGGCCGTAACGAGTTCTGCGCGGTCCTCCGGCTCTGCGCTGCGGCGCGCGATCGGGCGCGCGATAAGCCCGATGGCGACGACATCATCGTGCTGCAGACCGCGGACGCGGAGCGCTATGCGCGGATGCTGGCAATCACCGCGACCAATGTCCGCGAATATTGCCGCCGCCATGCGCTGGGCTATGAGAGCTTTATGGGCGTCAAGCGCGGCTTCCACCCGTGGCAGGCGACCTTCAATCGCATTCCGATGCTCGCCGAACTGCTGGCGCGCGGCTTCGCCGGCTGGGCACTCTATCTCGACGCCGACGCCTATATCCAGGATCTCGACTTCGACCTGGCCACCTATCTGGCCGACAAGCAGGACCGGGCGGCGATCTTCGCGACCTCGGGCGTCACCGGCGAGCATTGGGACGTCAATGCCGGCGTCGCGCTGGTCAACCTCGGTCACCCGCTCGGCCGCGCGCTGATCGAGCAATGGGCCGCCGGCTTCGCGGCGCACAGTGACGAAGACCTGCGCGCCGGCAGCGAATGGTTCGGCGCAGGCAACGACCAGGACATCCTGCAGGGAATCCTGCGGCACGATCGCGCCATCGCGGATGCCGTGCTGGTCGAGCAGATGGCTTTCCTCAATGGCCCGCACGCCAGCTTCATTCGCCAGCATCTCCGCACGCTCTCGCCCACGTTCGAAGCCCGGCTCCGGGCGCTTGCCGCGGCGGTCGAGGGCGTGTCGCGCGCTAGCGGCCTCGCAGCTCCTGCGGAGGCCCGCGCCGGCGACGATCGCTGGTACGCCCGGCTCGCGCATCCGGTCGGGGTGCAGCCCATATTGGTCGAAGCACCGGTGCCCGCGCCCCGGCCGGACCTGTTGCCACCGATCATCGCCGCTTGGCGCAAGGCTGTGGCGACGAGCGGCGCCGGAGCAGTGCCGGCGTTCCAGCAGCATTTCGCGGCGACCCTGAGCCGAGGCGATGTTGCCGTGCTTGCGCAGGAGCTCGCGGGCATTGGCCGGTCGCCTGTGGCACAAGGCTTTCTGGGCGGCACGCGCCAGCACGAACGGGCGCGCAGCCAGCAATTCGCGGATCGTCTCGCGCTGTGGACCTATGACAAGCTGGTGTCGCTGGCCGAGGCGACGGGCGTTCTGCCGCTGGAAAATCCCGAAAATGGCCGATGGGCCGTCAATGCGATGATCGAGCCGGCCGAGCTCTTCCGCGACATCCAGGCCGCGCTCGGCGTCGATCTCTCGCCGCCGCCGCATATCGGCGGCCACCTCGGCATTGCGGTCGACAATGGCGTGGTGCTGCACATGCGGATGCTCGATTCGATCCACGCCGCCTGGCGGCTGCGCCAGCTCGCGGACGCGCTGGGGTTCGGCGTGGAGGCGCGTATCGCCGAGATCGGCCCGGGGGCAGCGCTCACCGCTTATTACGCGCTGAAACTGGGGCAGAAGAGCTGGCACCTGTTCGATCTGCCGACGATGAACGCCGTCCAGGCCTATGTGCTGGCGGGGGCAGGGCATGACGTCTCGCTGGCGGGCGAGCCGCCTAAGCCAGTGGCAATCCTCCCCGGCAGCGCCTTTGCCACCGCCGAGCCGGGCTCGATCGACATCCTCTTCAACGCGGACTCGCTGCCGGAGATCGAGCGCGGCGCGGCGCTGGGCTATCTCGCAGATGCGCGGCGGATCGGCGTGCAGCATATCCTGAGCATCAACCAGGAGGCGGGGCTGACCGACCAGCCATCCGTCGCCGAACTGATGCGGGCGGCGGGCGGCTATCGGCTTGTTGCACGGAATCGTCACTGGCTACGCGCTGGCTATGCCGAGGAGCATTATGTGACGAGCGAAGCTCGCTCCATTCAAGGAGCGATGAGCGGGCGGCCTCACAGTTTCGATGGCGTCTAACTCTATCTAGACAGGGAAATCTTATGGCCGTCACTCGCGAAGATGTTGTCTCCGCCTATCGTCTCATTTTGGGTCGAGAGCCTGAAAGTGAGTTCGTGATCGAGCAAGCTATGCTGGCGAACGATATTGGGCATCTGCGGGCAGCATTCATGGGCAGTCCCGAGTTCGTGACAAAATATGAGAGAAGCGCTGGACGTCCGCTAGCAGTCGGACGCCTTTTCGAAGTTGATCACATCAATGTAGACATTCAGTGTAATAAAGAGCAGCTGCAGGAGATGTTCGACCGTATCGCCAAGGCTTGGCGATCCTTCGGCGAGACAGAGCCGCACTGGTCGGTTTTGGTAAGCGATGACTATCGGCAGGAAAACCTCTCGGCTAACATCGATCGTTTCTATGCGAGCGGGCACGGAGACATCAAGGTTCATCTGAATTTTCTTCGCAGGGCGGGACTGCCCGTATCCTTCAAAAGGGCGCTGGACTTCGGCTGTGGCGTGGGCCGTTTGACACTTGCGCTCGCTCCTCATGCTCAACATGTGCTGGGAATCGATATTTCGCCTCCACATCTCAGGCTGGCCGCGGAACGGGCAGGCGAGCAGTCTATCTCAAACGTCGAATTTGAGGTGATCAACTCCGTCAATGAGCTCGGCTCCCATCGGGACTTCGATTTCATCATTAGCAGGATCGTCTTGCAGCATAATCCGCCGCCGGTGATGGCCGCCCTTTACCGCAGCCTATTGCAAGCATTGGCGCCAGGCGGCGTTGCAGTGGTACAGATTCCGACTTTTCTCAGCGGGCAATCGTTCTCTACAGATCGCTATCTAGCTATGGAGCAACCTTCGATGGAGATGAACGCCATTCCGCAGAAGCTAATTTTCGAGATCATAGAGCAGATGGGTTGCCGTCCTCTTGAGGTACGCGAAGACGGCGCGGCCGGCGACATAGGGCTGAGCCATACCTTCGCGGTTCAGCGCGTTAGCTAAGGCGTTCGGTCTACGGCGATGCAGATCAACACTTTGTTGTTAGGGCTTTCCAATGGATATGATTGAGAGTGATGTCAGAGCCGCATATCGTTGGATCTTAGGCCGGGACCCCGATGAGCATGGATTGGCAGACTATGTTCGGCTGATAAAAACCGGCGAGATCGACAGCGGGGGCTTGCGCGACATCCTCCTTTCCAGCGCCGAGTTTTGGCAGGGCAGGTCCTCACGTGCAGTCGAAGAACGGAAAAACATCAATGATCTCGTTATTCGGAGTACCGGGCTGGTCGTACAATCCGGTCCGTTCGCGGGAATGCGGATGGTTGATCTTTCGACGCGGGGTGACGGCGATATCGCACCAAAGTTGCTCGGAACATATGAGGCAGAGCTCCACCCATGGTTCGAGCGCTTTCGTGATCGGCGCTATGATGCCGTTGTCGACGTAGGCTGTGCCGAGGGTTATTATAGCGTGGGAGCAGCTCTCATGTTTCCTGGTACACCGGTGCTGGCGTACGATGTCGACAAGGGAGCGCTCGATATCCTTCGTGCATTTGCCAATGAGAATGGTTGCGCGCAGCAGATCATCGCTGGAGAATTTTGCGATCCCGACACACTGCGCAGCGTTGTGGAGCGATATCCCCGATCACTGATCGTCGTGGATTGCGAAGGCTACGAGAAGACGCTCTTCTCGAATTCGCTGACTAACTCTTCCTTGGCGTCATCGGACATCATCATTGAATGCCACGATCTCTGGGACGCCGAGATTACTCCAACGATCCGCAACGCACTTTCCGAGACACACGATATTAGCGAGGCGCTTGCGTGCGGCCGTAATCCCAACGTATTTCCGTTCCTGGCCGAACTGAACGATTGGGATCGGTGGCGTTCTGTCTGGGAGCGCCGTGGGAGTCAGATGCATTGGTTGATCTGCGAAGGTAAGGCCGCGCGCCGATGATCAGCCGCCGATCTTGCGACGATATTCCTCACTGTTAAGCAGCGAACTGATGATCACGGGTGTGGCCCGGATCAAGCCTTCGGTTCGGATTAGGTCCACATAACCTTTGCTTGCCGGGTCGGGGTCCCTGCCGAATACGATCCTGTAGAAGTCGCCGACAAGCCGTTCTTCCACGTCTTCCTCGGCGCTCGAGATACCTTGCAGAACCTCGGCAACGGCGCCCTCGATCGTCGCAGTGCGACTATCGATATTTCCGTCTAACGAGTTCAGAAATTGCCGAATGAACTGCCCCAGATTGTGGTTGAACAGCAGCGCGTCAACGAAGGCGACGGGCTCGCGCAGCGTTGGATACTGGTCCAGCGCCTCGTACAGCATGGTTTGATCATTCTCATGATCCCACACCGACAGCAGATTGCGGAGCCTTTCTTCAGGCAAGGCCATGAAACGTCGCTTCCACTCGGCGATCAGCGCGAGCGATTGTGGATGGCCAAGGTTGAAGAACAGGACCCCTGAATTGATGTGCCAGGGAATGGTTTCGCCGGGGATGGTGGCCATGATGGCGGAGCGGTCTTGCTTGTCGGCAAGGTAGGCGCGCAGATCGAAATCGAGATCGTAGATATAGGCGTCTGCATCCATGTACAGCGCCCAGCCTTGATATCCCCGGTGAGCCAGCTCTTCGAGCAGGAAGATGCGGTTGAACGCTGCCTGGGCGCCGTGGAAACCGCGCTTGATGCCGATGAAGCTTTCATAGGCGAAGCCATGGCGGCGGCAATATTCGATCGCGGTGCGCGATGTCGCGCGCAGCATCCGGCTATATTTGAACGCGTCCGACGTCTGGAGGATCGTTAGCTCGACCAAGGTCTGGCCGCCCTACAGCGAATGCTCGCGGACGCCCGCCACCAGCAGCCAGCCGATGCCATAGGCGATCATCAGCGACAGGAAGACGGTGAGCACGATCTTGCCGCGCTCCGGGAATTCCGATTTTACCGGCATGTTGGGATCGACGACCCGGACGATGTAGAGCTGCTGCTTCATCGCCGCGTCGCGCGCCTTCTCCAGGTTCGCGGCGGCAACCTCGTAGCGTTTCATCGCGAAGTCCTGGCGGACCTGGAGATCCTGGTAGTTGCCCAGCCGCGCTGCGATCGCGCCGCCGCCGCCGGTGAGCTTGCCGGTCTGGCCCGCCACCTGCGCCTCGAGTGCACGGACGCGCGCGGCGGTGGCGACATATTGTGGGCTGTTGGGCGAGATGATGCCGCGCATCGCATTGAGCTGCGCCCGCGATGTGGTCAGCTGGCCCTGCAGCGTGGTGACGAGGGTGAGCTGCGCCTTGCCCGAACCTTCCGGATCGAGGTCGCCGCGCTGCTGGCGGAAGACGGTGAGGTGGGATTGTACCGCCGCGAGCGCATCCTCGGCCTCGGCAAGCTGGCGCCGGGCGGTGGACAGCGAGTCATTCTGGCTGCGGCGGTTGATCAGGTTGACCCGCTGCTCGCCCATCTGCAGCAGCTGATCGATGATCGCGTAGGAATCGGTGGGACGGAAGGAGCGCACCTGCAGCGTGGTGATCCCGGTTTCCTGGTTGAACTTCACGTTCACCTGCTTGCGGTAATAGCGCAGCAGCATCTCTGGCGTCGGATCGGAGAACCACAGCCGGGTAGCGATATCGGCTTCCGGCCTGCGGAAGCGGTCGACCAGTCCGACGGCCGCGTTGAGCCGCAGTGCCGCCTGTTGCGAATCCAGATAATCGTTGACGCTGATCGCATCGGCCCTCGCCTGCGAGAGCCCCGCCGAAAGCCCGAGGAACTGCCCGAGGCCGCTCGACGGGAGGGGCGAGCTGTCCGAGGTCTTGACCACGAAATGCGCTTCGGACTGATACTGATCGGCGGCTATCAAATAATAATAGATAGCTACCAGCAGCGTCGGCAGCATCACGATGATGAGAAACCATTTGTTGCGGCGCGCCCAGTCCGACGCGGCAGCGAGCCGATCCGGCTGGCCGACGCTGTCGTGGGAAGATTGCGGCTTGATGATTCCGTGCATCGATCGTCCAAATAAAGTCGGGCTGGGGTCTATTACTGTAGGTGAACGCGGCTGCGAACCCGCCTTATGCCGATCAGGCCGCTATAGGTCAAAGCGGTGCAGCAGGCCGTGATATAGCCGGCGAACAGATGCTTGTCCGATGCGCCTTCGAACATGCCGTAGCGGGCATATTCGAACAGGTCGGCCATCGGGTTCCAGTCCATGATCTGCTGCAGATTATAAGGTAGCCATTCGGTCGCGACGAACGCTCCCGACAGCGGCATCATGAAATAGGAGATCGGGTGGACCAGGCGCTGCAGCGTCGGCTTGTCGAAGGTGATCGCGGTGACGTTCAGGCCCAGCGCGAAGGACAGCCAGATCATCCAGCCGATCCCGGCCAGCAGGTAGAGCGGCCGCGCGGGCGGATCGGCATAGCCGAGTGGAATCGCGAGCCCGATCAGGATAACCAGCGTGCAGAAGCAGCCCGCCGCCTCGATCACCACGCGTGCGATCGAGAGATTCAGCACCGAAATCATCCGGTGATACATCAGCGGCAAGCTGCTCTCGAGGATGCTCTCCGCGCGGTTGAAGATACCGCGGAAGATGATGAAGACGCAGTAGCCGATCAGCGACATCGCGACCGGCGGCATGTTCGTGCCGAGGTGTCCGGGCTGGAAGGCGTGCAGTGCGCCGATCACCGTCGCCAGCATCAGCGGCTCGCCGATCAGCCAGAGATAGCCGATATTGTTGCGACCGAAACGGGTATGCAACTCGCGCAGCACCAGCGCCCCGATCACGTTGAGCTGCAGGGTCAGCTCGTCGTAGAAGCTCGACCGGGCGGCCGTCATGCCCGCACCTCTGCGCGCGCGTCGATCTCACCCACCAGCCCGAGCAGCACCTCGATATGTGCGCGCCAGCTCGGCGGGCTCCAGCCGTGGAGCCGCGTCAGCTGGGCGGTGCGTGCGTCGCCTCGATCCGCGCTATAGTTCATGATCGTCCTGATCCACTCCGGCCCGTCGAGGGGGTCTAGGAAGTCGGGAACCACGCCGCCGGCTTCGCGCAACGCCGGCAGATCACTGCAGATCACCGGCGTTCCGCAGAGCAGTGCCTCAGTCACCGGCATTCCGAATCCCTCCGCGAAGGAAGGGCATAGCAGCGCGCGGGCGTGCCGCAAGAGCGTGCTCACCGAGCGGTCGGAAAGGCCGGAATATTCGTGGATGTGGCCCTGGATCGCGGTGCAGCGGTCGAGCATGTCGACCACATTCTCATTCTCCCATCCACGTCGCCCGACGATCGCCAGATGCGGCGTCCGCTCGGGGCCGAGCGTTTCGACCATCCGCCGCCAGATGTTGAGCAGCAGCAGGTGGTTCTTGCGCGGCTCGATCGTGCTCAGCACCACGAAATAAGGCTGGAGGATGGGCGGCGGGCTATCGTCTGCGGCGGGCAGCGGGTCGCTGCCCAGATGGGCGATGCTGATGGCGGGAGCGGTGCCGCTGCGATTCAGGAAGCGCTGCATCGAATGCGCCGTCGCCTGGCTGTTGGCGATCAGGCCGGCGGCGAGTTCGGCCATCGCCCTGATCCGCCGCTCGTGGGTGGCGGCGCCATCGGGCCGGGCATATTCGGGAAACTCGATAGGGATCAAGTCATGCACCAGGCAGATCAGTCGCGCGTCTTCGGCGCGCAGCTTCGCGCGAATCCGGTCGGGGCTGTCGAGATGGTGCGGCGAGGCCTGGATATAATAGCGGCGCGCGCCGGCGCCGGCCGGCGCAACCCGCCGCGGACGAAGCCGCGCCAGGTTGCGCGCGGCACTGCGGAAAAGCGCGCCGCGGCCGGGCTTTTCCTGACTGGCCCAGCGCGCCTCGGTGTCGTCGAGGAAGCGGATCACCGCCGCGTGCGGCAGCCGTCCGTATAAGCCGAACGGGTTGATGGCCGCGAAGTGCAACTGGGCGGGAATCAGCGACAGCAGAGTGCGCGCATAGACCAGCTCGACGCGATCGATACCGGTCGGCATCGCGTGGAGGGTCCGCGACAGCAACCGCGACAGGTCGAGAATGATCTCGGCGCCGGTCGGCAGCAACGGCGATGGAGTGGCTTCTCCCGGTGCGGCCATGGTCGTCATGGCGCGGCTTGTATCGCGGATCGGAAGCTCCGTCATCTTTCCCGATACGCGTCGATCGTGTCGAGCCGCCCCAGCGCCAGCGCTTCGATGAAGTCGTTCCGTGTCAGCAGATCCTCGGCGGCATGCAGGAAGAAGCCGCCGAGGAAATAGGTGATGACGACGCCATCCATAGCCGGGATCGCGTCGATCCGGACCTTCACGTCATGGGTTCGCTTCGCGGCGGCGATCTCGAACGAGACCCACTTCTCCTCGCGCGCCCGGATTTCGCCGCTCTGGGTCACGTCGCCGACACGCATGCTCCATCGCGCCAGGCCTGCCTCGTCGCCGCGCAGTCGGAACAGGATGCGCAGTCTTAGATGGGGGCCCTTGAACCGAAGCAGCAGCTCGCCGCCTTCCGCCCGCACGCGGCAGCCCCGGTCCTCCGGCCAATGCCATCCGAGGTTCGACCGGAAGCTCTCGCCGGTGTGGATGCCGCGCCAGATGCGCGTGGACTCGTTGCGCGCGATCGGATGCCAGGCGCCGACGCAGACCGTCGGCGGCGGCGGAATGACGACGCCGCGCCGCGCGGTATCGCGCTGCGCGAAGCGATCGAGTTCGTCGGTGATCTGGTGCGCCAGCTCGCTCCAGGCGCGGGGGCGGAAGCCGGCGGCGATCTTCGCCTCCAGCGCGCCGCGATGGCCCGCATCGAAAATCAGCCGCTCCGCCGCTTCGACCAGCGCCGGCACCGAGCCTGCCGCGGCATAGACTGCGAAACTGCCGCCGGCCTCGGGGAGCGAGGCGGCATCGGAGATCAGCGGCACCTTGCCATGGCCCAGCGACTCCGTAACGGGGAGGCCCCAGCCTTCATAGAGGCTGGGATAGACGGTGAAACGGCAGGTCCGGTACAACAGTGATAGTTCTTCGTCGGTCAGCCGGGAGAGCATCGAGACTTTGGCAGACAGCGCCGGATCGCGCGCCAGCCGCTCGTAGATGCGATCGTTCAGCCAGCCGCGGTTGCCCACGCACACGAGCTGCGGAACCGCATCCGGGCCATGCCGCGCGATTAGGTCGGCCCAGGCGTCGAAAGCGACCATATGACCTTTGCGGGATTCGATCGTTGAGACGAACAGCACGAAACCGTCCGGCTCGAGCTGCCAACGGTCGAGCGCGCGCGCCGGCAGCTCGGACGCTGTAGCCTTGCGGAAGTCAGTGTCGAGCGGGATCACCGCGACGTCGGATGGCTCCACCTTGTAGCCCAGCGTCGCCGCCACGCGCAGCAGATCCTTACGGGTCGCCTCCGAGTTGACGAGGAAGTGATCGGCATGGTCGAACACCCCGATCGCCCAGCTGATGAAATCCTGGGTCAGTTCGCGCACGCAATGTTCCGGTGCCACGATCGGGATCATGTCATGCACGAACGGTATGTAGCGGATGCCGTGGGTGTTCTTGGCATGGCGAACGAACAAGAAATAGTTCTGCAGCCACCAGCTGGTGCCCAGATTGACCAGCGAGGCCCCGCGCGGAAACTCAAACGGATGAGTCAGCGACAGGAACAGGCGGAGATTCGCCACCGCCTCAGTCCATTCACGATCGAAGCGATCGCCGCCCGACGTGCTCAGCCGCGCGATGCTCTGCATCCGTTCAAGCGGCAGTTCCAGCCACTCGTCCCGCCCGTCGATGAAACAGCACAGCCGTATCTCGCGATCCCATGCACGGGCCAGCGCTCCCTCAATTGTTTCGATCTGAACGCGCTGGATGCCGGTCGGAAGCCTGGCATTGCCATAATAGGCGATCAGGTCCGAGATATCGAACACCAGAGCCGGCGGGGCATCGTCGGCGGCTTCACCGGATACCGGTTCGGGCATGTGCTCGGTGACGATGACGCGGAGCTGTGACAGCAGTGGTGCTTCGGCGGCGCTCGGCGGCAGCCGTTCCAGCCGCTCGCGCAGCAGCTCTACCAGTCCGGCGCGGTCCACCTCGCCCTGATGGGCCAGCAGGTGGAGCAGCTCGTCGGCTTCGTGCGGGGCTTTTTCGCCAGCGTGCAGCGCGCTGAGGAAATGGCCGAGCGCAATTTTGTGCCTGCCCAGCTGCTTATAAAGGTGAGCCAGGAAGATATAGGCTTCGGCGAGATCCGGCTGACGCGCGGCCGCCTGCCCATAAGCCTCGATCGCGGACACCAGCGCGCCCTGTTCCTTGAGTGCGTGGCCTAGCTGGACCCAGATCGCGACCAGGTCCGGATCGTCGGCCACCGCAGCGCGATAGGCTTCGGCCGCGGCTTGCCAGTCGCGCTGGTCGCGCGCCATATTGCCGCGCTGCACATCCGACGGCGCCACCGGCTGGTTGCTGGTGCCCAGCTTCGTCAAGGCGCGTATCAGGCGACGCAAAGCAGCCATCACGTCAGGCCGCATCTTGTTGCGAGGGCCTGTTCGAGAGTGTTGCGCTGGGTGCGCAGCCCTTGAGGTGAACGAAGATCATGTTTCTCAACCATCTCGAGGGGAGGCCCGCCGCGTCGTAAAGAAGCCTTTAACGCGCTGCAACATCGATATCTCCCGCCTGCGATCATGTCGCCCACTGGACAGAACGGCCCGGCCCTGCGATCCGCGGTCGCAGCCAGACGGGGAGACGATGTTGCCGGTAAAGCTGATCCACACCCGCCGCTTCGGCGACGATCGCGGATGGTTCGTCGAATCCTATCATCGCCCGCGCTGGACCGCCGAGGGCGTGGCGGAGGCGTTCGTCCAGGACAATCACAGCTATTCCAAGCTGGCCGGCACGATCCGCGGCATCCATTTCCAGACCCCGCCGCATGCTCAGGCCAAGCTGGTCCGCTGCACGCGCGGCCGGATCGTCGACTATGCGGTCGACCTGCGCGCAGGCTCCCCTAGCTATGGCCGCCATGTCGCGGCCGAGCTGTCGGCCGACAATGGCGACCAGCTCTATATCCCGGTCGGCTTCGGCCACGCCTTCGTCACGCTCGAGCCCGATACCGAAGTGATGTACAAGGTGTCGGACGTCTATGCCCCGGAGTGCGACGGCGGGATCAGCTGGGATTGCCCGACCATCGCTATCGACTGGCCGTTGCCGCCGGAAGGCCCGGTGCTGTCGGCCAAGGACATGGCGTTGCCCGCGCTCGCCGGCTGGATTAGTCCCTTCGTCTATGACGGCGAGCCGCTGCTTCCAATAGAGCCGCTGTGAACGGAGAGACGATGCGTATCCTGGTCACCGGCGGCGCCGGCTTCATCGGATCGGCGCTGATCCGCCACCTGATCGGCGAAACCGGGCATGAGGTGCTGAATCTCGACAAGCTGACCTATGCGGGGGTGCTGAGCTCGCTCGCGCCGGTCGCCGACAGCCCGCGCTACCGCTTCGTGCAGGGCGACATCTGCGACGCCACGCTGGTCGGCCGCCTGCTGGCCGAGTTCCAGCCCGACGTGATCGCGCATCTCGCCGCGGAGAGCCATGTCGACCGCTCGATCGACGGTCCAGGAGCGTTCATTCAGACCAACATGGTTGGCACCTTCACGATGCTGCAGCAGGCGCTCGGCTACTGGCAGGGGCTCGACGCCGCGCGGCAGGCGGCGTTCCGCTTCCACCATATCTCGACCGACGAGGTGTTCGGCTCGCTTGGCTCCGAAGGGCTGTTCACCGAGAGCAGCGCCTATGATCCGCGCTCGCCCTATTCGGCGTCGAAGGCGGGATCCGACCACCTGGTTCGCGCCTGGGGTCACACCTATGGCCTGCCGGTGCTCGTCACCAACTGCTCGAACAATTACGGGCCCTATCATTTCCCCGAGAAACTGATCCCGCTGATCATCATCCGCGCGCTCGGCGGTGAGCCGCTGCCGGTCTATGGCGACGGCTCCAACGTCCGAGACTGGCTGTTCGTCGAGGATCATGCCCGCGCGCTGCGCACCGTGTTCGAGCGCGGCGTGCCCGGCGAAACCTATAATGTCGGCGGCAATTCGGAACGCCGCAACATCGACGTGGTGAAGGCGATCTGCACGACGCTCGACCGGCTCAGCCCGCGAGCCGACGGAGGGCGCTACGCCGAACAGGTGACCTTCGTCGCCGATCGCCCCGGCCATGACCACCGCTATGCGATCGACGCCGCCAAGATCCGCGATGTGCTCGGATGGGAGCCGCAGGTGAGCTTCGAGCAGGGCATCGAGCACACCGTGCGCTGGTATCTCGACAATCGCGGCTGGTGGGGCGACATCCTCGCCGCACGCTACGATACCGGCCGGCTCGGCCTGGCCAAAGCCTGACATGCGTAACATCCTTGTTACCGGCGGGCAGGGACAGCTCGGCCTCGAACTGGCGCGGCAGGACTGGCCCGCGGATATGTCCATATATTATCCCACCCGCGCCGAACTCGACATCGGCTCGCAGGCTAGCCTCGCGCTCTACCTGCGCGGCAGTCGCTTCGACGCGATCGTCAACTGCGCCGCCTACACCGCGGTCGACAAGGCCGAGCAGGACCGCGACGAGGCGATGCTGGTCAATGGCGAGGCGCCCGGCTGGCTGGCTGACAGTGGCATTCCGCTGGTCCATGTCTCAACCGACTATGTCTTCGACGGCAGCAAGGACGGCTTCTACGCCGAGGAGGACCCGGTCGCTCCGCTCGGCGTCTATGGCGCGTCGAAGCGCGAGGGCGAGCGCGCGGTGCTTGCGGGGCAGTCGCGCTCGGTGATCCTGCGCACCGCCTGGGTGCTGTCCGCCCATCGCGGCAATTTTCTCAAGACGATGCTGCGCGCCGCCGCGGCCAACCCGAAGCTGCGCGTCGTCGATGACCAGCATGGCTGCCCGACATCGGCGCAGGACATCGCGTCCGCCATCCGCACCATCGTGCTGCGGCTGGTCGACGACGCGCAGGCACCCACCGGTATCTACCATTTCGTCAATGCCGGCGAGGCGAGCTGGTGCGCCCTTGCCCGCGAGATCTTCGCGCTGAGCGCAGCGGCGGGCGGTCCTTCAGCGGAGGTCGAGGCGATCACTACCGCCGACTACCCCACGCCAGCGCGCCGCCCGGCCAACTCGCGCCTGTCGACCGCGAAGATCGCCGCCGATTATGGCATCCACCCCCGCGACTGGCGCGCCGCCGTCCGGGACATTATCGAAGAGCTGGTAAGGCCGGCGGGGGCGTGATTCGGTGAAGGGCATCATCTTGGCGGGCGGCTCCGGCACGCGCCTGCATCCCATGACGGCGGTCACGTCGAAGCAGCTGATGCCGGTCTATGACAAGCCGATGATCTATTATCCGCTGTCGACCCTGATGCTCGCCGGGATCCGCGAGGTGCTGGTTATCTCCACGCCGCGCGACACCCCCCATTTCGAGGCGCTGCTCGGCGACGGCAGCCAGTGGGGCATGGAGATCAGCTATGCCGTCCAGCCGAGCCCCGACGGCCTCGCCCAGGCCTATCTGATCGGCGCGGATTTCGTGGGACAGGCGCCGTCCGCGCTGATCCTCGGCGACAATATCTTCTACGGTCATGGCTCGACCGAGCTGTTCAAGAGCGCGGTCGCGCGCACCGAAGGCGCGACGGTGTTCGCCTATCATGTCACCGATCCCGAGCGTTACGGCGTGGTCGCGTTCGACGATGCGATGCGCGCGGTTTCGATCGAGGAGAAGCCCGCGGCGCCGCAATCCAGCTGGGCGGTGACTGGCCTCTATTTCTACGACGCCGACGTCGTCGCCATCGCGCGCGATCTCAAGCCGTCGCCCCGCGGCGAGCTCGAGATCACCGACGTCAACAAGGCCTATCTCGCCGCCGGCAAGCTCTCGGTCGAACTGATGGGCCGCGGCTATGCCTGGCTCGACACCGGCACGCCCGACAGCCTGATCGAGGCCGCCGAGTTCGTCCGCACCCTTGAGAAACGCCAGGGCTTCAAGATAGCGTGTCCGGAGGAGGTCGCCTATGATCAGGGTTTCATCGATGCCGCCCAGGTGGAGCGGCTCGCCGACGCGCTCGGCAAGAGCGCGTACGGCGCCTATCTGCGCCATTCGGTGCTGAAACGCTGATGCAGAACGCCCGCTATATCGCCGCCGGCCTCAGCGATGCCGACATGCTGTGGCTGCTCTCGATGGGCAAGCTGCGCGCCCTCAAGGCCGGCGAGAAGCTGGTCGTCGCCGGTAAGCCCATCGCCGACCTGTTCTTCGTGACGAGCGGCCTGCTCGGCGTGGTCCATGACGATGGCATCCGCATCGCTCAGCTGCTGCGCGGCGACGTGGTCGGCGAAATGTCCTTCGTCGAACGCCACGCGCCGCTGGTCTCTGTAATGGCAGACGAGCCTTCCGAGGTCCTGGCGATCCCCCGCAAGCTGATCCTCCAGCGCTTCGAGGAGGAGCCGGTGTTCGCGGCGCGCTTCTACCGCGCGCTGTCGGTGTTCCTGTCGGAACGGCTGCGCGAGACGACTGCTGCGGTACGGGTGGCGGCGGAGGACGAGAGCCGGGTCAAGGCCGACAGGGCGGCGCGGGCGCGGTTCGCGCGGCTGTTTGCGAAGTCGGGCCCGTGAGGCGGAGGCCACCGACCAGATGGATCTGCTGACCGCCCGCGATCCGCGGGACGGCCGCTCTGAACATTCTTAACAGCGGCGGCTTTCGGTGTCGTGCGCCTTGGCTCTACCAGGGATAGCCCACACGCCACGGCGCGCGGGCGTTCGATCTGAAAAGGGAACACTTCGTCGAGAAGCTACGGTAGAATTATCTTACGCTAAACGCCTCGGCCAGGCGGTGCGGTAAGGCTGATGAAATGCCTTATCCTGAGCGAAATGCCGGTAGCCCGTCCGCTTTCGACAGCTTTTTCATGGCTGGCTTCGAGTGCTCAAGCCAAGTTCGAAAAGACGGGCTGCGCCTCGATCTTATCGGGTCCACCGCGCATGATCTTCATGCTTTAGCTGACTATCGCCGCTGCACCGAACATGGACTGCGGTCGATAAGGGACGGCCTGCGCTGGCACCGCATAGAACGAACTCCAGGCAGGTATCGCTGGACAACCTGGTTGCCGATGTTGGAAGCCGCCGAAGAGGCTGGCGCTCAGATCATCTGGGACATTTTTCACTATGGCTCACCCGATTGGCTCGATCAGAGCTCGGACGAGTTCATAGAACGGTACAGCGCTTTTGCCGCTGAGGCGGTGCAGCTTCACCGCACGGTTACTGGCAAGGCGCCGATTGTGTGCCCGCTCAACGAAATATCCTTCATGGCGTGGGCGGTCGAGGTCGGATATTTCCCGTTCTCAGGCCCCAGGGAACTTGGTTGGTTCAAGCGGCATCTCGTAAAAGCCGCCGTGGCTGGAGTACGAGCGATGCGCGCGGCGGAGCCGGAGTGTCGATTTGTTTGGGCCGAACCGCTGATTCACGTCGCCCCTCGCGACCGCGATCGGGCTGAGATAGAGCGGGCAGAAGGATTCAGAAGCGGCCAGTTCGAAGTCTATGACATGCTGCTGGGGAAAACTTCGCCGGAGTTGGGTGGCTCGCCCGACACCGTGGATGTGATCGGTCTGAATTTCTATCCGCACAACGAATGGTACTTCGAGGGCCCCACCATTCCCATGGGGCATCATGAATATCGCGCGATGGCCGAGATGCTTGTCGAGGTACACCAACGCTATCAGAAGCCGATCTTCATCTCAGAGACCGGCTGTGAAGGCTCCGGTCGAGCAGCGTGGTTGCATTATGTTTGCGACGAAGTGCGGGAGGCGATTGCCCGCGGAGTGCCGCTCGGCGGCATCTGCCTTTACCCCATAACAGCCTATCCAGGCTGGGATAATCATCGCCACGCCGAGGTGGGCCTATTCTCGACGATCCTTGCTAATGGTGAGCGCCGCCTTTTTGAGCCGCTTGCAAGGGAAGTGACTCGTCAGAAGCATTTATTCGGACTGACGGGATAGCCGAACACTGGAACAAGAACATGGCAATCCATCTGGAGGTGGACGGGCCTGTCAGGGTTTCTGCAGATTCATGCTGTCGAGCGCTGTGCGCAGCCCGCGAGCAAGCTTCTCAGCGTTTTCATTCGCCCAGAAATGCATGAAGAACAGGCGCGGCTCGTCACCGAGCATGTGGTTGTGCAGCGCCGTCACCTCTATGCCGCCGCTTCGGAGAGCGCGCAGTACGGAATCCACCTCGCTGGCGGTCATGACGAAATCCCCGGTGATGGCCGCCTTGCCTGCGCCGGTCGGCTGGAAGTTGATCGCGGTTGCCGTGCCCATCGAAGCCGGAGCGGGCATCCCGTCCGCCATCAGCTTCTCAGCACGAGGAAAGGCGAACTGATAAACACCGCCATTTGCCTTCCCCTTGGCCCCCATGAGCCGGTCGATCGCGGCTGTGTCCATGTCCAAGGGCGCGGGTGGTTGTTGCGACGTAGCTGCCGGCGGTGCCAGCGGCGTGCGGCTCGCCGCCAGAGCATCGTGCAGCGAACGAGCCAGTGTAACGGCATCTCCATGCCCGCTGATATGCATGTACATGGTGGTGGGCGACGAACGCAGCAGGTGGTTATGGAGCGCGGTGATGGTGAAGCGGCCGGCCAGCAGCCGGCTCATCACGGGGTTGACCTCATCATCGGTGAGGACGAGATCACCCATGACCATCACGTCATCGCCCATCGGCTGGAAGGCCGCCCAGGAACCGAGCGCCAGCGCCGGCTTTATCGCCACGCCATCCAGGGTGACCGTCAAGTCAGAGCGAGGAAAGCCGTAACGGTGGACATCACCCGTCTGCTGGGTTCCGGGCCGCCCGATCGCTTGGTCTACCTTCGTCCAATCAGGCCCGGCCAGCGCCGGGCTCCCGGTCAAAAGCGCAGCCATGGCGGTGATCGCGAGCTTGTTCAGCATGATGTGTCTCCTCGGCAGATCGTTGACGCATTGCCCCTGAAGGGTCGTGCAGATCGGTGAGAGTCCGGCGCGAGCCGTAATTCATGACCTCGTCCCCCTCCATAAGATCGCGCGAGTCGCTCCATGCGGCAACGGCTACGAGAGATTGTGCCCGCTCCGCTTCATCGGTGCGATCAGGCGCGCGGCAGATGGCGCGGAACGGATCACTGTGGCTGTGGAGCTGGCCGAACATGTGGATCGGCTGCTTGGGAACGACAAGGCCTAGATGCCCGGTGCCACTGCGCGGTTGTGCGGCGGGAGGTGCCCGGCGGCGCGATTGGTGTTCACGAAAACTGGTCCAGGTTCGACGATTCGCAAGCGCCGTGCCGATCCGACATCCCTATCGCCTCGGCCACTTCCGCGATCGATGCAGCATCCAGAAACAGTCTCGGCGTATCCCAGTGATCGAGGCGGATCGGAGACATCATCGTGATGGTGGAACGCCTCTGGATCATCTCTTCCAATCTCATAAAGCGCGAAACCTGAGCCTCCAGCGGTCCGCAGGTCATGCGCGGAAAAACGAATGGGCTTGTCAGAACAGCGGATGTCCCGGGGTTGATTGCCATAGTTAGCTCCTTGAAAAGAGGAGCATTTATGTCAATTCAAGTAGAGAGATACTGATCCATGCAACTGTGATGGTCGATCACCGCAATTTTTTTGTACGACCATGGAGCCGCGTGCCTGACATAGTGGGCAGCGTTCAAGACCATCGCTCGCAGCTCAGCCGTAAGAGTGCGCAGATCAGCCGTTGCACCCTCTGGCTTCATGCGCCGCAACCATCACAACTCCTCCCACCCAAAACGCCGATCCAGTTTCGACAGCTGGCTGGTGAAGCCCTCTCTCTGCATGGCGGTCGTCGCGGCATCGTGCATCTGGCTCAGCGTCACGACCATGCGCACGCGTCCGTCACCGGCGGGAAAGAAGTCCACGGTGATCCTGCTGTCATAAGGCGCCACGCCGGGCAGGAAGTCGATGAGCTGAGTGAGGACCAGTCGCTCGTTCGGCTTATACTCGCTGAACGTACCGTGGCAGGACTGCGACGCAGGGGCGTCCATGCTCTCCATGGCGGTGATCGCCTCCGGGGTGTCGGCGACCATATCATAATGCAGTACGCCCCCCGGCCGGGCTTCGATGCGGTGGACGTCGGCGCGGAACTGTTCGGGCCCCCACCAGGATTCGAAGCCCTGCTTCGTCGTCCACAGCGCCCACAGCTTCTCGACATCGGCCTTGTAGGTCCGCTCGATGACGATGTTCGATGCGATCCGGTCAGTCATGCTTGGAGCTCCCTGGCGGTTGGCTGTCCTGCTGGCGAGCTTGGAGCGCGGCGCCGAAGCGGTCGAGCCTTGCTTCCCAGAGCGCGCGATATTTGGCGAGCCAGTCGTCCAGCTCGCGGAAAGGGTTTGGCTTCAGCGCGTAGAGCCGCCGCGGCCCATCTGCGCGCATCGTGACGAATCCCGCTTCGTTGAGGATGCGGAGATGCCGGGATACGCCGGATTGGTGGATGCCGATCTCGGCGACGATATCGTTGACCTGCCGCTCGCCCCGACTGAGCGCGTCGATCACGCGGCGGCGCGTCGGATCGGCCAATGTCTGAAAACTGTCTGAGTGCATTACTATGCATATGCACTATAATGCATATATAGGCAATCGTTCAGGCGGAGCAAATTACCCCTGCCATAGTTCAATCCCTGCTTCGAAGGCGACCCCAGCGGAAAGTGAGACAATGGCCCGCATCTTCATAACCGGCACCACCGATGGCCTCGGTCTCGCGGCGACGCGGACGCTCATGCTGGGTGGCCATGAGGTCGTCATCCACGCACGCTCGGCGGAGCGTGCCTTGGCGCTGGCGGAGCTTGCGGGCTATGCGGCGGGGCTGGTGGTGGGCGATCTCAGCAGCGCCGCCGAAACGCGCGCCGTAGCGGAGCAGGTCAATGCGATCGGGCGGATGGATGCGGTGATCCACAATGCCGGCGTCTACCGCACCGAAGGCCGCGGTTCGACCGCGGAGGGGCACGCCGTGCTGGTCGCGGTGAACATATTAGCGCCCTATATGCTGACGGCGCTGATCGAGCGGCCGCGGCGGCTGGTCTATCTCAGCAGCAGTCTCCATCGCGGTGGGGAGGGAGCGCTGGACGATATCGACTGGACGCGCCGCCCGTGGAACCAGGCCATGGCCTATGCCGGGAGCAAACTTCAGATCGCCGCGCTGGCCTTCGCGGTCGCGCGGCGATGGCCGGAGGTGCTGAGCAACGCGGTAGATCCCGGCTGGGTCCGCACCCGGATGGGCGGCGCTGCGGCACCGGTCGATATCGAGACGGGGCAACGGACCCAGAGCTGGCTCGCGGCCAGCGACGATCCGGCCGCGATGGTCAGCGGCCGCTACTGGTGCAATCTTGGGCAGGAGCAGCCGAGCGGGGAGGTCATGGACGTGGCTTTCCAGGACCGGCTGCTCGGCGAACTCGGCAAGCTTACCGGTGTGACGCTGCCGTAAGGCTAAGGTGACGATCGGCCAGCAGATATCGACTGCCGCGATACGGCCCGTTGCCGTGGGTTCGAGCATGCCGACGCGACCGGCCACTATGCGGGCGGCGCGTTCGGTGGTCAGTTTCGCAGCGCCGGTCGGCTCTCCAGCCATGCCCGCAGCTTGGCCATGAACGCCGGCGTCGCCGTCTCGGGTACCCGCGCGAGCCATGCGCGCGCCTCGTCGATCCGCCCCGCGTCGGCCAGCATGCGGGCATGGTTGAAGCGGCCGCGGAAATCGCCGCCCTCGGCCGCGCGTTCGTACCAGCGGGCGGCTTCCGCGAGGTCGCGCTCCACCACCCAGCCGTCCTCGTGGAAGCTGCCGACGAAATTCATCGCCTTGGCGTTGCCCATCGCTGCTGCGCGGCGGAACAGCGCGAGCGCCGCGGACTTGTCTTCGGCCAGGCCTTCGCCCAGCGCCAGTGCGGTCGCGTAATTATAAAGACCCCAGTCGAGTCCGCGGTCGGCGGCCGCCTTGAACCACTCCGCCGCGCGCGCCTTGTCGACCGGCACGCCCCAGCCGAGATCGTAGCAGCGGCCCATCATGTTGATCGCCATGGCATGGCTCTGGCGCGCGGCCTTGTCGAACCATCGGACCGCAGTCCGCGGATCGACGGCGACGCCCGTGCCGTCGAGCAGCATCTGGCCATAGACCGCCTGCGCCTCGGCGATGCCGCCCTCTGCCGCCACCGCCACGAAGGCGGCACGCTGCTCGGGCGGACCGGAGAGGCGGCGGGCGACCTCCTCGGCCGACATGGCGAGGATCGCTTCGATGGTGAGGACCTCGGTCACGGCTGCGAGCGCATGCCTAGTAGCCTGCCCCACACGTCATTCCCGCGGAGGCGGGAAACCACCGGCAAGCGCAGTCCGGACCTGTCGAATGCGGGCCAGGCCGCCGAGTGGATTCCCGCCTGCGCGGGAATGGCGGTGAAAGGATGATGCGGAGTTTCTTCACCGCCTCAATATTTGAAGCTGAGCGTCGCGAAGGCCGAGCGGCCGGCGGCGATGGTGGCGTAGTGCGAGGTGTAGACCTGGCTGAAATAGGTCTTGTCGGTCAGGTTCTGGATGTTGACCGCAAGGTCGATATTGTCGTTCAGCTTGTAGCCCAGCCTTGCGTCGAAGCGCCAATAGCTCGGCACTGCGCGGGCGATGGTCCGCGTTATCGGCGTCACCGTCACGACGCCCGCGCTTGTCTGGCTCGCGCGGCGGTCGTCGCCATAGCCGCCATAGACACGGCTCGAATAGAAGGCGCCACCACCGATCGATAGCGCCTCGGTCACCTTGTAGTTGGTCCACAGGGTGAAGCTGTGCTTCGCCGTCTGCGGGAAGCGCTTGCCGGTCATGGCTGAAGGCACCGCCACGCTCGTCGCGGCCGCCGGGCCATTGGCGGCGACGGTCAGCGCGGTGAAGCCGGCGTCGATGACCTTGGCGTCAAGATAGGTGTAGCCGCCGAAGACGTTCCAGTCGTCGGTGATATTGCCGTTGAAGCCGAGTTCGACGCCCCGGATGCGGCGTTCACCGATGAAGACAACGGTACCGGCGTCGCTGGTCGCGCGGGCGTTCCGGGTCTTGGTCTGGAACACCGCGCCAGTGATGGACAGGCCGCCGCCGAACAGGTCTGCCTTCGCGCCGATCTCCATAGACTTGGTTTTCTCGACCTTCAGGCTGTCCAGGATCGCAAGCGCCTGCGCGGTGTTGGCCGTGCCGAGACCGTTCTGCTCCTGGCCTTCGCCGATCAGGCTGTTCGGCGGCGTCGCGGCAGTCGCGTAGGATGCGTAGAGGCTGGTGTTGGCGGTCGGCTTGAAGATCAGGCCGACCTGATAGTTGAAGATGTCGTCCTTGCGCTTCAGCGAGAAGCTGTCGGTGGCGGCGATCGGCTGGCCCGGCCTAACCTTCGACTCGAAGCGATCGTAGCGCGCGCCGAGGTTGAGGATCAGCTGTTCGGTGAGCGTGATCGAGTCGAATGCGTAGATAGCCTTGGTGCTGGCGTCGGTCTGGGTTTCGGCGATCGGCAGGCTCTTGACGATCGGCGCGACGACGTTCGAGGTGTCGCTGGCATAGTTGATCCAGGCGGCGCGATTTTGCGGGTCGAACAGCGATACGCAATAGGCCCGTGCGATCGTTGTGGCGTTGCATCGCGGGCTGATCGTCGAGCCGGTCGACAGTATCTCATTGCCGGCGGTGTTGGTGAAACCGCGCGTCACGAAGGTGCCGCGGCGCGCCTTCTCCCACGACAGCTCAGTGCCGATCGCGAAGCTGTGCTTGATCGAGCCGGTGTCGAGCGTGCCGTATATGTCGGACTGGTTGACGATGCTGTCGCTATAGCCATAGCGGTTGTTCGACCGCGTCCAGACATAGCCGCCGCTGGTCACGTTCGCGCCGGTGTTGGTCGCGGTCGTCCCGAAGACGTTGCCGAGGCTGTCGTCGGGCAGCGTGAAGCTGTACGCCTGATAGTTGTGGCCGAAGCGCGATGTGTTGCGGATCTTGATGCCGTTGCCGAAATCATGCTCGATCCGCATCGTCGCCTGATCGGTCTTGCTGTCGCGGAAGTCGCGCTCCCTGATGCCATAGAAGCTGCTGCGACCGACATGGCCGGTGACGCCGCCCGCAGTGGTGACGTCGCCCAGCGCGGGCGTAGTGATCGTGCTGCCGAGAGGTGCGTTGCAGATCGTCGCCGAGCAGGCATAGAGGAAGGGCAGGCCGCTGTCGGGCAGTTCGTCGGTGTCGAGGTGATAATAGCTGAGCGTCAGCTTGGTTGGCCCGTCCATGCCGATCGTCACCGACGGTGCGATGCCCCAGCGCTTCTGGTAGATCGCGTCGCGCCCGGCGACATCCTGGTCGTGCCACATGCCGGTCACGCGGAAGGCGATCTTGTCGTTGAGGCGATAGTTCACGTCGCCGGTGATGCGCTTATAGTCGTCGGTGCCGTAGCTGCCGGTTCCCGCGAAGAAGGTTTCGCGCTCGGGCAGCTTGGAGATCACGTTCAGCGAACCGCCGGCGCTGCCGCGGCCGCCCAGGGTAGAATCCGAACCGCGCACTACCTGGATCTGCTCGACCGCGAAAATCTCGCGGGTCTGTGCGCCGATGTCGCGGACGCCGTCGAGATAGGTCGAGCCCTGGCTGTCGAAGCCGCGGATGAACGGCCGGTCGCCGATCGGGTTGCCGCCCTCGGCCGCGCCAAAGGTGATGCCGGGGACGGTGCGCAGCGCATCGACTAGCGTCGCGGCGCCGGTGTCCTTGATGACCTGCTTGTCGACCACCACGATCGAACGCGGTGTATCGAGCAGCGGCGCAACCGCCTTGGGGCTCTCGACGCGCTCGGCCTTATAGCCCTCCTCGTCGATCGCGGTGTCGGTGACCGTCATCCCGCCGAGCCGCTTTTCGCCGCCCGCCGGCTGGCCGCTGTCCTGCGCCAGCGCCGGTGCCGAGGCGATGAATCCGATGCAGCCCAGCGCGAGAAAGGCTGGAGTGTTGAGGCCGCATGCCTGGCGGTCGATCGATGACACACTATTTCCCCTCTCGGCGGCTGTTCCGCGGTTCGGGGAGGAGCTATTGATAATCACTCGCAAGAGTGTCAACAGCTTTTTTGATAATCGTTCGCATTTGGCGGACGTTAACCCCTGCCGCCCATCGCATCGGTGATCCGGTCGAACGTCGCCGGCAGATGCTGCCGGATCTCGTTGACGGTCTTGCCGAGCAGCGGATTGGCCTGGAATGCCGGCGAGGAGGTGGCGAAGGCGGCGGCGAGCAGGCAGCTGCCGAGCACCAGCTTCAGCGCCGCCTTGCCGCATTCCTGCCCTCGAAGGCTGCGCAGTCGTTCGAAATTCATGGCCAGCCAATCCCGCCTATAGCACTCCATAGATTTTCGAGGTGCGTAACGACCGAAAGCTAAGAGCTGGTAAAGCGCGGGCGGTTGCCAAGCCGGGGCCTGCGCCCCTATCTGATTTCCCGACACTCTCACCCCTGAACCCTGGAGCGCCAGCGCTTATGACCGCCACCCACTCGACCCGCATGCTGATCCTGGGATCGGGCCCGGCCGGCCTGTCCGCCGCGATCTATGGCGCGCGCGCCGGGCTCGCACCGATCGTGGTGCAGGGGCTCCAGCCCGGCGGCCAGCTCACCATCACTACCGATGTCGAGAATTACCCCGGCTTCCGCGACGTGATTCAGGGTCCCTGGCTGATGGAAGAGATGCAGGCACAGGCCGAGCATGTCGGTGCGACCATGATCTGGGACATGATCGTCGATGTCGACCTGAGCGAGCGGCCGTTCCGCCTGCGCGGCGATGGCGGCACGCTCTATGTCTGTGACACGCTGGTGATCGCGACCGGCGCGCAGGCGAAGTGGCTTGGCATCGAGGGCGAGCAGGAACTGGGCGGCAAGGGCGTGTCGGCCTGTGCGACCTGCGACGGTTTCTTCTATCGCGGCAAGAAAGTCGCGGTGATCGGCGGCGGCAATACCGCGGTCGAGGAGGCGCTGTACCTGACCAACCATAGCCAGGACGTGACGCTTATCCATCGCCGCGATTCGCTGCGGGCGGAGAAAATCCTGCAGGATCGGCTGTTCGCGCATCCCAATGTAAAGGTGCTGTGGAACAAGCAGGTCGAGCGCTTTGTCGGCGGTGAGGGCAATCAGGGCCTTGTCGCCATCGCGCTGAAGGACAGCGTCACCGGCGAGCCGTCGAGCCTTGCGGTCGATGGCGGCTTCGTCGCCATCGGACATCATCCGTCGACCGAGCTGTTCCGCGGCCATCTGGAACTGGACGAGGACGGTTATCTGATCGTCGAGAAGGGCGGCACCCGCACCAATGTGCCCGGCGTGTTCGGTTGCGGCGACGTGTCGGACAAGCTTTACCGGCAGGCCGTCACCGCGGCCGGCACCGGCTGCATGGCGGCGCTCGATGCCGAGCGCTTTCTCGCGGAGGCGGATTTCGAGGCGAAGGCCGAAGCCAAGGCGGCTTGAGGCGGGTTCCCCTCCCTTTCGGGGGGGGGCGGGGCGGGGAGCTGCTACCTCTTCGCCTTGCTCCGCACGAAGGCGACCAGTGCGCCGAAGCTTTCGAGCATCTCGCCATCGACCTCGTCGTCGTCGATGATGATGTGAAGCCGGTCCTCAAGTTCGGTGAGCAGCCCCGCCACCGCCATGGAATCGAGCTCGGGCAACGCGCCGAACAATGCAGTCTCCGCGGTGAACCCGGCGACGCGGCGCGCATCCAGCGCGAGCACGTCGACGAGCACCGCGCGGACCACCTCCCCAGTCAGATCAGGATCGGTCACGCTCACCTGTCAAGCCCCCTCCAGCCCTCGGCATCGCGGTCCAACTAGACGGATCGCGCAATCCGGACAAGGATTGGCATGCGAAATAAGCTAGCTGTTGCAACGATGCCCATTGATCTCGACCCAACCCCCCGCCCGCTCGATCATCTTGCGCTGATCGGCGCGCGCGATGCGCCCGCCCTTGTCGACAAGTCGGGGACGCTCGATCACGCAGGCCTGGACCGCGCCGTGGGCGCGGTCGCGGCAGGGCTGCGCGCCCGCCTGAGGCCGGGCGAGCGGGTCGCAAGCTGGGTTGCCAAGAACCGGCTGGCCTGCCTGTTGCCGCTTGCGGCGGCGCGCGCGGGGCTCGTACATGTGCCGATCAATCCCCTCCTCAAACATGGCCAGGTGGCCCATATCCTCGCCGACAGCGGCGCACGGCTGCTGATCGCCGGGCAGGGGCGGATCGAAACGATCGAGCCCGGCGACCGGCCCGAAGGCTGTACCGTGCTGGACGAGGCGACCGCCGAAGCCGTGCTGCTCGACGCCGGTCCGGCCCTGCCGCCTTCCTCGGTCGATCCCGACGAGCTGGTGGCGATCCTCTACACATCCGGCTCGACCGGCCGGCCGAAGGGGGTGATGCTCAGCCACGCCAATCTGTGGCTCGGCGCGGTGAGCGTCGCCCATTATCTCGGCCTTGCCACCGACGACCGCACTCTGGCCGTCCTACCGCTCAGCTTCGACTATGGGCAGAACCAGCTGCTCTCCACATGGGCGGCAGGCGGCTGCGTCTATCCGCTCGACTATCTCACGCCGCGCGATGTCGTCCGCGCGGTCGCACGGCATGGGATCACCACGCTCGCCGGAGTGCCGCCGCTGTGGATACAGGTCGCCGAATCCGACTGGCCGGCGGAGAGCGTGGCGCCGATCAGGCGGCTCACAAATACCGGCGGACGGATGAGCGTGCCGCTGGTGCGTCGCTTGCGCGCGCTGTTCCCACGCGCGCAGCTATTCTCGATGTATGGGCTCACCGAGGCGTTTCGCTCGACCTATCTCGATCCCGGTCTGATCGACAGCCATCCCGATTCGATCGGTTCCGCCATCCCCTTCGCCGAGGTGCTGGTCGTCCGCGCCGACGGCAGCGTGGCGAACGATGGCGAGGCCGGCGAACTCGTCCATGCCGGGCCGATGGTGGCGCAAGGCTATTGGCGCGATGCCGAACGGACCGCCGAACGCTTCCGGCCGGCGCCCGCCGCATCGCGCTATGGCGGGATGGCAGTCTGGTCCGGCGACACGGTGGTGCGCGACGCCGGCGGCCTGCTGCGTTTCGTTGGCCGCGACGACGAGATGATCAAGAGCCTGGGCACCCGTATCAGTCCCACCGAGATCGAGGAGGCAGCGATCGCCAGCGGGGCGGTGGCCGAGGCGGTGGCGCTCGGCATCGCCGACGAACGGCTGGGGCAGGCGATCCTGCTCTATGCGCGGCCTGTGGGGGAGGGCGCCGAACAGCGCCTCAACGATTGGTTCAGGCGCAACCTGCCTGGCTTCATGCAGCCCGCACAGGTGATCTGGCGCGACGAGCTGCCGCGCAACGCCAATGGCAAGCTTGACCGGGCCGCGCTGAAGGCGGAGGCGGGGGCATGAAAGCGATGGGCCCAATCCCTGCCGACTATGTCTGGCGAAACGGCGAGCTGCTGATCGGCGGCCGCACCGCTGCGGACTGGGTGGAGCTTGCCGGTGACACTCCGCTGTTCGTCTACGACCTCGCCATCGTGCGGGAGCGCATCGCGCGCTTTCGCGCTGCTTTTCCGGGCGTATCGCTTCACTACGCGATCAAGGCCAACCCCCATCCGCCGCTGGTGGGAGCGATCGCCGCTCTGGTCGACGGTATCGACGTGGCATCGGCGGGGGAGGCGCAGGTCGCGCTCGACGCCGGAATGGATCCGTTGCGCATATCTTTCGCGGGGCCGGGCAAGCGTGACCGCGAACTGGCAATGGCGATCGAGGCGGGGATCACGCTCAACCTGGAGTCCGCCAGCGAAGCCGAGCGCGCCATCGCCATCGGCCGGGGGATCGGACGGACGCCGCGGCTGGCGCTGCGCATCAATCCCGATTTCGAGCTGAAAGGCTCGGGCATGAAGATGGGTGGCGGCGCCAAGCCGTTCGGTGTGGATGCCGACCAGGCCGCGAGCATCATCCGCCGCATCGTCGCGGCCGGCGCAGACTATCGCGGCCTCCACATCTTTGCCGGCTCGCAGGCGCTCGATGCCGAGGCGCTGATCGAAGCGCAGCGTTCTTCTATCGCGTTGGCCGGCCGAATCGGTGAGGAAAGCGGGGTTCCGCCGCCGCGTGTCAATCTCGGCGGCGGCTTCGGAATTCCCTATTTCGCGACGGATACCGCGCTCGACGAGCATAGCGTGGGTGTCGCGTTGGCGGGGGCGCTCGGCGAACGGTCCTCGATCCTGTCTGATGCAGAATTTACAATCGAGCTCGGTCGCTGGCTGGTCGGCGAGGCGGGGGTCTATATGACGCGTATCGTCGACAGGAAGTTCAGCCATGGCGAAATCTTCCTCATCGTCGATGGCGGCCTGCATCATCAGCTTGCGGCGAGCGGCAATTTCGGCACCGTCGTCAGGCGTAACTATCCGATTTCGCTGATTAAAAGAACAGATTCGAACGCGGTCGAGGAGGTGTCGGTGGTGGGATGCCTCTGCACGCCTCTCGATCGCCTGGGAGACCATGTGGGGTTGCCCCGGGCCGAAGTCGGCGATGTCGTCGCGCTGTTCCTTGCCGGCGCCTATGGGGCGACGGCGAGTCCGCAGGCTTTCCTCGGCCACCCGCCGGCGCGCGAATTAACCATAGACGGAACTGAAATCGTGTGATTCCTAAGCATATGTTCATGGTTTATGTTTATGAAGCCATGTCTGGCGTATAGCGGGCGCGGGACAGTCCGCTGATGGGCGCGTTTGCCCTGGAGGAAGTAAGATGGCGTTCTGTGCTGCGATGAGGAAGCTGGCGGGGGCGATCATGCTAGCGGGCATGGTCTTCGCCGGACCGGGCCACGCCGCCGAGAAAGAGCTGCCGCCTGCGCCCTTCGTGCCGTCGGGCGCCATGCCGGGCGAGGATTATACGATCGGGCCGCTCGACGCGCTGACCGTCTTCGTCTGGCGCAATCCCGAACTCGGTGCGTCGGTCCAGGTCCGCCCCGATGGGCGGATTACCCTGCCGCTGATCAGCGACATGGTAGCGGTCGGGAAGACTCCGGCAAAACTGTCCGATGATATTCGCGATGCGCTGTCGACCTATATCAAGGATCCGATCGTGTCGGTGATCATCAACAATTTCTCGGGCACCTTCGCTCAGCAGATCAGGATCGTCGGCGCGGCGGAAAAGCCTGCATCGGTGGCCTATCGGGCGGATATGACCCTGCTCGATGCGATGATCGCGGTCGGGGGGTTGTCCGAATATGCCGCGGGAAATCGAGCGAAGCTGGTCCGGCACGATCCAGCGACCAACGTGCAGCAGGAGTTCAAGCTGCGGCTCGACAGCCTGCTCAAGCGCGGCGACATCAAGGCTAATGTGAAACTGCAGCCGGGCGATGTGATCATCATCCCCGAGAGTGCGTTCTAGGCCGATCGGATGACCGTGGGGGCGGCTGGCTAATCGATGGAAGCGATTTACACCGAGATCAGGATTGCGCTCTACGCCATCTGGCGGATGCGCTGGCTGGCGCTCGCGGTCGCCTGGGCCTTCTGCATGGTCGGCTGGATGATGGTGATGCGCGTGCCTGCCGCCTATGAAAGCAGCGCGCGGATCTCGGTGCAGGTCAAGTCGCTGCTTGGCGACGGCAGCGAGGGCGACGTACAGAAGGGGATCGATCGCGTCCGCCAGTCGCTGACCTCGACCGAAATATTGAAACGGGTCGTGCGTAGCGTCTCCAATGGAGAGCGGCCGTTGACCGCCGTCGAGGCGTTGTCGCTGATCGGGGCGCTGCATAGCGGCATCTCGATCACCGCGCAGGGCGAGGATCTGCTCGAGATCAAGACGCGCATCAGCCTGAAGGGCGTTTCCGAACAGCAGACTGCCTACATCGCGCGTAACGTCACGCAGAAGCTGATCGATATCTTCGTTTCAGAGAATTTGCTCGGTAACCGGGCCAGCAACAGCGAGGCGCTGACGTTTCTCGATGCCGAACTGGCGCGGCGCGCCAAGGAACTGGCCGATGTCGATCGTCAGCGGGCGCTGATCACGCAGCAGACGATGGGGTCGCTGCCCGGCTCGGGGACGCTCGACCAACGCATGGATGCGGCGCGCAACGAACTCGCGACGATCGATTCCAACCTGATGTCGGCACAGGGGTCGCTCGCCGCCATGAACGGGCAACTCGCGGCGACGCCACCGAGCATCCCGGCCGGCTCGGTCGGCGGCATCGACTCGCTCGATCAGCGCATCGGGCAGCTGCAGGGTCAGCTGTCCGAAGCGATATCCCGCGGATGGACCGAAAAACATCCCGACGTGATCGCGATCCGCGCCCAGCTGGCGCAGCTCCGTGCCGAGAAGGCGCGCGGCGGCAACGCATCGGTGCCGATGGCGCCGAACCCGGTCTATGTCTCGATCAGGTCGATGCAAGCCGAGCGCCAGGGCAATGTGTCGGCGCTGCTGGCACGCAAGAACCAGCTTGAATCGGCCGTCAACCTGATCGCCCAGCGCCAGCTGACCGCACCGGGGCAGATGATCGATCAGTCGAGGCTCGACCGCGACTATGATGTGCTGCGCGATCAGTACAACAAGCTGCTCACCCAGCGCGAGTCCGCCAAGCTGCGTGTCGATGCAACGGGCAAGACCGATGGCGTGCGGTTTCGGGTGATCGATCAGCCGTCATTGCCGAACCAGCCGGCCGCCCCGAACCGGACGATGCTGCTGACCGCGGTCCTGATCGCCGGGGTGGTTGTCGGCTCGGGCGTCGCCTTCGCCAAGAGCCAGCTGTCGAATGTCTATACGACCACCCAGCAGCTGGCCAAGTCCAGCGGCCTCCCTGTGCTCGGATCGATTTCCGAGGTGATCACCGCTGAAACGCGATTGATCCGCCGCAAGCAGATGATGTGGTTTTCGTCGGCCGCCGCCGGCTTGCCGGGGATGTTCATGCTGCTGATGCTGATCGAATTCGTTAAGCATATCATGGTATCCTGATCAGATGGATGGGCGGGACGATAGCGGCAAACAGCCTCCCAAGAAGCGCAGGGGACGCGGTTCGCTGATCGAGCGGGCCGGATCGGTCTACGACTTCGAGGCGGTGCTCCGCGCCCGCGTGGTAATGCCGGACAGCATCGCGGAAGGCACCGTCGTCGATGTTCCGCTGAACCCGCCGATGCCGCCCACGCCGATGACGTCGGCGCTGCCGGAGGCGGACGTCGCCACTATCACGGCGCCGCCGCCAAACGCCCTGGCCCTGGGCGGCGGCAACACCGCTTCCGCCGACGCCGTAGCATCGGCCGCCGACGAGCAGGCGGCGGCGCTGCCTTCGCCCGACATCGCCTATCGCACAGCCAAGGTGAGCCGTGCCGACCTGATCGACCAGGGCTTCGTCATGCCTGATGCGGCGATCACGGCGCTCGCGGAGGAGTTCCGCATCGTCAAGCGCACGCTGCTGCTGAACGCGATCGGGCCAACCGCGCTGCCGAATGGCCGCCGCATCCTGATCTGCTCGGCGCAGGCCAATGAGGGCAAGACTTTCTGCGCGGTCAACCTGGCATTGTCGATGGCGAACGAACGCGACATCGAAGTTCTGCTGATCGACGGAGACTTCGCGAAGCCGACGGTGTTGTCGACCCTCGGGATCGATGGGCCGGTGGGGTTGATGGATGCGCTGGCCGACACGGATATCGATGTCGAAACGTTGATCATCAAGACCGATGTAGGTAATCTCTCGGTGCTGCCTTCGGGAAAATACACCAATGAGGCGACCGAGCTGATCGCCGCCGATCGCACCCGCGCGATCATCGAGCGGTTGTCAGCCAAGCCGAACCGTATCATCCTGTTCGACAGCCCGCCCGCGCTCGCGGCCTCGCCGGCTTCGGTGCTCGCCTATCATGTCGGGCAGGTGCTGCTGGTGGTTCGTGCCGATCGAACCGGCGAAGCCGAGCTGCGCGATGCCGTGCTGCTGCTGGGCGGCTGCGAGGAGATTCAGCTTCTCCTCAACGGCGCGCGCTTCGCGCCGAATGCGCGCCGCTTCGGCAGCTACTACGGATATGAAGCGCCGCGATGAGCAGCGCCACATCGCGAGTTCTGCTGGGTCTCCTCGCCGGGAGCGCCTTTTGCGGCGCGGCCCATGCGGATCGCCCGGAGTTCGGCGCGTTCCTCGATCTGCAGCAGTTCGGCGAGATGCAGCTCAGCGGGGCCGGCGGCGATGACGTGACCTATAGCGAGGTATCGGGCGGCGCGACCGGCCGGATCAACAACCGGCGGATCGTCGCTTCGGCGAGCTACCGGCTGAGCTATCGAATTCCGGAGACCGGGGACATCAGCAAGAGCGTCTCGCAGGACGGCGTGATGCGCCTGCAGGCAAATGTGATCGACGAGTGGCTAACGGTCGATAGCGGCGCCATCGCCACTCGCAGCAGGGTCGCGGCGGGCGGCGCCGCGCCGCAGTTCGACTCCGCGAATCCTAAGAACCTGACCCAGACCTATTCGGTCTTCGTGCAGCCCAGCGTCGTCCACCGCATCGGCGACCTCAGCGTCACAGCCTCCTATCGCTACGCCTATACCCAGAACGAAAGCGGATCCACGGGCGGCGTCTTGACCGGGTTGCCCGCCGACAGGTTCGATAACTCCAAGGCGCAGCAGGGGAACCTCAGCCTTGGAATGGACAACAGTTCGCTGCCGTTCGATTGGTCGGTCAGTTCGCAATATCGGCGTGAGAATATCAGCAACCTGGCCAGGCATTTCCGGGCCTTCAGCACGACCGCGGAAGTGAAGGTGCCGATCACCGACTTTGTCGCGCTGGTCACGAGCGGTGGCTATGAGCAAACGCGCACTTCGCAGCGCCGGGCGCTGGTCGATCCGTTGACCGGCCTGCCGGTGCTCGGCAAGGGCGGGCGGTTCGTCGTCGATCCCGCGAGTCCCCGGCTGCTCACCTATGACATGGACGGTCTTGTCGGCGATGCCGGCATCATCTGGAAGCCGAGCCGCCGCACCCGGCTGGAGGCGCGCGCCGGCTATCGCTATGGAGGCCTGTCGATGAGCGGGCTGCTGGAGATGCACCCCAGCGAGCGGAGCGGGGTGACGATGGTCGTGACAGACCGGATCGAAAGCTTCGGGCAAGGCGTATCGGGAGGCTTGGCGGATGCGCCCGCCAACCTCGATCTCGGCCAATCGCTCGATCCCGCCAGCTCCTACCAGCACTGCCTGTTCGGCAAATCGCCGGGCACGGGCCGCTGCATTGGCGGCGCGCTCGGCCAGGCATCCGCCAACACTTATCGTGAGCGCGCGGCGAGCCTGATCTTCAACCATCGCATGCGCAAATGGAGTTTCGCGACGTCGCTGGGTTATAGCCGGCGGACCTATATCGATGATCCGGGCACGCTTTTCTCGCTGGACGGCGTGGTTGATCAGAGCTTCTTCGGCGATGTCGTTTTGACCGGGCAGTTGACGCGAAATTCGGGCGTCTCCTTTTCTTTCTCGGGTAATTTGTTTAAGAACGGCCAAGTGGGAGCATCGGATGTGCTGTCTGGGTCGTTTAGCAGCAACTACTATCGGACGTTCGGACGAGGAATAAGGGCGCAAGCCAGCCTGGCGGTCGAATCTTCGAAGCAAGACGGGGTTACAGCCGATGTGTCGGGTCGTGCGCAACTTGGCGTGCAGTACCAGTTCTGATGCCGCGCCGTCTCCGCGCCGGTCGGGAGGGTCGAATTGGACCATGATCCCTACGGCCTGAGCGACAGGCCGTTTCAGCTCACACCCGATCCGCGCTTTTATTTCGAAAGTGCAACCCACCGCAAGGCGATGACCTACCTCGGCTATGGACTGGCCCAGGGTGAGGGCTTCATCGTCGTCACTGGTGAAGTCGGAACCGGCAAGACAATGCTGGTGGGCCGGCTGATGGCGACGATCGATCGTGCGCGGCTGACGGCGATCAACCTCGTCTCGACGCAGCTCGAGGGCGAGGACATATTGCGGATCGTTGCGCTGGCGCTCGGCGTGGCAACCGATGTCGCGGCAAAGGGCCAGCTTCTCGCACGGATCGAGCGCTTCCTGCACGAACAGGCACGCAGCGGCAAACGTACCCTGCTGATCGTCGATGAAGCTCAGAACCTGCCGATGTCCGCGCTCGAGGAACTGCGCATGCTGTCGAATTTCCAGTTCGGCGGCCAGGCTCTGCTCCAGATATTCCTGCTCGGCCAGCCCGAGTTCCGGGACGCGCTGGGACAGCCGCGCTTTGAGCAGTTGCGTCAGCGGGTTATCGCCACCCATCATCTCACAGCGATGAATCCCGACGAGGCCGCGCCTTACATCATGCACCGGCTCGCCTGTGCCGGCTGGAAAGGAACGCCGCGCTTCACTCAGGACGCCTATCAGGCGTTCCACCGTCTCTCGGACGGAATCCCCCGGCGACTTAACATGCTGGCCGGACGCGTGATGCTGCAGGGCGCGATCGAGCGTCTGACGGACATCGACGGCGAGGTGGTCGAGGACGTCGCCGCCGATCTGGCAAGCGAAAGCATCATGCCCGCCGCGGGTCCGCAGCCGCTGGCCCAGGCGATGCCGCAGCCCTATCCCGATCTCCCCGTCGGCCAGTCGGTCATGAGCGCGGAGGCGCCAGCCTTTCCAGCGCCGGCAGCATTTTCGCCGCCGCCCGCCATTCCGGCCCAGCCATCCTATGACAGCTATGCACCGTTCGACGAGGAAGAGCCGCCACCGCCATTCGTGATGAACGGCGACCCCTTCGCTGCGCTCCCCGACAATGTCCCGCCGCCGGCGATCGAACAGCCGCCGCGTTATGACGGATTCGTACCTCCCGACGCGGTCGCGCCGAGCTCGCCGCTCGCACCGGCCCGCCCGCAATTGCGCGCCGTGGAGCAGGTGCCGGCGCCTGAGCCTGAGCCGGTCCCCTATTCTCCAGTGCCGCCGCAGGTGTATCGGCCGGCCGCCCCGCCGCCCGAGCCTGTCTATGAGGCGTTCGTCCCACCGCCGCAGCAGCCGACCTACGCAGCTTTCGCACCCACACCCCAACCGCCAGCCTATTCGCCCCCTGCCTATCAGCCTGCCGCGCCGCCTCCGGCTGCTTCGCCGGCCGCCGATGCGATCGATTATGCCGCCCGCAACGCCGAGCTCGAGGCGCGGCTTGCCGAGCAGGAGGCCATCCTGCGGCGGACTCTGTCGCTGCTCGTCGAACTGGTCGAAAATGATCCGCGGTCGCCACAGGATCCGCAGGGGAGCGGCAGCGGCGGCAACCAGGATGCGGCCTGACCAGCCGATGGTGGTCAACGGCCTCTCGGTCGATATCGAAGACTGGTTTCAGGTCGGGGCCTTCGAGAAGACCATCCGCCGCGATGACTGGGACAGCTTGGCCCCTCGCGTCGAGCGCAACAGCGATGCGGTGATCGAGTTGTTCGGCCGCGGCGCAGTCAAGGCGACCTTCTTCACGCTCGGTTGGGTCGCGCAGCGTCATCCCCAATTGATCCGTCGCATCGTCGATTCCGGTCATGAACTCGCCAGCCATGGCTGGGATCATGTCCGTGTGTTCACGATGACGCCCGACCAGTTTCGCGATGACATTCGCCGTACCCGCGCCATGCTCGAAGATTTGAGCGGTCAGAAGGTGACGGGCTATCGCGCGCCCAGCTTCTCGATCGATCGGCGCACGCCCTGGGCGCACGAGATCCTCGCTGAGGAAGGCTATGCCTATTCGTCGAGCGTCGCGCCGGTCGCGCACGACCATTATGGCTGGCCCGAGGCGCCCCGCTTCGCCTTTCGCCCGGTGGAGGGCAGCCCGCTGGTCGAACTGCCGGTGACGACCGCGCGGTTGCGGGGCCGCATCGTCGCGGCCGGCGGCGGCGGGTTTTTCCGGCTCTTCCCCTATGCCTTTTCACGCTGGGCGATCCGGCAAGTGAACGCCGAGCAGCGGCCCGCGATCTTCTATTTCCACCCTTGGGAGATCGACACCGGCCAGCCGCGCGTCGCCAAGGCGCCACTCAAGTCGAAGATCCGCCATTATGCGCGGCTGGGCGCGATGGAAGGAAAGCTCGAGCGGGTGATCGGCGACTTTCGCTGGGGCAGGGTGGACGCGATCGCTGCTGCCGAAGTGGCACGGGCGGCCTGACCCCATGACGACGATCCGATGTGCCGATCTGTCCGACGACGCGCAACTGCAGGCGATCGATGCCTATGTCGCAGAGCATCGCGGCGGCAGCGCCTTCCATCGCCCCGCCTGGAGCCGCGC
This sequence comes from Rhizorhabdus argentea, assembly GCF_037861105.1. Lineage (NCBI taxonomy): Bacteria > Pseudomonadati > Pseudomonadota > Alphaproteobacteria > Sphingomonadales > Rhizorhabdaceae > Rhizorhabdus > Rhizorhabdus argentea. The sequence continues at coordinate 85,075 of NZ_JBANFK010000014.1, forward strand.
GGTCGAGCGCGGCTGCGGACAGAGCGCGCATTATCTGCTTGCGGAACGTGGTGGCGAAATCGTCGGGCTGTTGCCTCTGAGCGAGGTCCATTCGCCGCTGTTCGGCCGCGCGCTCGCTTCGGCTGGCTTCGCGGTGGGTGGTGGCCCCATCGGCGACGATCAGGGCGCCGTGGATGCGTTGGCGGAGGCTGGCTGGGCGCTGGCCGAACGGTTGAGCTGTCCCTCGCTCGAGCTGCGCGGCGGGACGCTGCCGTCGGGCGAGGGCTGGTACGTCGCGCAGGGCATCTACGCCGGCTTCGCCCGGCCGCTCGCCCGCGACGACGAAGCCGAACTGCTGGCGATCCCGCGCAAGCAGCGCGCCGAAGTGCGTCGCGCGCAGGGCCTTGAACTGCAGGTGCGCACCGGCGTCGAGGAGCAGGATCGCGCCGACCATTATGCCGTCTATGCGGAGAGCGTCCGCAACCTCGGGACGCCGGTCTTTCCCCGGGCCCTGTTCGATGCGGTGCTCGACGGTTTCGGCCACGACGCCGACATCCTGACCGTCAGCCAGGGCGGCGTACCGCTGTCGAGCGTGCTCAGTCTGTACCACAAGGGCGTGGTGATGCCCTATTGGGGCGGCGGACGCCGCGCCGCGCGGGCGTGTCGCGCCAACGACATGATGTATTTCGCGCTGATGCGCCACGCGCGCGGACGCGGCTGCACCGCGTTCGATTTCGGCCGCTCGAAACTGGGGACCGGCGCCTTCGCGTTCAAGAAGAATTGGGGCTTCGAGCCCGAGCCGCTCGCCTATGCCGGGCGCACTGCCGAGAGACAGGAACCGCGCGAGATCAATCCGCTGAACCCGCGCTACCGATTGCAGATCGCGCTGTGGCAAAGATTGCCGCTGTCCGTCGCCAATCGTCTGGGTCCCTGGATCGCCCGGGGGCTGGGCTGATGGCGGAGGTGATGTTTCTCGCCCACCGTATACCGTTCCCGCCCGACCGCGGCGACCGGATCCGCAGCTTTCACATGTTGCGCCATATCGCACGGCGGCGGCCGGTGCACCTGCTCGGCTTCGTCGACAGCGAAGAGGACAAGAAGGCGGCCAAGGAACTGCTGCCGATTCTCTCCTCGCTGCATGTGGAGGTGCGGCGGAAGTCGAAACTGCGGGCGGGGATCGAGGCGCTGGTGCATGGTGATCCGGTGTCGGTGACGGCGTTCGGCTCCATCCGCATCAGCCGCATGGTGGACAACCTCCTCGCCGAGCGGCCGATCGACACGATCTTCGCCTATTCGGGCCAGATGGCTCAGTTCGTTCCCGACGAGCGTGGTGGGCGGCGCTTCATCATGGATTTCGTCGACGTCGATTCCGAGAAGTTCGCGACCTATGGCGCCGCCGAGCGCGGGCTGATGGGTTGGATTCACCGGCGCGAGGGACGCCTGCTGGCCCAATATGAAAATCATGTCGGGCGCTGGTCCGACATCAACCTGTTCGTCAGCGAGGCCGAGGCCGCGCTGTTCCGCAGGCGGGCGGGGCTCGCGGTTTCCCATGTCCGCGCGCTCGACAATGGCATCGATACCGCTAAATTCGATCCCGCCGGCTTTCCGCGCGTCGGCGGCGCGGAGCCGATGATCGTGTTCACCGGACAGATGGATTATCGCCCCAATGTCGAGGCGGTCGACTATTTTGCCCGGCGGACCTTTCCGGCGATCCGCGCCAAACATCCGGCGACCTTGTTCGCGATTGTCGGACGCGATCCCAAGCCCGCGGTCAAGGAGCTGTCGAAGCTCAAGAATGTCATCGTCACCGGTGAGGTGCCGGATGTGCGGCCGTGGATCGCCGCCGCCGCCGCGGTGGTCGCGCCGCTTGAAATCGCACGCGGCGTTCAGAACAAGGTGCTGGAGGCCATGGCAATGGCCCGGCCGGTAGTCGCCTCGCCGGCGGCCTTCGAGGGGATCGACGCCGTTCCCGGCGAGCACCTGATCGTTGCCAATGGCTATGACATGGCCAACGCCATCAGCCACCTCATCTCCGATCCCGCCGCCGGCGACAGGATCGGCTCGGCGGCGCGCGCGCACATGATCTTGCGCTACGGATGGGATGCGCAGCTCAGCGCGCTCGACCAGATGATAGGGATCGACTGAAGCGATGTGCGGTATCGCCGGTATATTCCATCTGCAGACGGCCAAGCCCGTCGACCAGGCTCGGATCCGCGCGATGACCGACGCCATCGTCCATCGCGGGCCCGATGGCGAAGGCGTCTGGACCGCGCCGGGCGTGGGGCTGGGGCATCGCCGGTTGTCGATCATCGACCTCGTCGGCGGGGTCCAGCCGATGGCCAGCGAGGACGGTCAGTCGGTGCTGATCTTCAATGGCGAGATCTACAATTTCCTGGAAGTGCGCGCCGAACTCGAAGCACTCGGCCATGTCTTCCACACCAACAGCGACACGGAGGTGATCCTGCAGGCTTGGGAGCGCTGGGGCCCCGATTGCCTGCCGCGGCTGAACGGCATGTTCGCCTTCGCGATCCACGATGCGCGGCGCGGCTGTCTGTTCCTGGCACGCGATAGGCTCGGCGTTAAGCCGCTCCACTATGCCGAGCTGTCCGACGGCAGCGTGATCTTCGGTTCCGAACTCAAGGCGCTGCTCGTCCACCCGCTGCTGCGGCGGACGCCGGATTTCAGCGCGATCGACGATTATCTCGGCCTCGGCTACGTGCCCGACGGCGCCTGCATCGTGGCCGGCGTCAAGAAGCTCCCGGCCGGACATCATCTGCTGCTCAGGCGTGGCATGCCGCTGCCGGCCCCGGTGCAGTGGTGGGACGTCAGCTTCGCCGATCGCGAGCGGGGTTCGGCCGCGGCGCTCCAGGACGCGCTGATCGACAAGATGCGCGCTGCGGTATCGTCGCGCATGGTCGCCGATGTGCCGTTGGGCGCCTTCCTGTCGGGCGGCGTCGACAGTTCGGCGGTGGTCGCGCTGATGGCGGAGGTCAGCGCCAAGGCCGTCAAGACCTGTTCGATCGGCTTCGACCATCCCGACTTCGACGAGTCACGCTATGCCGCCCAGGTTGCCGCGCGCTTCGCGACCGATCATCGCAGCCGCATCGTCTCGGCCGACGATTATGGGCTGATCGATACGCTGGTGCGCGCCTTCGACGAACCCTTCGCCGACGCCTCGGCGCTGCCGACCTACCGGGTGTCCGAACTCGCGCGCGAGACGGTAAAGGTCGCGCTGTCCGGCGACGGCGCAGATGAAGCCTTCGCCGGCTATCGGCGGCTGACCTTCTTCAACACCGAGGAGAATATCCGCCGGCTGCTGCCGACGCGGATGCGCGCCAGCCTATTCGGAACGCTGGGGGAAATCTATCCCAAGCTCGACTGGGCGCCGCAGATGCTCCGCGCCAAGAGCACCTTGCAGGCGCTCGGCCGGTCCAGTGAGGAGGCCTATGCCGACGCCGTCGGCGTGACGGCGCAGCCGCTGCGCCAGCGCATCTATTCGGACAGCGCGCGCGCCGAGCTGCAGGGCCACCGCGCCGAGGACCGCTACATCGCCGCCATGCGCGCGGCGCCGGCACGAAGCGGGCTCGACCGTGCGCAATATGCCGATCTCAAGATCTGGCTACCCGGCGATATCCTCACCAAGGTCGACCGTACCAGCATGGCGGTGAGCCTGGAGGCGCGCGAGCCGTTGCTCGACTATCGGCTGATCGAGTTCGGTGCACGTCTGCCGGTGGGCATGCGCGCGCGCGGCTCGACCGGCAAATGGCTGATGAAGCAGGCGATGCGGCGCTACCTCCCAGACGATATACTGTTCCGCAAGAAGATGGGTTTCGCCACCCCGATCAGCGCCTGGTTCCGCGGCCCGCTCGCAGCGGAGACACAAAGAATCGCGCGCGGGTCCGCGCTGAGCGAGACCGGCTGGTTCGACGGCGAGGCGCTCGACATGATCGTCACCGAGCACCAGAGCGGGCGCAGCGACCACGGCCGGCTGCTGTGGCAGCTGATGATGCTCGACAAGTCGCTGTCGAGCCTGTTTGGGGTGGGACGGGGCTGAGAAACTCGCGGCATTATGTAGCAATTGCACCAACGTCCTCCTGCCCTTCTAGCGTGTCTCCCGTTAAATTTCGAGCATGACCGATCACATGGCGATGGGCGTCGTCTGAGTATGAGACTCGCGCGAAGAACCTGCTTAAGGGTGAGCTTGAGCAGCAGGGGGTCAATTATGCACAGTTGGCGGAAAAGCTGGCGTCGATCGGCGTCACATAGAACGAGCGCAATCTTAACAACAAGATCGGCCGAGGCGGCTTTACGGCTGCGTTTCTGCTTCAATGTCTAGCGGCTATCGGGGTCTCGTCGCTGCGTCTGGATTAACCGCACTCCTTTGGGCGATCATTTTTGGGTTCAATTTGGCCGCCTCAAATTATCCCCAGGAACAGCGGTACGAGCCCTATCGCTACGCCGCCGACAACGCACACGCCACTGAACTTGCGCTGGCCGATGAAATTCAGCCCCCGGAATATCGCGAGCCATGCCACGAGCCAAAGGGGCAGGACGAATCCGATCTGTGTGCTCAGTGGAAGGCAGCGCGGGCCGCTGAAGCGGGGGCCTTGTGGACAGAGCGAAGCTTCTGGGCTGGCCTGTTTGGCGTGGTCGGGCTGATAGCCACGCTCCACTATACACGGAAGGCTGTCTTGGCCGCTGAAGCCGCCACCAAGGACGCCGATAGCGCCCTGACTATCGCTGAGAGGAATGCCGACGCCGCCTCCGCACACGTTCTGGTTACCGCTGAAAACGCCAGACACCAACTCCGCGCTTATATGGAGGTGTCCCAGACCAAGTATGAAATTCGCCCAGGGCAGGCCGATAAGATCGCCGTTCGCGTCATATTCAAAAACGGCGGGTCCACTCCTGCACTCGACGCTTTTTGCCACGTGAGAATTGCTGTTTCGATGGGGGGTGACACTAACGTGGATCTTCCCCTCATCGAATCCGATCCATCGGAGGATCGCCCTGCCTCGATCCTCCAAGGCGAGTTTCTGAACAACGTCTGCACGGCGCCGTTCCCCGACGATGTCTGCGCCCATTTTAGCCAGGGAGATGCCGCCATCCACGTATATGGATGGGTTAAATACCGCGACGTATTTGGCTATGGCCACGAAACCCATTTCCGCTTTGAAAGCACGGCTGCCGCCATAGGGCGCGGCAACGATTTTTGGATTGCCCGCACCGGCAATTATTACAAAGAGAACAAGATATTTTAGACGTCTCAGAGAACGCTCTACGCTCCTATTGGAGCGGCAGAACGAGCGGCACCCCGTGGGTGCGTTTGCTACATAATGCTGGAAACTCGCGCCGTGCGCAGCGCGGGCAGGATCTCAGGCGTACACCGCTTCCATGAAGTAGAGCCCGTCGGGTGGGGCGTTGAACCCGAGCCGTGCTCGATCCCGAGCTTCCAGCGCACCCGACAGATCATCCGCAGTCCACTTGCCCCGCCCGACGAGCATCAGGCAGCCGACCATCGAGCGGACCTGGTGGTGGAGGAAGGAGCGCGCCGCCGCCTCGATCTCGATGACCTCCCCGTTGCGCCGCACGTCGAGCCGGTCGAGGCTCTTCAGCGGACTTAGCGCCTGGCAATGGGCCGAGCGGAAGGTGGTGAAGTCATGCGCGCCGACCAGGCGTTGCGCCGCGTCGTGCATGGCGGCTGCATCGAGCTCCGCCGCCACCTGCCAGGCCAGTCCGGCCTCGAGCGTCAGCGGGGCGCGCCGGTTGACGATCCGGTAGATGTAGCGTCGCCCGATGCAGGAAAAGCGGGCGTGCCAGTCGTCGTCGATCGTCTCGCAGGCGAGGATGGCAACCGGCAGCGGGCGCAGCCGAGCGTTGATCGCCTCCCCAAGCCGGAAGGGCGTGATGGCGCGGGCGATATCGACATGGGCGGACATGGCCCGGCCATGGACGCCGGCATCGGTGCGGCCGGCGGCGTGGAGCGGGGGCGTCTCGCCGGTGATCGCGGTCACCGCCTCCTCGATCGCCTGCTGGACGCTGGGCCCGTGCGCCTGGCGCTGCCACCCCATGAAGGGGCGGCCGTCATATTCCACCGTCAGACGGAAACGTGTCATTCGAAGGACGAGGTGGCGAGATGGGCTCCGGCCGGTATCGCGAAGCCGCGCAGCATTTCCACAGTGCTCATCGCCGCCTTGCCCGCGCGCTGGACGCGGGTCGGGCGGATCGCGCCGGCGATGCACTCCACCGTCAGCTGGTCGTCGATCACCTCGCCGGGCGCTGCCAGGCCATTGGAATCGACGATGTCGCAGGCGAGGATCCGGATGCGCTCCCCTTGGTGTTCGAACCAGGCGCCGGGCACTGGATTGAAGGCGCGGATCTGGCGTTCGACCTGGCCGGCGGGTTCGCGGAAGTCGATGCGGGCCTCGCTCTTGTCGATCTTGGGTGCGTAGGTCGAACCGGTTTCTGGCTGCGCGACCGGCGGGTAGGCGGTCATGTCGGCGAGCACCTCCACCATCAGCGTGGCACCGCTGCGCGCGAGCTCATCGGTCAGTTCGCCGCCCGTCTTCGCATCAACCGGCGTTTCGATCTTGGCCAGCATCGGGCCGGTGTCGAGCCCGCGCTCCATCCGCATGATGGTGACGCCGGTGACGAGATCGCCGGCCAGGATGGCGCGCTGGACCGGCGCGGCGCCGCGCCAGCGCGGCAGCAGAGAGCCATGGACGTTCACACACCCAAGCGGCGGCGCATCGAGGATCGCCTGCGGCAGGATCAGGCCGTAGGCCGCGACCACGGCGATGTCGAGATCGAGCGCGGCGAAGGCCACCTGTGCCTCCGCGTCGCGCAGGCTGACCGGGTGCCTTACCGCCAGGCCCAGCGCCTCAGCCCGAGCCTGGACGGGAGAGGGCAGCACTGCCTGCTTGCGCCCGGCCCGGCGCGGCGGCTGGCAATAGACCGCGACGATCTCGTGCCCTGCGGCGACGAGCGCATCGAGCGTCGGTATGGCGAAGTCGGGAGTTCCCATGAAGGCGATACGCATTGCCCCTCTGAAACGCTTGCCATGCGATGATGCAAGCCCATATCGATAAGCGCATGGCATCTCCGGAAATCGAGACACTGACGCAGGCGCTCGCGAAGCTGCCCGGACTGGGCCCGCGCTCGGCGCGCCGGGCGGTGCTGCACCTGCTCAAGAAGCGCGAGGCGGCGATGGCGCCGCTGCTGCGCGCGCTGGAGGCGGTGAACGAGAAGCTCACCAGCTGCCATCTGTGCGGCAATGTCGACACCAGCGATCCATGCGGCATCTGCAACGATCCGCGCCGGGATGCGCGGATGCTGTGCGTGGTCGAGGAAGTCGCCGATCTCTGGGCGCTCGATCGCTCGCGGTTGTTTCCGGGTCGCTATCATGTGCTCGGCGGGCGGCTCTCGGCGCTCGACGGCGTCCGGCCCGAGGATCTGTCGATCGACCTGCTGATCGGCCGGGTGGCGGCGGGCGGGATCGACGAGGTGGTGCTGGCTATGAACGCCACGCTCGAAGGCCAGACCACCGCCCATTATATCGCCGACCGGCTGGAGACACTGCCGATCCGGCTGACCCAGCTGGCGCATGGCCTGCCCGTCGGTGGCGAGCTCGACTATCTCGACGAGGGGACATTGGCCCAGGCGCTCAGGGCGCGGCGGCCGGTGTCGTGACGGGTAGCCACCTTGACGATTCGGCCCCGATTACCTAGCTCAACGTGATGGCCATCCGTCCGATCCTCGAAGCGCCCGACCCGCGGCTGCGCACCATCTCGAAGCCCGTCGACGGCATCGACGACGAACTGCGCGCACTGATCGCCGACATGTTCGAGACGATGTATGATGCGCCCGGGATCGGCCTCGCGGCGATCCAGATCGGCGTGCCGAAACGGGTACTGGTGATTGACCTGCAGGAGCAGGAGGACGCCGAGGGCAAGCCGATCCGGCAGCCCCGCGTGTTCATCAATCCCGAACTGTTCGATCCCTCGCAAGACCAGTCGGTCTATAATGAGGGCTGCCTGTCGGTGCCCGACCAATATGCCGAGGTCGAGCGCCCGGCGGTGATCCATGCGCGCTGGCTCGACGAGCAGGGCGCGCAGCATGAAGAAAAGCTCGAAGGGCTGCTGGCGACCTGCCTGCAACATGAGATCGACCATCTCGAAGGCATTCTCTTCATCGACCATCTGTCGCGGCTGAAGCGCGACATGGTGCTCAAGAAGCTGGAAAAGGCGCGCCGGGCGAACCGCGCGGCATAGTTTAGACCCAGCCGCGTTGTCTCACCCGCTCATCCTTAGGAGCTACTGAGCCTGGCGACGTGGCGTCTCGAAGGACGTCCTTCGATGCGGGCTTCGACAAACTCAGCCCTTACTCTGGATGAGCGGTCTGTTTGTTCGCGGCATGCTCTAAGCTTCCGCCCAGCGCCTCAACAGATTGTGGTACACCCCGGTTAGCTTGATGATCGCCGGATCGTCCTGGCCACGATCGGTGGCGATCGTCTGGATTGCACCGTCGAGGTCGAACAGCGTGCGCCGCGCGCCGTCGTCGCGCACCATGCTCTGGATCCAGAAGAAGGCGCAGAGCCGCTCGCCGCGGGTGACCGGCGTCACATGGTGCAGGCTGGAGGATGGATAGACCACCAGGTCGCCCGCCGCGCCCTTGGCGGCATGCGTGCCGAACAGATCCTCGACGACGAGTTCGCCACCGTCATAGCTGTCCGGATCGGAAAGGAAGAGTGTCGCCGACAGGTCCGCGCGAATGCGGAAGTCGCTGCCCCGCTTCACCCGGATCGCGCTGTCGACATGGGTGTCGAACCGGTCGCCGACGCCATAGCGGTTGAACAGCGGCGGAAATACTTTGAGCGGTAGTGCAGAGGCGATGAACAGGGGCGAGCCGCCGAGTGCATCCAGGATCGTCGACCCGGCGTCTCGCGCCGCCGCGCAGTCCTCGGGCAGCTGGCGGTTCTGCTTGGCGAGCGCCGATTGATGACCGGAGGTCGCGTTGCCGTCGATCCAGCCGGCGCCGGTCACGAGATCGCGGACATGATCGAGGATGCGGCCCTGCAGCACGCCGGGGACAGCCAGCATCATGGCAAGATCAGCTTTTGAGGACGAACGGGATTGGCATCACACCGCGCACCGCGACAGGCGCGCCGTCACGGATCATCGGCTGCCAGCGCCAGCCGCGAGCGGCCTGCAGCGCGGCCTGGTCGAGCCGGTCGAAGCCGCTGCTCTGCGCGATGGAGACCTGTTCGACACCGCCATCGGTGCCGATCAGCAGGCGAAGCAGCACCGTGCCCTGCTCGCGTTTGCGGCGCGATTCCATCGGATAGCGTGGTGGCTTGCCCTCGATCATACGGGCTTCCAGATCGCCGACGGTCATCGGGCCGGCAGATGGCTGAACGACAGGCACCGGCTTCGGCGGCGTCGGAGCCACCGTCACCATGACCGGCGGTGGCGGGGGCGCTACGGTCTGGATGACCTGCGGCGGCGCCGTCACCGGCTGCGGCTCGATCTTCTGCTCGACGACGGGTTCGGGCTTGGGCCGCTCGACGAGCGGCGGCGGTGCCGGTTCGGAGATGAGATCGATGACCAGCGGGGCCGGCTTGGGCCTTGCCACATGGATTACGTCCAGCTTGACCAGCGCGAACAGTGCAGCGACGTGCAGCGCCAGGATCGTGATGATCATAGGCCAGTTCGGATTGCTCTGCTCGCCATAGGGGGAGCGTGGCTCGCCCAGATGGATCGGCAACTGACCGCGTGCAGGATCGGGGATATCGGTATAGAAGAGCGCTTCGCTCTCCAGTCCCGCTCTCCGATCGAGTGTTGCGTGCATCATCAGCCCTGCCGACTCCTGTCGATGCCGATGAGCTAGCGTCATCCAGAATGCAAATCAATCGCAATAGCGTTTGGCGGATAACGTCACGCGACGATCAGCACGGGTGACGAATGCCGCCGCTGCACCTATGTCAGGACCATGTCCCGCACATTTACCCCCGGCCTTCCGAGCCGCGAACAGATCCTCGACTTCATCGCAAAGTCCGATGTACCGGCTGGGAAGCGCGAGATCGCGCGTGCCTTCGGCCTCCAGGGGCATGAGAAGATCGCGCTCAAGGCGTTGCTCAAGGACATGGCCGACGAGGGGCTGATAGACAGCGCGCGGGGACGCGCCTTCCACAAGATGGGCGGCATCCCCAAGGTCACGGTGCTGCGCGTGACCGACATCACCGACGAAGGCGTCGCGCTGGCCGTGCCCGAGACCTGGCATGGCGAGAATGGTCCGCCGCCGCAATTGCGGGTGAAGGAGCTGCGCGGCCGCAAGGGCCCCGCGCTCGGCGTCGGCGATCGAATCCTGGCGCGGACCGAGGAAGCCGGCCGCGGCTGGATCGCGCATCCGATGAAGAAGCTGGCGCGCGGCGAGGAACTGATGCTCGGCGTGCTTCACCGCGAGGGCGACAAGCTGTGGCTGCGCCCGGTCGACAAGCGCGAGAAGCGCGACACGCTCGTCTCCGATGCCGGCGGCGCCGATGCGGGCGATCTGGTGCTGGCCGAGAAGGCGGGCCGCCCACCGCGCATCACCGCGCGCGTGACCGAGCGGCTGGGCGATCCGTTCGCGCCGCGCTCGTTCAGCCTGGTGGCGATCCACAAGCATGGCATCCCAGATGTCTTCCCCGAGGCGGTGCTGGAAGAGGCGGAGCTCGTTCCCAGGCTCGACCTTGGCGAAGGGCGCGAAGATCTGCGCGACCTGCCGATCGTCGCGATCGATCCGGCCGATGCGCGCGATCATGACGATGCGATCTGGGCAGCGCCGGATGACGACCCTTCCAATCCGGGCGGCTTCAGGGCGATCGTCGCGATCGCCGACGTGTCCTTCTATGTCCGCCCTGGCTCGGCTTTGGATCGCGAGGCCAAGAAGCGCGGCAACAGCGTCTACTTCCCGGACCGGGTGGTGCCGATGCTGCCCGAGGAACTGTCGGCTGACATCTGCTCGCTGAAGCAGGATGTCGATCGCGCGGCGCTCGTCTGTCACCTGACGGTGAAGGCGGATGGCACCTTGGCGGGCTGGCGCTTCACGCGCGCCATCGTCCGGATCGCGGCGAACATCGCCTATGAGGATGCGCAGGCGGCGATCGATGGCGCGGAGCCGACCGAAAACTTCGCCCCGGAGCTGGTGGAAACCGCGCTTAAACCGCTATGGGCGTGCTGGAACGCGCTATTCAGAGCGCGCGAGGAGCGCGAGCCGCTCGATCTCGACCTGCCTGAGCGCCGCGTCTTGCTTGACGAAAAGGGCCGCATCCTGTCGGTGGCGCCGCGCGAACGGCTCGATGCGCATCGGCTGGTCGAGGACTATATGATCGCGGCCAATGTCGCCGCGGCCAAGGCGCTCGAGGCGAAGAAGGCGCCCGTCATGTACCGCGATCATGAGCCGCCGAGCCGGGAGAAGCTGGTCGCACTCAAGGACTATCTGGCGACCTACGACATGGAGTTCGCGCTGGGCCAGGTGGTGCGCCCGGCCACGTTCAATCACATCCTCGGCCGGATCACCGACGAGGCCATCAAGCCGCAGATCATGGAGCAGGTGCTGCGCAGCCAGACACAGGCCTATTATGGACCGACCAATACCGGCCATTTCGGCCTTGCGCTCGGCAGCTATGCGCATTTCACCAGCCCGATCCGACGCTATGCCGATTTGCTCGTCCACCGATCGCTGGTGGGCGCCTATGGGCTGGAGTGCGGCAAGCCGAAGCTGGCGGGGCCGGGCCGCTCCGGCGACATCCCGGCGCGGACGGCGCTGACCGAGGACGAGGCCGAGCGGATGACGGCGATCGGCGAGCTCATCAGCCAGGCCGAGCGGCGCGCGATGGAGGCCGAGCGCGATACCATCGACCGCTATGTCGCCGCCTTCCTGTCGACCAAGATCGGCGAGATCCTCGACACGCGGATCACGGGCGTCCAGCCGTTCGGATTTTTTGCCACGGTGGAAGGCCTGGGCGGCGACGGGCTGGTGCCGGTCTCCACCCTGGGCGCCGAGCGCTTCCGCTATGACGAGGCGTCACGCTCGCTGGAAGGCGAAGAGAGCGGGGAGCGTTATTTCCCCGGCATGAAGCTCAGGCTGCGGCTGGTCGAGGCCAGTCCGATAAATGGTTCGCTGCGCTTTGAACTGGAGGAAGGCGCAAGCCACCTCCCGATGCGGCGGCCGAAGGGCGGTAAGGACCGGCGGGTGATGGGGAAGCGAGGCCGGCCAGCGAATATCCGGCATAAGGGCGGGCGGCGCTAGCTCACCCCTTCCCGCTCGGGGAGAGCGATCAAAGCTTCGGCAGCGTCACGCCCTGTTGGCCCATATATTTGCCCGCCCGGTCGGCATAGCTCGTCTCGCAGGGTTCGTTGCCCTGAAGGAACAGGAACTGGCACGCGCCCTCATTGGCATAGATCTTGGCCGGGAGGGGGGTGGTGTTCGAGAATTCGAGCGTGACATGGCCCTCCCAGCCGGGCTCGAGCGGCGTCACGTTCACGATTATGCCGCATCGCGCATAGGTCGATTTTCCGAGGCAGATGACGAGCACGTCGCGCGGCACCCGGAAATATTCGACGGTGCGCGCCAGCGCAAAGCTGTTCGGGGGAATGACGCAGACATCGGTTTCGCGGTCGACGAAGCTGTTCGGGGCGAAGTTCTTGGGATCGACGGTCGCCGAATCGACATTGGTGAAGATCTTGAACTCGGGCGCGACCCGCGCGTCATAGCCGTAGGAAGACAGGCCATAGCTGATACAGCCGTCCCGCCGCTGCGCCTCGACGAACGGCTCGATCATGCCGTGCTTCTGCGCCTGTTCTCTGATCCACTTGTCCGACATGATCGACATTCGGTAGAAATCCCTTCCACTCGGCCGTCCCGGCAGACGACCGCCATCATTCATCGTCATGCTGAACTTGTTTCAGCATCCACCGCGCCACTGGGGGATGGCCCTAGATCATGAGGGGATGCTGAAACAAGTTCAGCATGACGGCAAGGTCGCTGAGATGCAGCAGGCGTTACCTTATGCCCAGATCGGCCGGGCCGAAGGCGTGCGGCAGCAGTTCGGACGCCCGATAATAGGCGAAGGCGCTGCCGTCGGCTGCCCCGCAGTAGATGTCGATGTCCTGCCCGCCCAGATCGGCGGCCTCGTTGATGATTTGCCGGCAGCGTCCACACGGCGTCACCAGGTCGGAGCCGCTTATCGTTCGATCCCTGCCGAGGCGGCCACCGACGACTCCGATCGCGACGATGTCGCGCAGATGACCCTGGCTGTTCGCGGTGGCGATTGCGACGGTCTCCGCGCACAGCGACAAGCCGTAGCTGGCATTCTCGAAATTCGTGCCGGTCACCATCCGGCCATCGCCGAGCAGCACCGCGGCGCCGACGCCGAAGCGTGAATAGGGGGCGTGGGCGTGCGCAGCAGCTTCGCGGGCGGCGTCGATGAGGACGCGGCCCGCAACCTCACGCAGGTCGACCGGCTCAGCCACGGATATGGAGCACGCAGATCAGCGTGAAGAGGCGGCGCGCGGTATCGAAGTCGACGTCGATCTTGTTCTCCAGCCGGTCCTTGAGAAGCTGTGCCGCATCGTTGTGGATGCCGCGCCGGGCCATGTCGACCGTCTCGATCTGTTGCGCCGTAGAGGTCCGGATGGCCTGGAAATAGCTGTCGCAGATCGCGAAATAATCCTTGACCGGACGGCGGAAGCTGCCGAGCCCGAGGATCAGCGTCTCGAGAAGTTCCCCGCTTTCCGCGGTGATGTCGATCGCCAGCCGCCCTTCCTCGACGCGCAGCTTGACCCGGTAGGGTCCGGCATAATCCTGCGGATACGGCTTTAGTGGCTTGAAGTAGTTGGCTTCGAGCAGATCGAAGATCGCGACGCGCCGCTCCTGCTCCACATCGGCGTTGCGCCAGATGATCGTCTTTTCATCAAGATCGATGGCGATGATGCGCGGATCGGACATGCGGCTGTTGGCCATAGAGCGTCATCGGCCGGGGGGGGGGGGGGGGGGGGGGGGCCCCCCCCCCCCGGGAAAACAACCCCAAAGAGCGAAGGAGGGGGGGGGGGCGCCAGAAGAACAAAAAAAAAAAAAAAAGAATCGCCCCCCGAACACAGAAAGAAGTA
>NZ_JBANFK010000015.1:0-95027 GCF_037861105.1 Rhizorhabdus argentea
GCCTATGAGGTCTATAGCCAACTGCTCGGACGCGCCGACGCACGGCAACTGGCGAGCCCCTCCATCGGGCTCACCCATAATCTCGGCGGCGTCCCCTACCAGGGCATCGCCGCAATCTCTATCATAGGACTGATGAGCTAATGGCTGGAGTATGGTTTGACGAATTGACGGTCGGGCAAGTGTTTCACCACCCGATCCGCCGAACGGTGACAGAGACCGACAACGTCCTGTTCACCGCAATGACGCACAATCCCGCGCTCCTTCATCTCGACGAGGAGTATATGAAGGGCACGCCTTTCGGCCAGCGGCTGGTCAATTCGGCGTTCACCCTCGGGCTGATGGTCGGGATTTCGGTCGGCGACACGACGCTCGGCACTGCGGTCGCCAATCTGGGTTGGGACGAAGTGCGCTTCCCCACGCCCCTGTTCCACGGCGATACCGTCCATGTCGTCACCGAGGTGATCGAGCTGCGCGAGTCCAAGTCGCGCCCCGATCAGGGCATCGTCACCTTCCTGCACAAGGCATTCAATCAGAAGGACGAGCTGGTCGCCTCGTGCAAGCGCTCGGGGCTGCAGCTGAAGAAGCCGAAGGACGCCGCATGACCCTGCCGCTTCGCTCCTTCCTGTTCATTCCCGGCGACAGCGAGAAGAAACTCGGCAAGGTTGACGGCGTGGCGGCCGACGCTTTCATCTTCGATCTCGAGGATGCGGTGGCGGTCGCCCGCAAGCCCGCAGCGCGCGAGATGGTGCCGGCTTTCATCGCCGATCGGCCGAAGGCGAAGCGCACATCGCAGCTATGGGTGCGGGTCAATCCGCTCGACACCCCCTGGACGCTCGAGGATCTCGCCGCGATCGTTCCGGCCGCTCCCGACGGCATCATGCTGCCCAAGGTCGATGGCCCGGAAGACGTGGCGAAGGTCAGCCACTATCTCGACGCTCTCGAGACAGTCTCGGGCCTGGAAAAGGGATCCATCCGCATCCTGCCGGTCGCGACCGAGACGGCGATCTCGCCTTTCCGGCTCGGCGATTACGCCGGGGCCGGATTGGAACGACTATATGGTCTCACCTGGGGGGCCGAGGATCTGTCCTCCGCGGTTGGCGCGAGCGGCAACACCGACGCGAGCGGCGGCTGGGCGCTTACCTACCGGATGGTGCGTTCGCTCTGTCTGCTGGGCGCGCATGCGGCGAAGGTCGAGGCCGTCGATACGCTGTACGTCGATTTCCGCGACAATGATGGCTTGATCGCCAGCTCGCGCGCGGCGCGGGCGGAGGGATTCTCCGGGCGCGTGGCCATCCACCCGGCGCAGGTCGACGGGATCAACATCGCTTTCTCGCCTTCAGAAGACGAAGTGGACTTCGCGCGTCGCGTGATCGAGCTGTTCGCGGCCAATCCGGACTCGGGCACTCTCGGCCTCGACGGCAAGATGCTCGACATTCCCCATCTCAAGCAGGCGCAGAAGACGCTTGCCATGTACGAGGCACGCCGTGGCTGACATCCGCAACGACACCGACAGCGCCCGCGGCATCTTTTCGGGTGAGCATGAGCAGTTTCGCGAGACGGTTGCACGTTTCGTCGACGAGGAACTCGTGCCCCACCACGCCCAGTGGGAAAAGGACGAGGTCGTCCCGCGCGAGATCTGGAAACGCGCTGGCGAGGTCGGCATCCTGTGTCCGAACGTGCCGGAGGAATATGGCGGCTTCGGCGCCGACTGGCTCTACAACGTCGTCATCATCGAGGAACTCGCGAAGAAGGGCATCACGGGCCCAGGCTTCATGGTTCATTCCGAGATGGTCGCGCCGTACATCCTGGCGGCCGGTACCGAGGAACTGAAGCAGGCGTTGCTGCCTGGCATGGTTTCCGGCGAGATCATCGGCGCGCTGGGGCTCACCGAGCCCGGCGCCGGATCAGACGTCAAGGAGATCCGCACCCGTGCCGTGCGCGACGGCGACGATTATGTGATCAATGGCCAGAAGGTCTATATCTCCAACGGCCAGCTGTGCGACGTGATGGTCTGCGCCTGCAAGACCGATCCGACGGCAGGCGCGAAGGGCGTCAGCCTGATCGCGGTCGACTCGCATCAGCCAGGTTTCAAGCGCGGCCGCAATCTCGAGAAGATCGGGCTGAAGGCGCAGGATACCTCGGAAATCTTCCTCGAGGACGTGCGCGCCGCGGCGTGGCGGCGGCTGGGCGACGAAGGCAAGGGCTTCGCCATCATGATGGGCAAGCTCGCGCAGGAGCGGCTGACCCAGGCGGTGCGCAGCATCTGCGTCGCCGAAGCCGCTATCCAGTGGACGGTGGATTACACGGCCGAGCGCAAGGCGTTCGGGCATACGCTGGCGGATTTCCAGAACACCCAGTTCGTGCTCGCCGAGCTTGCCGCCGAGACACTGTCGGCGCGGACCTTCACCGACTGGTGCATCAAGCGTTTTCTCGCGGGTGAACTCACCTCGGTCGAAGCGGCGAAGGTCAAGCTCGTCGTCACCAACCTGCACGTCAAGGTCGTCGACCAGTGCCTGCAGTTCTTCGGCGGCTATGGCTATATGACCGAATATCCGATCGCACGCGCCTATATCGACGCTCGGATCGTCCGGATCGCCGGCGGCGCGGCGGAAGTCATGAAGCAGATCATCGGACGCGACCTCTTCGCGAACAAATAACTGGGATCGATCAGGAGAGCCACATGTCAAACTATCCGAAGCCGGATGCGGCGACCCTTCTGGAAATCTACAAGAAGGCGGTGCTGATCAAGCTGAACGACGAGCGGATCATCAAGCAGATGATGGCGGGCAAACTGGTAATGCCCTATTACTCCCCGCGCGGGCAGGAGATCATTCCCTCGGCGATCTCGGTGAGCCTCGACGACGACGATTATATCTGCACCATCTACCGCGGCATCCACGACATGCTCGCCAAAGGCTTTCCGCTCGATGAGCTGTGGGCCGAACTGGCCGGCAAGGCGACCGGCACCTGCAAGGGCAAGGGCGGCCCGATGCATCTCACCTGCCCCGAAAAGGGCATGATGGTGACGACCGGGATCGTCGGTTCCTCGATGCCGATCGCGACCGGCCTCGGCTGGGCCGCCAAGCTCGACGGAAAGAACCGCGTCTCGGTCGCCAACTTCGGCGACGGCGCGGCCAATATCGGCGCCTTTCATGAATCGATGAACATGGCCGCGCTGTGGAAGCTGCCGGTGATCTTCGTTTGCCAGAACAATCTCTACGCGGAGCATACCAGCCCCGCCTATTCGCGCGTGGTCGAGAAGATATCCGATCGTGCGGCCGGCTATGGGATGCCTGGCATAACCGTGAACGGTAATGACGCAGACGAGATGTACGGCGCCGCCAAGGTCGCGATCGATCGCGCTCGGGCAGGCGAAGGACCGACCCTGATCGAGGCAATGACCTTCCGCTTCAACGGCCATCTGCTGGGTGAGGCCGGCCATTACATGGACCAGACGATCTATGCGGACGCCCAGACCCGGGATCCGATGCCGAAGCTGCGCCAGCGCCTGATCGACGAGGGAATTGCCAGCGAAGACCAGCTCGCCGGGATCGAGAGCGACATCAACGCCGCGATCGACAAGGCGCTGGCCGCTGCGATCGACGCGCCCTTCCCCGATGTTGCCGAATTGAAGCGCGACGTGTTCGCCGAAGAAATCGCCTGAACGCGCGCAAGGATCGAAATAAATGACCGAAACCACCAAAATGACAATCGTGGAGGCGCTGAACCTCGCCCTGCACGACGCGATGGAAGCCGACCCGAAGGTGCTCGTCCTGGGCGAGGAAGTGGCCGATCCGCAGGAAGGCGGCGTTATGGGCGTCACCAAGGGCCTGTCGACCAAATATGGCGAGGACCGCGTCAAATCGACGCCAATCTCGGAGCAGGCGATCATCGGTGCGGCGATCGGCGCCTCCGTCGGCGGCTACAAGCCGGTCGCCGAGATCATGCTGATGAACTTCATCACCGTCGCCATGGACATGATCACCAACCACGCCGCCAAGCTGCGTTTCATGTCCGGTGGGCAGACCGGCGTTCCCATCGTGATCCGCACCATGACCGGCTCGGGTTTTTCGACTGGCGGGCAGCATAGCGATTATCTCGAGGCCTGGTTCGCACACACCGCCGGCATCAAGGTCGTCGCGCCCTCGAACGCCGATGATGCCTATGGCCTGATGCGGTCCGCTATCGACGATCCCGATCCCGTGCTCTTCATCGAGAATCTGCCGAGCTACTGGACACCCGGACCCGTGACCAAGGAGATCATTCCGATCGGCAAGGCGAAGGTCGCGCGCGAGGGGCGCGATGTCACCATCATCGGCCATTCGATGATGATCACGCTGGCCCTCGGCGTTGCCGAGGCGCTCGCCAAGGAAGGCGTCAGCGTCGAGGTCGTCGATCTCCGGACAATCTCACCCTGGGACCGCGAGACGGTGCTCGCCTCGGTCGCGAAGACCGGCCGGGCGGTCGTCGTCCACGAAGCCGTCAAGCAGTTCGGCATCGGCGCGGAGATCGGCTCGGTCATCAACGAGGAACTGTTCGGCAAGCTGAAGGCGCCGGTAAAGCGCCTCGGCGGCGCCTTCTCGGCGGTGCCCTTCTCGAAACCGCTCGAAGCTGCCTTCGCGCCGACCGCCGCGACGATCTCCGCCGCGGTGAAAGAGACGCTCGTGGGTGCCTGACGGCAGTGCCGTGGCGGGCATCGGCGGAAACCGGTGCCAGCAATCGCAGGAGAGGAAGTTCAATGGTCACCCTGGTCGAGCAGATCAAGCAGCGCTATGCGGCCGAGCAGGCCGGCGACCTGGTGCTGGCAACGCGGGCGGACCAGGTTCCGGCCACCTATGACGCCATGACCTGCGAATGGCTGACCGCCATCGTTTGTCGCGACGTCCCGGGCGCCGCAGTTACCGGCTTCCGCTTCGATGCGCGCGACGACGGGTCGTCGAACCGGCGCCGCATCTTCCTCGACTATAACGCCGCCGGGCAGGCGGCGGGATTGCCCGACAAGCTGTTCTGCAAGGCGGCTGAGAATCTGGAGAACCGGATCGTGCTCGGTGTGTCCGGCACTGCGCTTGCGGAAAGCAATTTCTACAATCTGGTGCGCCACCGGCTCGATATCCCCACGCCGCATGCGCGCTTCGCCGGCTTCGATCCTGATAATTTCGCTTATGTCATCGTGATGGACGACATGGCGGATGACGTGGTCTTCCCCGACGAGCGGATCGAGATGACCTGGAAAATGGCGGTACAACAGGTCACGACGCTGGCCGGCCTGCACAGTCGCTTCTTCGAGGATCCGGAACTCGGTACGGCCGCGCTGCCGTTCAAGCGCTGGCCCGACTGGTGGCAGGCGATGATGACCGGCGCACCCCGCTTCGGCGAGTTCTGCGACCGCGCGTTCGGCGACGCGGAAGCCGTCATTCCAGCCCGCCTGTTCAAGCGCCGGAGCGAGATCTGGCCCGCCACCGAGCGATCGGTGTTGCGCCACAACGATCTGCCTCACACGCTGATCCACAGCGACGTGCATTTCAAGAATTGGTTCATTCTGGGAGACGGGCGGCTCGGGCTCAACGACTGGCAGCTGACCACGATCGGCCACTGGTCGCGCGATTTCGCCTTCGCCACCACGACGTCGCTGACCGTGGAGAACCGCCGCCGATGGGGTGATGACCTCTTGCGATTCTATCTCGATGAGATGGCCCGGCGCGGCGTTCCCGCCGTCGCGTTCGATGAGGCGCGGCGCAACGTCAGCCAGCAACTCTTCTCCGCGCTCGCCTTCTGGACGATCACGCTTCGCCCCGCGGACGATATGCCCGCGATGCAGCCGGAACACACGACCTACGAGTTCATCAAGCGCCTGGCGACGGCGATCGACGATCTCGACGCACTGGACGCCTTCTGATCGATCCGGCGGGAGGCGGATTGCGGCCCGCCTCCCCTGACCGCATGACGGCTCAGCTCGTCGGCAGGAACGGCAGGAATTTCCCCAGCGTCTGTCCGCCATCTACGGCGAGCTCGGCGCCGCACATGTACGAACTTTCATCGCTCGCGAGGAAAAGGCTGGCACGCGCGACTTCTTCGGATTGGCCGATCCGCTTGATCGGCTGATCGACATAATATTTGTCGAGGTCCTCGACCGGTTCATCGGCAAGGTTGCTCATGCGGGTATTGATCCCGCCCGGGAAGACCGCGTTGACGCGAACTCCGCGCGGACCATATTCGAGCGCGGCGTTGCGGGACAGCCCGCGCAATGCCCATTTGCTGGCGCCATAAGCGGCCATCCCGTTCATCGCCCACAATCCCGCCGTCGACACGATGTTGACGATCGAGCCCTTGCCTTTGGCGAACATCACCGGCGCAACCGATTTCATCCCAAGCCACGCGCCGGCGAGATTGATCTCGAGCACCTTCAGGAAGTGCTCTTTCGACATGTCCGCGATCGACGCGGGAATGACGATGCCCGCATTGTTGATGAGCACGTCGACGCCGCCCCAGCGCTGCGTGGCCGCGGCGATCACTGCCTGCCAGTTGGCTTCGTCTGTCACGTCGAGATGTTCGTAGGCGGCGTCGCCGCCGATCGCCGCCGCGGCTGCCTTGCCCTCCGCGTCGTCGACGTCGCCGAGGATAACCTTGGCGCCTTCAGAAGCGAAAATGCGGGCGGTCACCTCGCCCTGGCCACGCGCGGCGCCTGTGATGATCGCAACGCGCCCTTCGAGCCTTCCAGCCATGTCCTTCTCCCTGCGGCTGCGGCGTGATCGCCGCCTGTCTCGCCCAGCGGATATGATGCGATCAGCCAATATGCAATAGGACCGTTCGCTGCCTTACGAGCGCGTGATTGTCTCGCCGCCGTCGACGGTGAGCACCTGGCCGGTGATATGGCGCGCAGCGGGACTGGCCAGGAAGGCGACGGCCGCCGCCACATCCTCCGGCTCGCCGAGGCGTCGCATCGGCGTGCGGGCCATTACCGCCTGTTCGTAGCCGTCGCGCTCCGTAAGGGCGCGGATCATGTCCGTTCGCGTGGTGCCCGGCGCGACGGCGTTGACGCGCACTCCACATTCGCCCCATTCCACGGCCAGCTGGCGCGTCAGTTGGTTTAGCGCGGCCTTGGAAACACCGTAAGCTGCTGCCCCCTTCACGCCGAAAAAGGCGTTGATCGAAGAAACCATCACCATTGCGCCGCCGCCGCTCTTCGCGATTGCAGGCAGGGCGTGGCGCGCGAGGTGCCATGGACCCGCCAGATTGGTGTCTATCACCTTGTGCCAAGAGGCGGGGTCGAGCTCGACAAGCGGCGCGAACACAGGATTGACGGCGGCATTGGCGATCACCGCATCGAGCCTGCCGAAGCGCTCCAGCGTCGCTGAAATCAGCGCCGCGCAATCCTCCTCCCGGCCGATGTGCGCGGCCACCGCGATCGCTTCGTGGCCTTTGTCGACCAGTTCCGCGCGCATCGCTTCGCAGGCCTCGGCCTTGCGGGAGGCGATGGCCACCTTCGCGCCGAGCGCCGCAAATAGCCGAACCGCCGCAGCGCCGATGCCGCGTGTGCCGCCGAGCACCGCGACGACCTTGCCGTCAAAGCCGAACGGCGCCGTCATCGTCTGTGCGAGAATTCAGCGTGCGGGGCAGGCGGAAAAGCCAGCAGCACGAGGCTGAGCGCTACCGGCAGCATCCCGAGCAGGGCGCCGGCAATGGCGACCGGCCCCGCCGCAGCACCGAGCAGCGCCACAAGATAATAGACGCTGCCAGCCGCGAGGAGGAGCAGGATCGCGCGCACCACCATATTTGGGCTGAGCCATGCCTGCGCGAGACCGCCGCCGCGCGCGCCCATGAAGAAGCGCTGCGGATCTCCGTTCGACTGGCGGAGAGCCAGCAGCACATAGGCGGCGACGACGATGTTGCCCCACCACATGGCCATCCAGACCCAGGCTATCGTATCGATGGCCCGGCCAGGCTGCTCGCGGTAGATCAGCCAAGCGACCGCGAACAGCAGTCCGGACACCAGATCCTGGTTGATGAACGCCTGCCAGGGGGATTTCGTGCCGGCGAGGAACACATCCAGCCCGGCGCCATGGCCCAGCGAGTCGTTGATCAGCACCTGCGCGCCCAGGATTGCCATCACGGCGACTACCAGGATCGCAACCCATTTGAATCCCGCCATCCGTCTCTCCTCCCCCATTGCCGGCGACCATCCCGCGAAACTCAATAGGTTGCAAGCATACTATTGCCGGGCTAACCATATGGGCGCGCGCGGCCGCCGCGGCCGCCTGAATAACCGAGGAGGGTTGCCGTGAGCGTGGAGTTAGCCGAACCTGATGCGCGCGCCTTGTTCTACCCCGAGGTGCTGGCCGAACCGCATGCGCTGCTCGCGCAGCTTCGCGAGGCCAGCCCGGTCGCCAAAGTGGTCGATCCCGAGGGGCGCGAGATATTTCTCGTCACCTCCCACGCGCTGATCGAAGAGGCTTCGCGCCGTGCCGAGGATTTTTCCAGCAAGTTCGGTCATCTGCTGATCGCCGGCGGGGGCGATCCGGAGGTCGAGCGCATCCTGGCGCAGGACTGGATCGAGCCGGGGCTGCTGCTCATTTCCGACGATCCCGACCACAAGCGCTATCGCGCGCTCGTCAACATGTCCTTCTCGATGGGCCGGATCGCCAATATGGCCCCGATCGTCGAGCGACTCGTCGACCAACTGATCGACGGCTTCATCGAACGGGGCGAGGTCGATTTCGTCAACGAATTCGCGATATTGCTGCCGACCTATGTGATCGCCGACATTCTCGGCTTGCCGCGCGACAAATATAAGCTGGTGCGTGAATGGTCGGATTCGATCATCCGCATCGTCAGCCGGATGGGCACGCGCGAGGAGGAAATCGCGGCCGCGCACCAGGTGCTCGATTTCCGCCGGTTCATCCTCGCGACGATCAGCGCGCGTCGCGCCCACCGCGAGGACGACCTGATCTCGTACCTGATCGACGCCCGCGCCGAAGGCTATCCGCCGCTCACCGATGCCGAGATCGCGCCGCTCGCCTTCGAAGTATCGGTCGCCGGCAACGAGACGACGCGCAACACCTTGATGAGCGGCATCGTGCGCCTGATCAACCATCCCGACCAGCTGGCTGCAATCCGCGACGATCCAGACGCGATCGGCAATGCGGTCGAGGAATTGCTGCGATATGAGACGCCGGCTTCGTCGATGTGGCGGATTGCATCCCGCGACACCGAGCTCGGCGGGGTTGCGATCCCGGCCGGTGCAACGCTGTTGCTGCGCTATGATGCAGGCAATCGCGACCCCGTTCGTTTCGAGGATCCCGACAAGTTCGACATAACTCGCAAGAACGCGCGCATGCATCAGGCCTTTGGCGGTGCGAACATCCATCGCTGCCTGGGCCAGATGCTCGCCCGCAAGGAGCTGTCGATTGCCTTCCCGCGGCTTTTCCAGCGGCTCAAGAATCTGCGCGTGGTCGAGGAGAGGAGCGATACGGCCTATTGGCCCGGTCTGCTCCACCGCGGCATCACAGGCGTCACGCTGGCCTTCGATCCTGGCGAGAAGGTGCTCGACCGATAATATTGGCATGAGCCGGAAACGAGGAGGGCATGCGTGAATTTCGAGCTTGATGAGAGCCATCTCGCGATTGTCGACGGCGTCGGCAAGGTGTGCGCGCAGTTTGGCGACGACTATTGGACCGAGCGCGAGGAGACCAAGAGCTATCCCTATGAATTCCACAAGGCGATGGCGGAGGGCGGCTGGCTCGGCATCACGATGCCGGTCGAGCTTGGAGGCGCCGGCCTCGGCGTGACCGAGGCGGCGCTGATGATGCACACGGTTGCCTCCAGTTCCGGAACCTACTCGGCAGCATCGACCATTCATCTCAACCTTTTCGGGCCGCATGCGATCGTCGTTCACGGTAGCCCCGAGCAGAAGCAACGCTGGCTTGGCCCGCTGGTGCGCGGCGAACAGCGGGCCTGTTTCGGCGTCACCGAACCAGATGCCGGGCTCGACACGACGAGCATGAAGACCTTCGCCAGCAAGGTCGATGGCGGCTACCGCGTCAATGGCCGCAAGATCTGGACGTCGTCCGCGCAGATTGCCGACAAGGTGCTGCTGATCGCGCGCACCACCCCCAAGGACGAGTGCAAGCGGCCGCCCGATGGGATCAGCCTGTTCTACACAGATCTCGACCGCAGCCGTGCCGAGGTCCGGCGGATTCCAAAGATGGGCCGCAACGCCGTCGATTCGAACTCGGTATTTTACGACGATTACTGGGTGCCCGCCGACGACCTGATCGGCGAGGAGGGCCGCGGCTTCTATTATCTGCTCGACAGCATCAATCCCGAGCGGGTGCTGGTCGGTATCGAAGCGACGGCGATCGGGCAGAATGCGCTGCGCCGCGCCACCGATTATGCCCGCGACCGGGTGGTGTTCGGAAGGCCGATCGGCAAGAACCAGGGCATCCAGCACCCGCTGGCGCAAAACTGGATCGAGCTCCAAACCGCCTATTGGGCCTGCCTGCGAGCCGCCTGGCTGTACGACCAGGGCAAGCCGTGCGGCGCCGAGTGCAACATGGCCAAATATCTCGGCGGCAAGCACGGGCATGAGGCGACCATCCGCGCTGTAATGGTGCATGGCGGCATGGGCTACGCCACCGAGTATCAGGTGGAGCGGCTCTACCGGGAATCGATCCTGGCGCGCATTTCGCCGGTGACCGAAGAGCTGATGCTGAGCTTCATCGCGGAGCGCGTGCTGGGGCTGCCGAAATCCTATTGAATCAACGGGCGGAGGGGCGGGTAGTGCAACATCAACTGGAAAAGGCGGGCGTGTGGTGCGGGATCGTCTCCGCGGTGATGATCTTCGTGGCGCTGGGGCTGTGCATGCACTTCATTCCGCCGCCCAGCCCCGCGGCGAGCGCGCAGGAGATCGGCGCCTTCTACCGCGAGCATTCGGTGGGGATACGCATCGGCGGCATTCTCATGCTGGCGACATCCGCGTTGTTCATCCCATTCTATTCAGTGCTCTCCGCCCATCTGCAGCGCATGGAGCCGTTCGGCTCACCGCTGGCGAAGGCCCAGTTGATGATCGCCGCGATCGCGCTGTTCATGCCGATTGCGATCACGTCCGTGCTGTGGATGGCGGCGGCCTATCGGCCCGAGCGGTCTGACGAGACGATCCAACTGCTCAATGACATCGGCTGGATGCTGTTCTTCACGCCGGTGATCGCCGGGCTGCTCCAGGTTTTCGTCATTGCCGCGGCCATCTTCGCCGATCCGGCACCGGAACCCCGCTTCCCGCGCTGGTTCGCCTTCTACAGTATCTGGATCGGGATCCTGTTCCTGCCGGCCGGCGTATTGCCGATGTTCAAGACGGGGCTGCTCGCGTGGGACGGGCTGCTGGCCTTCTGGCTGGGGATCACCGCGTTCGGCATCTGGTTCGTGCCGATGGCCGTGCTGTTGCTCAGGGCTTGCGAACGGGATGCGGCGACAGCGGCGAACTGAGCCGCCGCTGCTGCACGCGGCAGCGGTCATACCTTCCAGCGAAGCGGCAGATAGGAGACGGCGTTCGCACGGCCGGAAAGGCATATCGGCTTCTCGCCAGGTGCGATCTCGAAGTCCGGGATGCGCTTCATCCATTCGCCGAGAAACACATTCAGCTCGGTGCGCGCGAGGAAGGCGCCGATGCAGGTGTGTACCCCCTTGCCGAAGACCAGGTGGCGCTTGTCGGCGCGATCGAAATCGACCGTGAAGGGATCGTCGAACCGCTTCGGGTCGAGTCCGGCGAGCGTCGTCGCGGTCAGCACCATGTCACCCGCCTTCATCTCGACACCGCGCATGGCAGTGTCCTCGACCACAAGGCGGGACACATTGGCGATGTGATGGCGTCGCATCAGTTCCTCGATCGCCGGCTTGATAAGGGCCGGGTTCTCGGCGAGTTGGCGGCGATGCGAGGGGTTGCCGGCGAGAAACTGCATGATGAAGCCCATCATGCCCGCGACCGTGTCGAGCCCGCCCACCATCAGCAGCGTGACCATGCCGATCTCTTCCTCGAGCGTCAGCGGCCGGCCCCCTTCGACGGTGCCGGTCACGACCGCGCTGATCATGTCGCGGCCGGGATTGGCGCGGCGTTCGGCGATGATCCGGCCGAGATAGGCAAATGCCTCCTGCGCGCCCTCGAGGTGCTCGGCATCATGGCCGCGCACCATCTTTTCGGCCATGGCGAGCACCGGCAGGCGATCCGTCATCGGCAGGTCGGCGAGCCACATGAAGATGCCGATCGGCATGTGCAGTGCGAACTCGGAAGAGAATTCGCAGCCGCCGCTGGCGCGGAATCCCTCGATCAGGTCGATCGTCATCGTGCGGGCGCGGCTTTCTAGCTCGCTGATCGACTTCGGGCTGAAGAAGGGCGCGATCAGTCGCTTGAAATCATTGTGCCGCGGCGGATCGGTTTCGATGGGCGGAAAGGGAATCGGTCGCCCTTCCTTGGGAAGCGTCTGATAGCGCGAGGAGAATTCCCGGAAATTCTCCAGTGCATGTTCGATGTCCTCATAGCGGGTCAGCACCCAATGCCCGCCATAGCGCGGCGACCAGAAGATATCGGGACCATCGTGCAGGGCACCCCACCACTGATAGAGATCGTCCCCTTTCTCGGCCTCCAGAAAGTCGAAGTCGATGACCAGTTCGGGCGGTACATGGTCGGGTCGAGGCGCAAGTTGCATGGTCCGTCTCCGGCTCAATAGTCGACGTTCGGAGCGGTGCCTTCCGGCCCCGCTTCGATCAGATCCCACGCCGCCTTGATGAACAGCGGGAAGTGATAGTGGCCGGTGTAGGCGAGCTTCAGATCGGGGATTTCACCGGATTCGAACTTGGCCATCGACAGGTTCGAGGCTGAGGCGTTGCGGACATGTTGCCAGACACGGAAGAAATGCAGCCGCGCGGGATCGATCGCCGGTCCGCCAGCGGCGCGGTATCGCGCCATGATCGTATCCCAATGTTCCGCGCCAAGCGCGTTGCGGATCGAGCCGAGATCCTCGGCCGGATCGCCGATATGCGCGAACTCCCAATCGACCAGAGCGGTGAGCCTGCCCTCATCGATCAGCATGTTGTGAAAGCCGATGTCGCCATGCACCAGCACCGGCCGATCCGGACCATCCGGGACATTGGCGAGCACCCAGCGGTACAACGCCATCAGCGTCGGCGAGGGATTATGGCCGTGCGACAGGTAATAGGCGCGCCAGGCCTCGATGTAGCGCCGGGTAGACTCCGCCATCGGCAGATCCCACAGCTCGGTGCGGATCGAGTCGGTGAGATCGCCCAGCTCGGTCAGCGGCGGCAGCGTGTGCAGCCCGGCGACGCCCGAGGCCAGCACGTCGATCAGCGCATCCGAAAGCGCCTCCGTCGAGTGGAAGACATTGCCGCCGGTCTTGCCGGGTGACATCCGCATCACGAGGAAGTCGGAGCCGGGCAGGAGCTTGTGCTCGCTATCCACCCACAACGCGTCGGGCGCCGGAAAGCCGCGATCGAAGGCTGCCCTGATGACGGGATATTCATGGGCGACACGATGGCAGTCATTGTCGACGGTCGGTACGATCGGGTCGCGGCGGATCACCAGCGGTCCATCGATAGCATTTCCGGCGACGCTCAGCAGGATGGTCTGCTTGCCGAACCCGCCGGCGAGCGGCCTGAAATCGGTGACGGTAAGATCAGGCTCGGCGAAACGATCGCGCAGATAGGTCTCGAAACGCTCACGGCTGATCTCGGTATCGACACCGTTGCTTGCCGTCGCGGCCGCATCGGTGAGCGCGCGGCGATCGGCGACCTCCCAGGCGGCGATGCGGCGCAGAAGGTCGAGCCGCGCAAGCTCCGGCAGGTCCGCCGCCAGCCGGTCGTCGGCGATCGTCGTCTCCAGCGCGGCCAGGATCCCAGCGATCGTCTCGGGCGTCGCCGCAGCCCCGTGAATGCCGGCGCGGATCGTCTCCAGCCGTGCGGCGATCGGCGCGCTTGCCGCAGATTGGAGGCCGGTGATCATCTCTCCCAGCGTCTCGAGCCGTCGTGCGCTCATCGCAGCGCCGCCGCGCTCGCGCACCTCGAGGAGGCGGATGGCTGATGTCGCGCTTTGCCCGACCGACGCTTCTGCGCGGTCCTGGGCGAAATGCGCGGCAAGCTCGTCGAGCAGGGAGCGAAGCAGCTGTTGCGCGGGAACGAACATCGGAATCTCCGAAAAGCAGGGTGTGGCGTCGTCGCCGCAGCAAAAGAAAAAGATCAGGTGCGGGCGATGACGCGGTTAGCGAAGTCCTCGATCACGCGGCGTTTTTCGTCGAAGCTCGGATAGGCCTTGCCGATCATGTGCTCGACCGGTCCGAAATGATGCTTGCTGATGCCAAGGTCGGCGGCACGGCGATAATCATCGAGTGTCGGCAGCGTGCCGTCGGCATGCGGGCGCAGTCCGACCATGAACTCGAACGGCGCATGCTCGCGTCCCGCTTCGCGCCGGCCCTGTTCGATCAGGGCGATCTGAGCCGGCAGTTCGTCGAGCGTTGCCGTCATCCCCATCCAGCCGTCGCCGATCCGGCCGGTCCGGATCAGCGCGGGCGGCGCGACCGAGCCGATATAGATGGGGATCGGTTGCGTCGGGCGCGGCTCGGCATGAGTCGGCGGGAAAGTGAAGAAACGTCCTTCGTGCGAGACCGGCCCCTCGCCCCACAGCTTGCGCAATATCTCGATCATCTCGACGGTGCGAGGGACACGTGTGTCGAAGTCGACTCCGGCCATCTCATATTCGTCCCGCATCCATCCTGCGCCGACCCCGAGAATGAAGCGATCGCCGCTCACCCGTGACAGCGTGGCGGCGGCCTTGGCGACGAGGAAAGGGTTGGTGCGATTGGCGAGGACCATGATGCACGATCCGAATTTGAGCCGGGTCGTGCTGGCGAGGATGGTTGCGCCGGCGACGAACAGATCGGGGAAGACATAATCCCATGGCAGCGGTGCGCGCTCGTTCGGATCATGATCGTCGGATCCGGCGGGCATGAACCAGTGATCGTCACCGAGCACGCCTTCGAAGCCGACCTCCTCGGCCAGGTGCGCCAGGGCCACCATCTGCTCGGGCTGCGTGTTATGGATATGCAACCAGTAGGACATCTATCTCTCCCGTGGGTGCCTGTGGCAATCCCCGGCCATGGATGCCCCGAGATTGGCTTTCAGGCAATGTTCTTGATTGATAAATAGTTCGCCAGCGTTCTATCCTGGACCGGAAAAACGCCCGTCAGCGCCTTTCGAAGTCGATCCACAAGCGACTTGGACCATGCGCAATGTAGCTGGTCATCCATTCCACGCTCGCGTCCCCGCGAGACTGGCGGAATCCGGCGAAGTGGCGGGTGAGCGCCTGGAAGGCAATGCGCAGCTCGCCTCGGGCGAGCTGGTTGCCGATGCACAGATGCGGACCAGCGCCGAACGCCAGATGGCTCGACGCATTGGCGCGGTCGAGGTCGACGGCATGCGCACAGGCATATTGCGCCGGATCGCGGTTCGCTGCACCGAAGCGGACCTCGACCAGTGCGCCTTCGGGAATCTCGGCACCGCCGATCTCGACCGGCTCGGCCACACGTCGGAACATCAGCTGGATGGGCGAGCGAGTGCGCAGCACTTCCTCGGCGAACTGCTTGGCGCGCGCCGGGGCCGCGTGGATCGTCTCGGCAAGATCGGGCTGTTCGGTGAACCACAGCATGCCCGAAGCCAGTGTCGTGGTGGTCGTCTCATTCCCTGCGACCAGCAACTGGTGGATGATGCTCAGCAGCTCGCGGACGTCGAGCAACCGACCTTGCGTTTCGGTATTGGCGAGGTGGCTGATCAGCGTCTCGTTGGGTACGGCACGGACGCGCTCGATCTCGGCGGCGAGATAATGCTGCATCTCGGTGGTGATCTCCGCAATTTCGACCTCGCGTTCCGGCGTCAGCATCGGGTTGACTGACTCCACCGACACGTCGGACCAGAGCTTGAAGCGATCCATGTCGGCGCGCGGCACGCCAAGCTGCTCGGCAATCACATACATCGGCAGGCGGATTGCGAAGGCATCGAGGAAATCGACCTCTCCCTGCGCATCGCGGGTCGCCGCCATGGCATCGATCAACTCCGCCACGATCTCCTCAATGCGGGGTTCGAGCGAGGCTACACGCGGCGGCGTGAAAACCTTGTCGACCAAAGTGCGGTAGAGCCGGTGCTCGGGCGCATCGTTGGAAACGAGCGTGTCGATCGGCATCCAGCCTTTTTCGGCATAGATGCGATTTGCACCTTCGTTCGAGCGTGTCCCGGTCAGCCCGGTCCGGTTGCGTAGCGCCCGCGTGTTCAGCAACGCCTTGCGGATATCTTCATAGCGGGTGAGGATGTAATTGCCCGTGACCGGGTCACGATAGACGGGCTCTTCTTCGCGTAGCTTGTCATAGCTTTCGAACGGACATTGCTGCACGGCTGGATCCGCAAAGGTGATCGGAGCGGTTGCGCCAGTCTGGTCGGTCATCGGGCAAATCCTTGTTTCGATAGAAGGCAATTGGCCGCGTCCGGCAAGCTCGCCAGGCGTGCTGCCGTGGAATAGGACGCGGTCCGCCGCGCCAGCCGATGGCGTTGTCCTCCTCGAGCCAGTGGCGGACGGCGTCGCTCACAGGAAAACCGCGCCGGTCTCGCCGGAGCGCGGGTGAACCGCGGACGGCCCTGCGGGATAGGCCTCGAACAGGTCTCGCGACGCTGCTTCGAGGCCGGAATAAAGCTGCATTTCCATTGGGCGGTCGCACAGTTCGAGCAGGCCCGCGACGGCATCCTTGAAGTGTTGCGTCTCGCGCACAGCGACGACCGCTGCTTCGTCCTTCCACGATTCCATGGCGACGAACTCATTTTCATCGCGGCCGAAGCCGTAGAACACGAAGTTGGTGATCGCCTGCAATCCGGGGATATCCGCCCGCCACAGCGCGTTGAAGCGCGCGACGAACTCGTCTCGTTGCCCGGGCGCGATATGATAACGCGATACGAAGGCATTGGCGTGGATCACGATCGGCTCGATGTTCACCGGGACTCTCCTTGCCGCGAGCATCCGGATGGGCGAATGCTCGCGGGACAACACATGCACTAGCGAACGAAATGCTAGCGTACCAGTTGCAATGGAGTCTATAGTTAAGCAGCGACCAAGGAGGCGGAATGATGTCGGTGCCGACTTACGAGGATATTCCAAAGGATATCAACAAGTTGATCGGAGACCATCTCCGATTGTACCTTTCGGATCCGGCAGCTGCGCATATGTGGGACGCCAGTGCGGTGGGCATCGATGGCGCTGTGACGACGCTGCTGCTGACCACGACGGGTCGCAAGAGCGGCGAACCGAGAAGCGTGCCGCTGCTTTATGTCGGCCATGGTGATGGCTATCTCATCATCGGTTCCAAGGGCGGCAATGTCGAGCATCCGGTGTGGTTCCGAAACCTCCAAGCCAATCCCGAATGCGAGATCCGCGTTGGCGCCCCGCCGGTGAAGGCGCGCGCGCGCATATTGGAGGGCGAAGAGCGCGCAGCGGCCTGGAAGGAGATCACCGATCGCCATCCGGTATATGCCAAGTACCAGGCACGGGCGCCGCGCGAGATTCCGGTCGTGATGCTCGAACGGCTTTGAGCCCCTTCAGCCGATTCAAGGCCGCCTCTCGCTCAGGCTGCGGGGGCATAGGGCGCCGGAACGGCGAAGCTGATCGTCTCGCGTTCGATCGTCTCGCCAAGCGTCGCTTCCAGCGCAGGGAAGTCCGGATGGGCCATCAGCACTGCAATGCCTTCCGCATAATGGTTGAGATCGCGCAGTTTCCAGATGTGTCGCACGGTGTACATGCGCCCGTCGATCTGGAACAGGGCATCGCGCAGCTCCCAGCCGCATTGCTCCGTAGCGAGCTTCACCACCTTCGCCATCGCGGCGGCGAAGCGCTCGGCCTGGCCATATTTCAGCTCGACCGTGACATGCGTGAACAATGCTTCTCTCCTCTGTTTTTCGCCGGCGCCTTCGGGCGCACCCCTTCAGGCTGTGCCAAACACACAGACTCAGCCGGCTCCGTTTGACCTTTCTTCTTCTCTCTTTCGATCGGCCGCCTCGAAATGATCGATCTGATCGGCTCGGGCCTTCTTGAAGGCAGTGCGGCTGGTCACGCGGGCGACATAGGCCTCGGTCGCGGGCCGGTTGCCGAAAGAACGAATGTCCGAAATGCGCAGCACATCCGCCATCAACAGGTCTGCGACAGTGAAGCGCCCGGCGGCGAGCCATTCCTGCTCGCCCAATACTCTTTCCATATGGTCAAGGCGCTGGGCCACCCATCCAGTAAGGCCATTGTTCTCGTCACCATATAGCTTCAGGAACCACCACGGTACGGTGACCATCTCGATCGAGTTGAGCGCGGCGATCGTCCACTGCAATGTTTCTGCCTCTCCTGCCGGATCGCGCGGCATCAGCTTGTCGCTTTTCCGGGCGAGGTGCAGCAGTCCGGCGCCGCTTTCGAATATCTCCACCCCGTCATCTTTCAGGAACGGGACTTGGCCAAATGGCTGATCCGCCAGATGATTGGTTTCGCGGCCATCAAATGGTACCGTGCGCACTGCGTAGCTGAGACCAGCTTCCTCACACGCCCATCGCAGCCTTAGATCGCGGACGAAACCACGAGGGCCTTTGGGAACCCAGTCGTAGGTCCAGATGGTCAATTCGCTCATGGCAGCACGTCCTTCCTTTATCAGTTGAGGGAAATGACCCAGATCGGCTGATGCTCCAGTCGAAAGCTATTTTGCCGTTGACCCATTTGCGTCGCTCGCACGGCTCGCCGCATCGGTGCGTTTTAGCACAGCCTGCCTGGAAGCCCGCTATTCCTCAATGGGTTGCGGCTGTTCTGCAAAATAGGTATGCTGACGTACCAATGAAAGCGGGATGCCGCAACGACACACGGATGAGGATAGCAACATGGCCGACGGTGCCGATTCGCTGACGCTGGAACGCTACAGCCCGTTCGATCCGGAGATCATGGCATGTCCCCATGCCAGCTGGGCGATGCTGCAGCGCGAGGCGCCGATCTACCGTGTCAACATGCCCGATGCGCCGCATCCGGTGTACCTGGCGACCCGCCGCGAGGAGATCGACTTCATCGCCAAGCGGACCGACCTGTTTTCCAACGCGCCGCTGCCGACCGTATGGCGCTGGGGCGAGTTCGAGCCCGCGCTCCAGGAGATCTTCGACAAGACCGGCCAGAAGGTTGTCTATACGGTGCAGACAACCGATCCGCCCGAGTCGCAGATGTACCGCAAGGTGTTGACCGACGCGCTGGGCCCGGGCCGGGTCAAGGAATGGCGGCCCGAGATTGACGCGATCATCCAGCGCCTGCTGGCGGCAATTCCGGACGGTGAGGAGGTCAACTTCGTCGAGGCTTTTTCCGTTCCGCTGACGCTTCACGTGATATGCCTGATCCTTGGCGTCCCTTACGACGAGGCGGATTATTACCGCTTCTACTCGGACGAGTTCACCCATCTCGTAGACCCTGCCCACCCGATCGAGCGTGCTAAGATCGCGATGGAGACGGTGGTCGAAGGCTATGGCAAACTGCGCGAGAAGCTCGAGGGCTATCAGGTCTGCCCGGCGCGCAACCTGATGAGCGCGATTGCCAACGCGACCTATCAGGATGGCCGCCCGACCACGATGGATGAGGCGTTGTCGATGGTCCACACTTCGGTGATCGCCGGCAACGAGACGACGCGGAATGCGCTGTCTTCGGCGATGTTCACGCTCGCCCGCGATCCGGCCCTGTGGGCGCGGCTGCGCGACGATAGAACGAAGATCGCGGCCTTTATCGAGGAGGTGCTGCGGCGCGACGGGCCCGCGGTCACCACCCCGCGCACCGTGCTCGAGGACGTCGAACTCGGCGGCGTACACATCCCGAAGGGATCATGCATCTTCGTGATGTGGGCGGCCGGCAGCCTGGACGAGCGTGTCTTCCCCGATCCCATGACCTTCGATCTCGACCGCAAGAACAAGAGCGCGCATTCGACCTTCGGGCTGGGCGTCCACCACTGCGCGGGCAGCGCGCTCGCGCGCGCGGAGCTCAGTCAGGCGGTCGACAGCTGGCTGACCAGTTTCGAGAGCGTTGAGCTGACCGTTCCCGCGGAGGACGTGCATTACGACGCGGTGTTCGGCTTCCATGCCCTGAGCAACTTGCCGGTCCGCTTCAAGCGGTCGGGCTGAGCAGCCGTCCGCGCGCTTCGGCGCTGCGTTCCTGCTGGGTGCGGCGCTGCATGGAGGAGCGGCCGGCCTCGGCGGCGTTCTTCTTCCCATTCTTCGCCTTGCGACCGGCGGGAGGACTCCCGACAGGAGCGTCGATCTCGATCACGTCCGATTGTCCGTCAATCGGCGGGCGGGAATCTGCAACCCTGCGCTCGAGGGGGCTGTTTGGCACTTCTCCGATGACATCGCTTCGCGCAAGGCGCGCTTGTCGACCTTGCCGAGTGTATTGAGTGGAAGGCGGGTGACGAAATGGATTGCTTTAGGGGTCTTGTAGCCGGCGAGCCTGCTGCGCGCCCATCGCGTGATCGCCGCGGCATCGTGCGCTGCGCCCGGCCGCACGACGATAACGGCGGTCACTGCCTCGCCCCAATGCGCGTCGGGCAATCCGATCACCGCGACTTCGGCGACATCCGGATGGGCGGCGACGACCTGCTCCACCTCGGCGGGGTAGACATTCTCGGCCCCGGTGATGATCATCTCCTTGATCCGCCCGCGCACGAAGAGATAGCCTTCCTCATCCAGGAATCCCGCGTCGCCCGTCCTGATCCAGTTCCCCGGGCACAGCGTCCGCGCGGTTTCTTCGGGCTGGTTCCAGTAGCCGACCATGTTCGCGATCGAGCGGATGCGGATCTCGCCGACTTCGCCGGCGGGCAGAGTCTTCCCTTCGCTATCCGTTACGATCAGCTGCGTTGCGGGCAGCGCCTTGCCGGCTCCGGTCATGCGGCGATTGCCGGCCGGATCATGATCTTCCGGCGGCAGTGCGACGGTCGTCCCGCTTGTCTCGCTCATGCCGTAGCTCTGCGCGAAGCGGCAGCGGAATATCGAGAGCGCTTCGCGCAGCAGCGGCAGCGTTATCGGCGCCGAGCCGTAGATGATGGTATCTATGCGGCTATAGTCGATCGACCGCGCGCGCGGATGATCGAGGATCATCTTGATGGCAGTCGGCACCAGCGCAAGCTTGCTGACGCCGTCTGCTTCGATGGCATCGAGGGTCCCGTCCACCGTGAAGGTCGGGTGGATTATGGCGCCGCCGCCGAAGAAGAGTGCTCGCGCCAGCATGCCATAGGCGGCGATATGGCCTAGCGGAGTGGCGGCCAGCGTGACGTCGTCGGCGTTCCAGCGATCCCAGGAGAGGGTGGAGCGGAGCGTGTTGATACCGAGCAGGCTGCGGTGCGATAGCATCACCCCCTTCGGACGCCCGGTGGTGCCCGAAGTATAGACCTGGATCGCGATCGATCGCGGATCGTCCTGCCGGTCGAAGCCTGTGCCGCTGGCTGACAGCCAGTCACTCTCACCGAGCAGGTCGTCGGCGTGTCGGCTCACGATTGCGGGGCTCGATTGCACGAGCGCAGCGACGGCCTCGGCGAACTCGGGCTCGAAGAACACCATCCGCGCGCCTGCATCGGCTGCGAGTGCCGCAATCTCGGCCGGTGCGAGCCGCCAGTTGAGCGGCACCGGAACTATCCCCGCCTTGTTCGCGCCGAGCGTAAGGATCGGGATAGCGTCGCTGTTCCGCCCCAGGAACAACAGTCGGTCTCCCGGCTGGATGCCGTCGCGGACGAGGCTCGCCGCCACCCGATCGGTGAGCGCATCGAGCGCGGCATAGTCATGGCGCCGCTCTCCGAAGCGCAGTGCCAGCGCGGTCGGCCGGGTCAGGGCGTGGTGGCGTATCGTGGCGTGCAGGGTCGGCACCGCAAGATCGGCAAAAGGATCCGGACCAGCGTGGGTCATGCGCCGATCTCCTCGCCGCTCTCGATCGCGTCCCGGATCACCCGCTTCAGGATCTTGCCATTTTCGTTGCGCGGCAGGGCGGCGACAAAGCGGAACTCGGAAGGGCATTTGATCGATGAGAGGGCGGCGCGGCACTGCGCATCGAGTTCCTCGGCCAGCCGGTCGCGCGCCAGCCCGCCAAGGTCCGTGCACAGGATCGCCACGACCGCCTCGCCATATTCGCCGTCCTGGCGCCCGACCACCGCCGCTTCGCGCACGGCGGGATGGGCCTCGATCACCGCCTCGACCTCTGCCGGATAGACGTTGACGCCGCCCCGAATGATGAGGTCGCTCCGCCGCCCGCTCAGGAAGAGATAGCCGTCCTGGTCGACATGGCCGAGATCGCCATAGGTCGCGAAGCCTTGCGGCGTCAGGCTGCTGCTGCCGCTGGAGCCATCGAGATAGGTGAAGGGCACGCCGCCTTCGAAGGTGATGAGGCCGACCTCGCCGGTTGTGAGTTCGACCGAAGGCGCCTCGGGATCGAGGACATGGATCGCGCCGCCGATCGACCGTCCCACCGAACCCGGACGCAGCAGCCATTCCTCGGACCGGATCAGGGTGATGCCGGCATTTTCCGAGCCGCCATAATATTCGATCAGGATGTGCCCCCACCAATCGATCATCGCGCGCTTGATCGGCAGCGGGCAGGGCGCTGCCGCATGCAGGGCGATGCGGTGGGCGGGCGCCGCGTGGCCCGCGCGGTCTTCTTCCGGCAGTGCGAGCAGGCGGCTGAACATCGTTGGCACCCACTGCGAATGGGTGATCCCATGCTCGCGCAACGCGCGAAGCGCCGAGCCCGGGTCGAACTGCGGCAGGATCACGGTCGTTCCGCCCCCCTCGATGACACGGGTCAGGAACCGGCCGGTGGCGTGATAGACGGGCGATGCCGAAAGGTAGATGGTTTCGGCGTCGAGTTCGTACGCCATGCGCATCTGCCGCTCGAGAGCGGGCAGCTGGTCGCCGTCTTCCCATCGCACCAGCGCGCGGCGGATGCCCTTGGGCCGGCCCGAGGTGCCCGATGAATAAATCAGCTCGCGCCCAACATGGCTGGGCGTGCGCCACATCGAAGGCGATGCCGCGCCGCCCTCGGACGCCAGATCTTGCCAACCATCCAGCGATTGATCCTGCGTCAGCCAATGTGCCGGGCCATCGCGGCCGAGCGCCGCGCGGACCTCGATCGCCGCCGGCAGGGCGCCGTCGTCCGCGATCACCGCGCACGCGCCGCTGTCGTGCAGGATATGGGTGAGTTCGGCGCCGCGCATGCGGGGGCTCAGGGGGATGAAGTACAGGCCGGCACGGCGGGCGCCCCACCAGGCTGCCAGCGTCTCCCCCCGATTGCCGAGCAGCGTCGCGATGCGATCGCCGACCTGCAGCCCGAGCGACTGCAGATAGGCCGCGAACGATGCCGCGCGCCGGTCGAGCGTCGCATAATCGAGCACCGTCCCCCCGATCGTGTGTGCGGCAATCTTGTGCGGTCTTTGCTGCGCATTGCGGCCGAGGGCGTCGAGCTCAGCCGTCATCGAGGAACTCCGCTATGGAGGTAGTGCGCAGCGTCCATCCTGCAGCTTAGCGAATTCGAGGTGCAGGATCGAACGCGATGTCGAGGCTACCGATAGTGTGGAACATCAGGCTTGGCTGATAATCGGTCCGGCTGTTATCGAGGATGCGCATGTTCTTCAGGCGCTTCAGCAGATGGTTGAAGCCAATCACCAGTTCCTTGCGCGCGAGCATCTGGCCCAGGCAGCGATGCACGCTCGGTGGGCCAAATGCGACGTGGGTCCGGGCATTGCGCCGCCAGATGTCGAACCGGTCGGGCTCTTCGAAACGGCGCGGATCGCGGTTGCCGGCATCGTAGCGCAGCAGCAGGGTCGCACCCGCGGGAATCGTGACTCCGCCCAATTCGGCATCGCGGTGGGCGATGCGCCACATCGAGGATGCGGGCGTCTCGAAGCGCAGGATTTCTTCCACGGCATTGTCCATCAATGTCGGGTCCGCGATCAGCGCCTGCATCTGCTCCGGGTGGCGAATGAGCTGGACGAGGCCGCTCATGAGGGTGTTTCGGGTGGTCTCGTTGCCCGCCACGGACGTCTCGACCGCAAGCGCTGTCGCTTCCCGGTCGGTGAGCGGCGTCACGCCGTCGACATGCGCGCCGACCAGTCCGCTCAACAGATCGTCGCCGGGCGCGGCGCGACGCGCCTCGACGGTGGCGCGCAGGTAGCGACGTTGCTCGACGATCAGTTTCGCCGCCTCGATCTCTGCCGCCTTGTCGCCGGTCCTCCCGACGATGCCGATGACCGCGTCCGACCAGATTTTCACCTTGTCATACATGTCGCGCGGCAGCCCGAGGATGTCCGCGATCACATAGGTCGGCAGCAGGACGGCGAACTCATCGACGAAATCACAACGGCCGCGCTCGATGAAGCCGTCGATCAATTGGTCGACCAGCGTCTCGATCACGGACGTCAGATGGGAGACGCGGCCGGTGGCGAAGGCTGCGTTGACGAGGGCGCGATAGCGCTTGTGTTCGGGATGGTCGGTGGTGAGCAGCAGGGTGGCTTCGAGCGGCTCCTGCATGAGGATTTCGATCACCTCGGGATGCATGTTGCCGGCCATCAGCAAGTGCCCGAAGGCATTGGAGAAATCCTCGGTGCGCTTTGCGACCTGCTCGATCAGGGCAAGATCGGTAACGACAAAGATCTCCCGGCCGGCGGGATCGATCGTCCGGGCGACCGGCGCGGTGGCGCGCATGTCCGCCATCATCGCAAACGGATCGGCGAGATTCTCATGGTCGTAGAAGCGATCGGCGACCGTCGGTGCGTCCATGTCTCTCTCCTGTGGGCGTGGATTCCCTCAAGCGCTAAATAGCAAAAAGGATGTCAGCATACCATGGCGCCGCTTGTGAATGATGAGCGGGCGGACGACAAAACCGGAAGGCCAAACCTCTCAGGCTGGCAGCCAGGCGCCGATCGCCGGCCGTATCGCCTGTATCTGCGGCTCGGGCGCAAAAATGCCTTCGATCGCGAAGGGGTCGGCTGCGATAAGAGCTCTTACTGCGGCCTCATCCTCAGCCTCGATCAGGAAAGCGCTGCCTTCCGGTGTGTCGCCGGCCAGCATGGCGCCTGCGACCTTCACCGTCCCAGGCTTGCCGGTCCAATAATCGATGTGACGCTGTCGGTGTTGCAACCGCGCTTCCAGCGCGCCCGGGCGGTCGCGCGCGAGCACCAGGAACATCATTCGCCGAAGCCGATGTCGGGTTCGGCCGCGGCAGCGGAGCGTTTCGACGAGACGCCTCCGTCTGCCGCTACGTCGGCCGCGATGTCCTTGAGGTTGCGCTTCACCTGAAGCAGGGCGCGCTCGACCGTTTCGACCTCGATCGGCGTCAGGCCTTTCAGTACCCGGCGGTTGATCTTGGATGCGACCGTCACCATCAGCCGGATCACGTCATATCCCTTTTCGGTGATGAAGACGCGCTTGGCGCGGCGATCCTCTGCATCGGCACGGCGTTCGACGTGGCCGCTCGCCTCGAGCCGATCGATCAGCCCGCCGACCGTAACCTTGCCGACTTCCAGCAGGCGGGCGATGTCGACCTGGGTCATCCCGTTATTGCCGCCGCGCGACAGGGTGCTCAACATCGACCATTGGGCGCGGGTGATGCCATAAGGGCGCATGACATCATCCATCACCGACCGACGGATGCGAGACACGTCATGCACGAGATAGCCGAAGCGGAACTGCTTCGCGGAAGGCCGCCTATTACCGTCGGCATCGGTTTCATGCGGTTTTGCCTTCGGCTTTCGTGACGCCTTGGTGGGCGCCGTAGTCGCTGTCATCTAGATACTCCGCTGCAGATGCAGATCTGTATTCGATTGTAGCGCTACGAACAATGCCGCACCCAACGATACGCGATCCGCATCATATGCCTCCGCCCGATCCTTCGATTAGAAATTGAAGATAATCTCTCCGCCGAAGGTGCGCGGCGCCCCCGGGGCAGTCGAATAGGCCGAGCCCGATGCCTGGGCATAATAGTTGAGATTGTACTTTTCCTTGGTGATGTTCTTCATCCAGAACCGCAAGGTGAGATGTTCCAGGCTCGCGGGGGTGAATGCGATCGACCCGTCCAGCAGGAAGTGCGACTGCTCCTTGATGACGTTGTCGGCATCCCACGGGAAGCTGCTCGCCCAATTCGCGTTGAGGTCGAGCGCCAGCTTGCCGGCGTCGCTGATGTCATGTTCGTAGTTCGCGCCGCCGCTGAACTTCCACTTGGAGGTGTAGGGCATGCGGTTGCCGTTGCAGCTGGTGGTCGACTGATCGAGATTGCCCGGTGCGACCGTGGAGTATCGGTAGGTGGGGCAGTCCACGGTGCCGTTGCCGTCGACATCGGCGAAGCTGCGGAACTTCGCGTCGAGATAGCTCCCGGCGATCCGCAGCGTCAGGTCGCCCGTAGCCGCGAACGACATATCGAACTCGCCGCCGCGCGTTCTCGCCGATCCGGCGTTGGTCAGGAAGACGAGGCCGTTGCGCTGGGCCTGCACCTGCGGGTTGCCGATGTCATTCCAGAACAGGGCGGCGTTCAACCGCACGCGATTGTCGAAAAACTGCGACTTCACGCCGACTTCGTAAGCGTCGACGATCTCCGGCTGAAGCGCCGGGCTGTCGAGCGGCAGCGTATTGAACGTGCCTGCCTTATAGCCGCGGCTATAGCTGGCATATGCCATCACGCGATCTGACAGCTTGTGGTCGATCGACGCCTTGTAGGTGAGCTTGTTGATCTTCTTCCGGAAGTTCGGGTTCGGCGCGTTGCAGGTGCCAGTGATCGGCGCCAGGCCTCCCGAGAACAGGTTGGCGACCAGGTTGGAGCAGGCATTGTTCGCGTCGAACTTCTGATCCGTAACGGTGACGGCGCCGGGCCCTGCAATGCCGGGCAGGAATACGAGATCGGTGTGTCCATTGCCCGAAACTTCATCATGGTTGTAGCGCAGGCCGGCGGTGATGTTGGTCGTGTCGGTGATCGGGTAGGTCAGCTGCCCGAAGGCTGCATAGGATTTGACCTTCTGCTGGCCGTAGATGTTGATTCCCTGCAAATTTGCCAGGTTCGGGCCGGGGCCGCGGATCGTGGTGGGATTGAAGCCGCCGTCTGCATTCAGATAATAGCCGCCGAGGATCCACACGACCTTCGAGGATGACTTGGATTTCAGCTGAAGTTCCTGCGAGAACTGCTTGTCGACGACGTTGAGGTCGTAGCGCAGCCAGTTATAGTCGGAATAGTTACCCGCTGAATAATAGAGTTCGTCGGCCTTGCGATAGGCGGTGATGCTGACCAGGTCGGCGAAGCCGAGTTCCTGATCGATGCGAACGGAGCCGCCGCCACCGTTGGAATCGTCATATTGCTGCTCGGCTAGCGATACGTCGTAGAACCCCAGCGGCGGCAGGGCCTGCGACGGCGTCGGCGCATCGAGCGGTGCCGGGAAGCCATTGTGGGCCGCATCGGGCGAGCCGCCGGCCGTGCCGGGGAACGGCCGCGAATAAACGCCGATCTGGCTATGCGACGCCTGATAATAGCCGATCAGCTTGATGGTCGTCGTATCGGTCGGCTCCCACAGGATCTTGCCACGCATGCTCACGCTGTGGCCTTTCCAGTAATCTTCGCCGCCTGGCTGGTAGCCGAGCGACGGATTCCGTCGGTCGATCAGCTTCTTGTTGCGCCCCCAGCCCTCGTCCTGATTATGATAGCTGAGCGAGAAATTCGCCGCCAGGCGGGAGGTCACCGGCAGGTTCACATAGAGCTTGCCATCCATGGTCTCATAGTTGCCATAGCCCATATGGACTTCGAGCGCCGCTTTGTCGGTATCCGGATCGCGCGTGTAGATCGAGATCACGCCGCCGCTCGCGTTGCGGCCGAACAGCGTTCCCTGCGGGCCCTTCAGCACCTCGACCCGATCGATGCTGGCGAGATCGAAGAAGGGGAAGGCTGCGCGAACGAAATAGACATCGTCGATGTAGATCGGAACGCTCGCCTCATTGCCGGCGGTCGTAACGGGATTGCCGATGCCGCGGATGAAGGTGGTGACGACGCCGGTCGCCTTGCCGATCTGCAGCGCCGGATCGATGCGATTCAGCTCCTGGACTTCGGTGATGCCGGCGGATTGCAGCTTGGCGCCGCCGATCGCGGTCACCGAAATCGGGGTGTCCTGAACATTCTGGGACCGCTTCTGCGCGGTGACGACGATGTCCTGAAGGCTGTTGTCGTTCGCCTGCTCGGACTGCGCCAGAGCGGGATGGGCGGTCGCCAGCGCAAGCAGGCAGGCGCTGCCCGCCAAGGCCGCGCGCGAAATGCGTGATGTGGCCGGTACTCCGGTGCAGTACGTGTTCATAGACATCCTCCTCGCTGTTCCGCGCGACTTTTTCGCGTCGGCGATCTTCGTGTTCCCGCCTGGTCCCGATCGAGCCTGGCATAGATAGTACGCCTGCAGCTAATACGTAAGCAGTCCTATTCGTCAATCGCTCTCATCAGGTTTGTGGGCGAGTGTGACTATTTTCTCGCAGTCGGCCCGGCTGCGACGTCCGTATCTGTGATCTGGCGGTGCTGCCCTGATTATGGTAAGCCAGCACACTAGTGTGGTCTTCAGAGCCAGCGGACCTTTAAAAAGACAGGAGAGTAGCGTGGAGAGAATCGCCGAACGCGACCGTGCTTCGGAAGACAGCGTCGACGCTGTGATCGCACGGCTGCAGCGCCGGATCGCGGAAGAAGCCTCCGCGCCACCGCCCAGCGGCGTCGACGACATCCCCGCGCATCTCGACCAGGTGACGCCGGAATGGATAACGGCCGTGCTTGCAGGTGCACATCCAGGCGCACGTGCCGAGGCGGTCGAGATCCGCGGCGGCAGCGACGGCTCGACATCGCGGCGCGGCCTGCGGATAATATGGAATGAGGCGGGCCGTGTTGCCGGCCTTCCTGAATATGCGTTCGGCAAGGCGACGCCGCTGCTCCAGAACCGGCTAGTTTGCGGGATGAGCGGCGCGATGTTCAACGAGCGCGACTTCTATCTCAACGTTCGCCCGGAACTGCCGATCGAGGCACCGGTCGCCATCTATGCCGCGGCTGATCCGGACAGCTTCCGTTCCGTGATGCTGTTCGAGGATCTGGCTGTCCGCGGTGCGCAGTTCACAGATCCCTATTTCGTCGTGGATCGCCCCAAGGCCGAGGACATGACGAAGCTGCTCGCGACCTTGCACGCCCGGATGCTGGGAAGCCCGCTGCTGAAGCGGATGCCGCTCGTCAAATCGACGCTCCAGTTCCAGCTCGATGTAAACGCGGCGATCGATTTCGAGAGCCGGAGCAACATTGGCATCGATCGCGCCGGCTCGGCCCTTCCGGCCTCGATCTCCTCGCGCAAGGAGGCGATGTGGAATCAGGGGCTGATGCGCTCGCTGGAGATAAACATCGCCCAGCCGAATACGCTGACGCATTGCGACGTCCATATAGGCAATTGGTATTTGTCGGGCGAGGGCAGGATGGGACTGACTGACTGGCAGTGCGCGTCCTACGGTAACGGCGCGATCGATCTTGCTTATGCGCTCAGCTCAGCCTTGACGACAGAGGATCGCCGCGCCTGGGAAGCCGATCTCGTTCGGCTCTACGCCGAAACGCTGCGCGAACAGGGCTCGACCGACGACACCAGCTTCGAAACGCAATGGCTGCGCTATCGCCAACAGATGTTCCACGCCTTCTACAACTGGGTCTATACCCTGGGCGCGGGCGAGATGCAGCCGAACATGCAGCGCGACGACATCTCGATGATCAACATCCAGCGTATGGGGGCCGCGATCGACGATCTCGACTCGTTGGATCTGGTTCAGCGCTGTTGATCCGTTCGATCCTCACTTGATATTGAAGAGGATGCGTCGAGTTTCTTCGTCTGGCGTGATCGGAGCGGCCACTTCGAAATCGGGCATGGCGCGAGCGAAGGCGGGGCGTGCTTCCATCGC
This sequence comes from Rhizorhabdus argentea, assembly GCF_037861105.1. NCBI lineage: Bacteria > Pseudomonadati > Pseudomonadota > Alphaproteobacteria > Sphingomonadales > Rhizorhabdaceae > Rhizorhabdus > Rhizorhabdus argentea. The sequence goes on from NZ_JBANFK010000015.1 coordinate 30,013, forward strand.
GGCATGCCACCGCGCCACATTGGGATAAGCGTTCAGATCGATACCGTGATGCGTCCGGAACAGCACCCACGGCCAGCAGGCGACGTCTGCGATCGAGAATTCATCCGCGATCCAGTCGCGTCCTTCGAGGCGCCCGTCCAGCACGCGATAGAGGCGCGCTGCCTCGACCGAATAGCGGCGAATGCCATATTCGATCGGTTCGGGGGCATAGTTGCGGAAGTGCCCGGCCTGGCCCAGCATCGGTCCCTGCCCGGACATCTGCCACATCAGCCAGGCGAGCACGGTGCTGCGCGGCCGCAGCGCGGTCGGCAGCAGCCGTCCAGTCTTTTCCGCCAGGTAGATCAGGATCGCTCCCGATTCGAAGAGAGACAAGGCCGGGCCGCCATCGGCCGGATCATGGTCGACGATCGCCGGGATCTTGTTGTTGGGACTGATCGCCAGGAACTCCGGTGAGAATTGCTCGCCCTTCGTGATGTCGAGCGCCACGCGGCGATACGGAAGGTCCAGTTCCTCCAGCGCGAGCAGCACCTTGATGACATTGGGCGATCCGGGGCCGTAGACATCGATCATGCGGCCGCCCCTTCCGCCGCGGGCCCCTGCATGCCGACACCCGCATGGGCGGCCGCCGACCGACCGGCCTGCCGGCCGAGGATCACCGCTGACCCGATATACATGCCGCCGCCGGCATCGCGCCTGCCCTGCACGACACCGATCGTCTCGCCGGCCGCGAACAGGCCGGGAATGGCGCGACCGTGCGCGTCGAGTACATGGGTCTCCACATCGATATCCAGGCCCGATCCAGTGCCGCCGACGATCGCGGCGCGCACCTCGACCGCGTAGAAGGGCGCTTCGGCGATGGGAAAATATTTGGGCGACTTCTTCATGAACTGGGGGTCCCCTCCCAAGGCGCATCCCGCGTTGTAGCGCCTTATAGTTTCCTCCAGAGCGATCAAGTCGATGCCGCATTGGGCTGCGAGACCGGCGATGGTGTCGGCAGTCTTGATGCGGCCGTTCTTGACCTGCTCCCGGATCGTCGCCTCCTGCCAAGTCGGCGTGGTCATGCCGGTGCCGAAGGGGTCGAGATATTTGCCGTCGTTGCTTGCCTCCGCCAGCGTCGGCTCGTCGAACACCGCGAAGCCATGCGCGCCGGGTTGCTCGTTGAGCAGATAGCCGCACACGGAGAATGACGCCGTCTCGGGCATGAACCGGCGGCCGGCCTCGTTCACGACGATGGTCCAGGGCGGCAGGAATGCCTCGACATATTTTCCGAAGCCGGCGGTCGGCAGCGGCAAGCCGTTGTCGATGCCGACCACGCCGGCACCGATTGCTTCGCCCATCAGAATGCCGTCGCCCTGGATGGTCGGCGCTTCCTCGTGGATCGTCCACGTCCAGGCGCCGTGCTGCGCGGCCGACGGAAATAGCCGCGCACGCAGGTCCGGATTGTTGCCGATTCCGCCAGTGGCGATAATCACCGACGGTGCGCGCAGATCCATTCCGGACGCGTGGACGCCGACCACCGCACCATTCTCCAGCAGCAGGCGTTCGACCCTTGTGCCGACGGCCGTCTGCACACCAGCCGCTCCGGCTGCATTGATCAGAGCGTTGGCCAGCTCGAATCCGGCGCCTTCGCAGCAATGGCCTCGGGGAACCGATTCGACACCCGAGGGTACGATGAAGGGAAATTTCGCGCCCAGCCCGATCAGCCATTCCAGGGTCGGCCCGCTCTCATCGGCGATGTGACGGATGATGTCGGGCTGGAGCGCCCAGTGATTGAGGGCCATTACATATTCGAACATCGCATCGGCGCTGTCGCCCTCTATGCCCATTGCCCGCTGCGCGCTGGTATTGGCCGCATAGAAGACGCCGCCCGAGATGGCGGTTGCGCCGCCCAGCTTGTCGGCGGCCTCGAGTAGCATCACGCTGGCACCTGAACCAGCCGCCTCGATGGCGGCGGCCAAGCCGGCGCCGCCGCCGCCAATTACGATAACGTCGAAATCCCGTTCCATTTACCTCTCCGGACCTTCCAGCGAGCGATGCGCGGTCCCCGGACAAAATAGTTGGTTTACATACTATCGCAAGGCTTGCCGCAACATGCATGCGTTGATGAATGTAACCTCGTGACTCGGTATTTGGAATAAAGTAGGCTACCTTACGATCGAGCGGGCCAAGCGAGTCCGGGCCATTGGAGATGGACATGTTGGAAGATCCCAGCACACCAGCGGCGGAGCAGATCTCGGCCGATCGGACCGATTCGGTTCGCGAGGCCACGTCCTTCTGCCGGATTTGTGGAGGGGGTTGCGGGGTGCGGCTGAAGATCGATGCGCAGGACCGCATCGTTCATATTCGCGGCGACGACGAGCAGCCGATGTCGAAGGGCTATGCCTGCTTCAAGGGACTGCAGGCGGAAGAGGCACATCACGGTCCGGCGCGGCTGCTGCGCCCGCTCAAGCGGCAGGAGGATGGCAGCTTCGTCGAAATCGGCCTCGAGCAGGCGCTCGATGAAATAGCCGAGCGGCTTCGTCCTTTCTACGAGTCGGATGATCGCGAGGCGATCGCGCTGTTCAACGGCAACGGCTCCACGCCATGCTCGTCGGCGCACGGCATGCATTACAGCTTCATGGAATCGATCGGCTCGCGATCGCATTATACGACGCTGACCATCGACCAGTCGGCCAAGCTCATCTCGTTCGAGCGGCTGGGCGGCTGGCCGGGCGGGCTGCAGGCGCTCGACCAGTCCGACGTGGTGCTGTTTTTCGGGACCAATCCGCTGCTCTCGCACTCGTGCATCGGCTGCATTACCGCCGATCCGACTCGGCGGCTGAAGCGGGCATCGAACGATGGCCTGAAGCTGATCATGGTCGATCCGCGGCGCAACGAAACCTCCCGCTACGCCACGCTGATGTTGCAGCCGATTCCCGGCCAGGATGCGGCGATCGCCGCGGCGCTGATCCGGATCGTCATGGACGAGGGTTGGAGCGACACCGATTTTACCGACCGTTTCGCGACTCCCACCGGGCTGGCGGCGCTCCGCGCCGCGGTCGATCCCTTCACTGAGGAACTGGTCGAGCGGCGCGCCGGCCTGCAGCCCGGCCAGATAAGGGCGGCCGCGGAGATGTTCGCACGCGACAACAAGCGCGGCGCGGCCTTCACGGCCACCGGTCCGTCGATGGCGCCTTATTCGAACGTCATGCAGCACCTGGTCGATGCGCTCAACGTGGTGTGCGGCCGCTATCGCCGTGCGGGAGACCGGATCGCCGTCGACATGCTCAGCCCCGAATATGCGGTGCACGAGGAAGTCATAGCACCGCCGCGTTCGTGGCAGGCAGTACCCGACGGCCGCATTCGCGGCGTCGGCTCTCTGTTTCGCGAGCGTCTGAGCGGCACGCTGCCCGAGGAAATCCTGACGCCGGGCAAGGGGCAGGTGCGGTGTCTGATCGTGAGCGGAGCCAATCCGGCCAATTCGGTGCCGGACACAAGGCGGATGGCCGAGGCGCTGCGTTCGCTCGATCTGCTCGTGGCGATCGAGCCCTATATGACGGCGACGGCTAAACGGGCGCATTACATCCTGCCGCCCAAGATGCAGTATGAACGCGCTGACCTGCCGCTCAGCATCCCCGGTTTCTCGTTGTTTCCGGACAATTGGACTCAATATACGCCGGCGCTGCTGAAGACGCCGCCGGGCTCCGAGCTGTGTGACGACTGGTATCCCTTCTGGGCGATCGCCAAGCGGCTCGGCTTTTCGATCAACTATGTCGGCAAGCAGGAACTTCCGAGCGATCACGCGCCCAGTACCGACGATCTGCTCGAAATCCGATTGCGCGGCGCGCGCGTCTCGCTCGACGAGGTCAAGAAATATCCGAGCGGCCATATCTGGGACGTCGATACCTGCTTCATCCAACCCGGCCGTCCCGAGGCCGACGCACGGTTCGACCTGATGCCGGACGATGTCGCCCAGGAGGTTCGCGATTATCTGGCGCTGCCGGTTTCAGCCGAGGAGATCCGTTCGAACGGCAAGGTCTTCAGTCATCTGCTTTCGAGCCGCCGGATGCGCGACATCTTCAACAGTAACGGCCCGCAGCTGCGTCGCGTGCGGGAGCGCAATCCGTATAACGCGGCCTATCTCCATCCGGACGACCTCACCGCGCTCGATCTCGGCAATGGCTCGGTCGTGCGGATCACTTCCGATCATGGCAGCATCCTTGCCGTCGCCGAGGCCGATGACTCGATGCGGCCCGGGGTCGTGTCGATGGCGCATGGCTGGGGCGGCGATCCCGTCGAGGACGAGAGCCGGTGGGATGGCGCCGCCAACGTCAATCTGCTGATTGCCTGCGACCGCGATGTCGAGACGCTCAACGCCATGCCACGCATGTCCGCCATCCCGATCAACATCGAGAAGGCCGATGTGGCGCTGCGGGAGTAGAGAATGGCATTGCCCAGTAGACGCGACATTCTCGATGCGCAGGATGAGCCGGCCAAGCCGGCGAGCGCGACGGTCAGCTGCCCGTGCTGCGACGCGCCGCTGGCCCGCGTCGACGGGGTGCTGACGCCTTGCGGCCAGTGCGGCTATCCCGACAACAGCGCCGCCTGGGTGAACTATGACGGCTGTTGCTGACGCCCGCGCGCTGGCGTTAACCGGGGCGTCTGCTTCTTGCCCGCCGGAGCCGCGACGGGCAGGCACTGGCGAAAATGCCCGGCTAAGGCATCGAGCGATCGGAGGAACTCGACGGAGGCGTCCTTTCCGAGCACCTGTTCGATATCCGCGATCAGCGAATCGGTTGCCTCGCCCAGCCTGGCGTGCGCCGCCTCACCCTTGGCCGTCAGCTTCACCATGATCCGGCGGCGGTCGTCGGTCACGCGCGCGCGTTCGACGAAGCCGTTCCGCTCGAGCCGCTGGATGGTCTTCCCGACGGTCGCGTTGCCGATTTCAAGCCGCTCCGAAAGCTGGCTCTGCGAGAGCGGCGCCTCCTTCCACAATTCGTGGATCACGTAGGATTCGGCCGGATGGACGCCAGTACCGACAAGATCGGCCATGAAACAGGTGGTCTGCAGCCGGGCGACCACCTGAACCATATAGGGAATGCTGTGCGTGACCAGGTCGGGGCCTCGCATCGGCGCCTGTGCTGGTTCTCTCGCCGACTTCGCCTGACCCAATTCCATCCCCGTTTCGCTTGCCGGATCCGCTCTTAAGCGAGATCGGGCGCTGTCGTCACGGAGATATTGCGGCGCCTCCCTGGCTGGCGGAGGCATTTCGCGTCACCCGAACAGTTCGGCGGCGCTGGGCGTGGCCGGCCGCGCAGGATCGGGGTCGGCGGGACCGGGCCCATAGTCGATCGCCGGGAAGAACCGGCCGCTCATGTCCGCCGGCCCGGAATAGATGAGATCGAAGTGGCGGCGGGCGAACACCCAGCGCCCGTCCTCGCGCTTGTAGCGATCATGATAGATCCCGCGCACGGCGGCTACGCCACCGCCGGTGATCTGGAGCGTTTCTTCCAGATACAGGCGTGCGATCGCCTCGTCGCCATCAGCGGCAAGATTCACATTCTGGGCGACGTGCCAGACATGGTCGAACGGCGCCATCTGCTGCCACCACATCGCCTTGATCGCCTCGCGGCCGTGTGCCGTCATGCCGAGCAGCTTCCACGCGCCATCGCTTGCCCAGCATTGGCCATAGCCCTCCAGGTCCTTGCGCCACACGCAGTCGCCGGCATGGGCGAGCAGGCGTCGGATCCCCGACTCCATTTCCGGCTCGATCAAAGGGCTGCTCCACTCACGAGGTCAGGTGGGCGATGGCCTCAGGCGGCATCACCGAGAAGAGTTCGGCACCGGTTGGGTTCCGCCGCAGGGTAAGGCCTCCGTTCACCTGCAGGTTCTCGCCGCTCATGAAGCATTCGTCGCGCGCCAGCCAGACGGCGGCGTGGGCGATGTCCTCGGCCGTGCCGATGCGGCCGAGCGGATATTCCTTGGTGAAGGCCTCGAGAACGGCTGGATAGGAGAGCGAATCGCCGGCCATCGGCGTCGCCGTCACGCCCGGTGAGATCGAGTTGGCCCGGATGCCCTTGCTGCCATATTCGTTGGCGATGGTGCGGATCACATGGTCGATCCCGGCCTTGGTGCCCATATAGGCCGAATGTGCCTCCAGCATGATCGTCGCCGTGGCCGACGAGATCTGGATGATCGAGCCGCCCTGGCCCATGGCGCCAATCAGCGCCTGGAAGAAGAAGTACGGGCCCTTGAACTGGATCGCGACCATCCGGTCGAGATCGGCCTCGGTGGTCTCGTGCAGGGGCTTGAGCAGTCCCCAGCCGGTCGCATTCAGGCCGATATCCACCTTGCCATAGATTTTCTTTGCGGCATCGACGAGCGCGAACACCTGATCGCGGCTGGTGATATCGCACTCGATAGCCTGGCCGCCAATCTCATCGGCGAACGCCCGGAAACGATCGACGCCGCGTCCGGCGGCGACGACATTGGCGCCCTCGGCCGCAAATCGTCGAGCGATCACCTGACCCATATTGCCAGCGCCGGCGGCGCCAAGCACCACCGCGACCTTTCCGTCGAGTGCGCCCATCTTCCTCTCCCTATGCCAGAACCGCATATCGACATGCGGTGAATCTTATCCATGCATAAGGTCTTTGGCAGGGCGGCGTCAATGATCGTTCACTGGCGACCTTTTTTTCGCGCGACACAGCTGATTGTTGTGCTAGCATAAGAAATGTACTGCCCGGCTTATATAAGCTGGCGGACGAGGAGAGCGCGATTGATCGCTGACACCCGCATGCTGTTCCAGACGGCTTATTATGTCGACGATGTCGGGCAGGCGGTCATGCGCTGGAATAGCCTGTTCGGTGCGGGGCCGTTCGTCATCCTGCCGCACTATCGGATGGAGCGGCTATGGTATCGCGGTACGCCGGTCGATCCCGCGAAGGGTCCGGATTTCTCTTATGCGCTCGGCTATCTCGGTGATCTGATGATCCAGTTCACGACCCAGCATAACGATGCGCCCTCTGTCTATCGAGACATGTATCAATCTGGCGAGCAAGGATTTCACCACGTTGCCCACCTGACCGGCGACTTCGCCGGCGAAGTGGCGCGACTCGTCGACATGGGCTTCGATGTCGCCATGCAGTTCGAGGTCGATGGCGCCGAGGGCGCCTATGTCGATACGAGGCCGGCAACAGGCGTGTTCACGGAAATCCATTCCAATCCCCGGCCGCTGCTCGACGCCTTTGCCGACTGGCGGCGGGCGCATGCGCTGTGGCGCGCGGGCGACCCCGTAATTCTCAACCCATGATTCACCGCAGCAAAGGACAGTCGATGATCGGCAAGACGTTTATGCGCTACCCCGTCCGTCAGATCGCATTCTACGTTCCGGATGCGCGCGCAGCGGCACGCGCGCATGCCGAGACATTCGGCTCTGGTCCTTATTATGTCGCCGAGCATATCCCGATGATCCTTGCGCGCTATCGCGGGCAGCCGGGCGTGTTCGATCATAGCAGCGCCTATGGTCAATGGGGCGATGTGATGGTGGAGATGGTTCAGGTGCATAGCCGGGAGCCGTCGGTGTTCAGCGATTTATACCCGGATGGCCGCACCGGCTTCCATCACATCGCCCTCATCGTGGATAATCTTGCCGAGGCGATGAAACGGTTCGAGGCAGCTGGCTTCGCCGAAGCCTTTTATGGCGAAGTCGCGCCCGGTGCAGGCTTCGCAATGATGGATGCTGTCGAGCGGTTCGGCCATTTCGTGGAGCTATATGAGCCTTCGCCACCGCTGCTCGGCGTCTATCATCGTGTCCAGAACGCCGCGATGAACTTCGACGGCAGCGATCCAGTGCGCGATTTTGCGCTCGTCTGATCAGGAGAGAAGCCAGTGAGACTGCCCAAAGCCGGCGCGATCAACCAGATCGCCTATGTCGTCCCCAGCATCGATGAGGCTGCAAAGTGGTGGGCCGAGGTCATGGGCGTGGGCCCGTTCCTGGCGCTGCGCGATCTCGAATTCGAAACGTCGGATTATCTCGGAGAGGAGCGGCCGATCACCTATTCCGCCGCGATCGCCTATTCGGGCGGGTTGAACGTCGAGCTGATCGAGCCGAAGGGGCCGTCGATCTTTGCGGACTGGCTGGCGGAGGGGCGCAGTGGCGTGCAGCATATCTGCGTCTTCACCGACGATTTCGTCGCCACTGTAGCCGAGGCGGAGGCGCGCGGCGCGAAGCGGCTGCAGGGTGGCACCATCGGCGGCGGTACGCTGGGCTATTATGATATGACCGGCGACCAGTCGGTGATCCTAGAAATCGCGCAGCTCAGCCCGTTGAGCGCCGGGATGTTCGATATGGTGCGGCAGGCCGGAGCCGACTGGGACGGCAAGACGCTGTTCATCGACGCGGCCGAGCTCGTCGCGCAGGCAATCGCAAATTGACTGCGCGGGCGATGCCGCCGCTCGTAGCGGCGTTCTTCACGCTGGCGGGCGTCCGCCCGTTCGAGTCGATGGGCCCCAGCCCCCATGATCTGCGCGCCCGGATCGAGGCGGCGGCGCGCGCCGGCTATCGGGGGATCGGGCTCAACGCCGTCGATCTCGCCGCTTCGGTCGCGCGGCATGGCCATGCCGGGATAAAGGCGATGCTCGCCGACAATGGGCTGGACTATTTCGAGCTGGAGGGACTGGGCGACTGGTATGCCCGCGGGCCGGCCCGTGACGCCAGCGATGCCGTGCGTCGCGCCATGTTCGAGGCGGCCGAGCGGATTGGCGTGAGCCACATCAAGCTTACCGGCAACATCGTCGGCCGCAGCGTTACACCCGCCGAGATGCGTGATGCATTTGCGCGTTTTTGCACCGAAGCCGCGAGCGCGGGAACACGCGCGACGCTGGAGATGGTGGGAATATCGGACATCGCCGATCTGGAGACGGCGCGCTTCGTGCTCGGTGACAGCGCCGCGCATGGCGCCGGGTTGTGTGCCGACATCTGGCATTTTCAGCGTGGCGGCGTGCCTTATTCAGGGCTCTCGGCGATGCAGGGCATGATCGGCTGGGTCGAACTCGACGATGGCCGAGTGGCCGATGGCGGCTCGATCATCAGCGCACAGCTCGACGATCGGAGATTGCCGGGAGACGGCGACTTCGACATCCCCGGCTTCCTCTCCGCCCTCGCGGCGACGGGCTATGGCGGCGGCATGGGCGTGGAAATCCTGTCCAACGAGATGCGCGCGCTGGAGCCGGAGGAAGCCGCCCGCCGGTCCTTCGCGGCGGCCAGGACTCAGATCGAACGAAGCCTCGCGCCGACGCAATAGCATAGCCGCAGAGGAAGTGCGGGTTGACGCCGGATGCCCAACCAGAAAAAGGGTATCGGAAATGGTAGTCTGACATCCTATTTCTCTGGAGAATTCCTCATGTCGCGCGACGCCCTGTTTCGCCCCACCACCATCGGCACGCTCGCTATCCCGAACCGGATCGTCATGGCGCCGCTTACCCGTGCCCGCGCCGACGAGCGGCATGTGCCGGGTACGCTCCAGGCCGAATATTATGCGCAGCGCGCTGATGCGGGGCTTATCGTCTCGGAGGCGACTGCGGTGCATCGTGGCGGCATGGGCTGGTATCGTGCGCCGGGTATCTGGTCCGACGACATGGTCGCCGGGTGGCGGCTGGTCACCGACGCGGTGCATGCTGCGGGAGGCCGGATCTATGCGCAGCTCTGGCATATGGGGCGTCTGGTGCTTCCGGACTATCTGGGTGGTGAGCTGCCGATCGGCCCGTCGCCGATCGCGGGCGAGGGCGAAACATTCGCGCCGCGCGCGCCGGGCGACATCAGCCTGTTCCTGCCGATGAAGCCATATGTGATCCCGCGCGAGATGACCCAGGGCGATATCGACGATGTCGTCGCGGCTTATGGGGACGGCGCCCGCAACGCGATGGCCGCGGGCTTCGACGGGGTCGAGATCCATGGCGCGAACGGCTATATCATCGACCAGTTCCTGCAGTCGAAGACCAACCGGCGCATCGACCTTTATGGCGGAAGCGCTGCGAATCGCGTCCGCTTCCTGGACGAATGCATCGAGGCCGTCCTTCGCCATGTCGCGCCGGGCCGGGTCGGGCTGCGGGTCAGCCCAACCAGCGAGCGCAAGGGGATGGGAGATGTGAACCCCGGCGAACTTACCGACACAATAGGCGCGCTCGCCCAGGATCACGGCCTTGCCTACATCCACCTGATCGAGGCCATCGTTCCCGGCTTCACGGAGGTTCCCGAGCAGCCGGTCATCGACCGGCTCCGTGCGGTATTCCACGGCACCCTGATCCAGAATGGCGGGTTCGGCGGAGACAGCGCCGCCGCCTATCTTGAAAGCGGCAAGGCGGATGCGATTTCGTTCGGTCGCCCGTTCATCGCCAATCCCGACCTCGTCACCCGCCTGCGCGATGGTCTGCCGCTGAGCGAGGCGAACTTCGACTTCGCTTATGTCGGTGAGGCGAGAGGTTATACCGATTACCCAACCTACGCCGAGATGGCGGGCTGATTGCCCGCCGGGCCGGGCGAGCTGCGCTTTATAGCCCGTTAGCCGAAGGCTGCTTGCGATCAGCCGCCTTCTGCCGGCTCTCGCGCACATTGCCGACATCCTTGCGCGGCTTGCCGCCCTTGGTGCGCATGGCGCTTGCCTGGGCGCCAGCGAGGACCGGGCCGCACGCTGCCGACTTGGCATCGCCGATGTCGATGAAGGCGAGCACCGAGGCAAGCGGAGTTGCGACGATCCCAAGCGCCAAGCCAGCTCCGCCGCGGGCCAGCAGTTGCGGGCTCAGGATGTTGATGCCTGGCTTCGCAAAATAGCCCTTGATGCCCACCGGCGATTGGCCGGAAAACAGGCTGAACTTCTTGCCGTCGGCGCGGAAGGCGAGATCCAGCGATTCGTCCTTGAAGCTGAATCCGCCTTTGGCGGTCATCACATTCTTGTCGGTATCGATCAGGATCGGGTCGGCGGCGGCGACACCGTCGCGCACCGTGAAGCCGATCAGGCCGCAGTTGATCTCGACCGGCTTCTTGAGCTTGTCCTGCATCAATTTCTGCAGGAACACGCCGAGGTCGAACTCGGACAGCTGGATATATTGCGTCCAGAAGGTGCCCTTGGGCAGGATGATCGCGATCCGGCCGTTCGATGTGGCGAGCGAGTCGTGCAGGGTGTCGCCGGTGCCCTTCATCTTGATGCGGGCCTTCACCGTGCCCGTAGTGCCCGCCTGGTTGACCCCGAATTCGGCGAACAGTCTCCCCATCGGCGTGGGCGACAGGCGAATGTCGTAATCGGTGACCACCGCAGGAACCCGGGCGTCGATGCTGATATCGGAGGCGAGGTGACCGCCGGCGATATCGAGCGTCAGCGGCGACAGCTTCATCAGGCTGTGATCGAGGCCGAAGGTAAGGTCGACGTTCGAGATCGGGAATTTCGGGTTCCGGAAATCCTTCACCTTGTAGAGGATCCGCGCGTCATAGGTCTTGATCGACTCGATGCGCAACGGCGCGTCGGGCAGGATGCGGGGCGTGCCGCCGGTCTGCGCGACCGCGGCCTGCGCGCCCTGCGTCGCCAGCGCCTGGGGTGCGTAGCCGATGAACGGGCCGACATCGATGATGTCGACGAGGTTAGAATTCAGCGCGGCGTCGATGAACAGCCGCTCCCTGGGGAAGCTTATCGTCATCCGTCCGTGTAGGTCGCTTGCACCATAGCGTCCGTTGAGCCGGGTGAAACGCCAAGCGCCGTCGGCTTTTGTCAGTTTCGAGGTGAACCAATAGGCGCGCGTGTCGGGTGCGGCGACGCCGAGGAAGTCGAACAGCTGGCGAATGTTCGGGCCGCGCACCTTTAGGGCGAGGTCCGATCCCTCGATCTGGGTTGCAGCCGGCAAGGTGCCGCTGAGGTCGAGATAGGTACCGCCCGACTTGGCGTGCATCTCGAAATTGGTGCGGCCGAACTTCACCGTGGAATTGGGCGACAGCAGCGCGCCATCCATGGTGAAGGGCTTGTCGCGCAGCGTGCCGGTACCGGTGAAGGGCACGTGCCCCTCTATGCGCCGGCCGCCGGCGGCGATATCGCCGACCTTTATGTCGGTACGCAGGAACAGCTGCGGATCGATGTAGCGCACTTGGGTGGCGGTGATATCTGCCCGGCCGATCACCGGCCACTGGAAGGGTGCGCCCTTCGCGTTGGGGTCGCCGAAGGTCCATGTGTTGTGCCGCTGCTTGTCCCATTCGGCATCGACCTTGCCGCCGTCGAGCACCAGCCACTCGGCCTGGCGCTTGCCGAACAGCGTCGGGATGGTGTCGATCCGTGCCGCGATATGCTTTGCCTCGAAGAAGTTGGGGCGGCTGGCCCATTGGGGATTGGATATGGTGAGGCCATCGGCCATGAACCGCGCGTCGACGATGTCGAAGTAGAACTGGAAGTCGCCTGCGACCTTGACCTGCCGCTCGGTCATCCGGCTGGCGATCGACTCGAAGGTCGGCTTGAGGAAGCGGCCCTTCGTCACGAACAGGATGAACCAGACAAGGACGATCAGGCCGACGATCGTCGCGACGATCCCGAACCCGATCGCAAGCGTAAGGTTCGCCGGGTCGTGCCGGCGCTTCGCCGGCGGCGGTTGAGGCTCCGAGCCGTTCGCGGGAACCTCGATCGGAGGATGGGGTTCGACGACCATGACCTGTTGAAACCCCTCACCGGCCACGCTGGTTCCGCGGGTGTTGCAAAGCATGCCCAAGGCCCTTATAGGCCCGCGCTTCCGCGATTTGATGGACCGCCCGGCTGTATGGGCTGCCGTGGCTGTCTGCAACCGTCGCATAGCAGGAGACGAAAATGCCCAAACTCAAGACCAAGAGCGGCGTCAAGAAACGCTTCAAGCTCACGGCAACCGGCAAGCTGAAGCACGGCGTCGCCGGCAAGCGCCACCGGCTGATCAGCCACAACGCAAAATACATCCGCCAGAATCGCGGCACCACTGTTCTCGCCGAGGCCGATACGGCCCGTGTGAAGCTGTGGGCGCCGTACGGCCTGAACTAAGGAGGGCCGCTAAATGGCACGCGTCAAACGCGGTACGACCACCCACGCCAAGCACAAGCGCGTACTTGAGCAGGCGAAGGGCTATTATGGCCGCCGCAAGAATACCATCCGTATCGCCAAGCAGGCGGTCGAGAAGGCCGGGCAATATGCCTATCGCGACCGCAAGGTTAAGAAGCGCTCGTTCCGCGCCCTGTGGATCCAGCGCATCAACGCCGCGGTGCGCGCCGAAGGCCTGACCTATGGCGTGTTCATGCATGGCCTGAAGCTGGCCGGCGTCGAACTCGACCGGAAGGTCCTCGCCGACATGGCAATGCACGAGGGCGAGACCTTCTCGGTCATCATCGCCCAGGCCAAGGCCGCCCTGCCCGAAGACGCCCGCATCGCGGCGTAAGTCTTACGGACAAGATCAGGGAGGGCGCGGTGGCTGAAGCTACCGCGCCCTTTTTGTTTTGGTATCCCGCAAATCTTCTAATCGTCATTCCCGCGCAGGCGGGAATCCATGGACGGCGGGACGATTGTTCTTATGCGATCCGTATCCATGGATCCCCGCGTTCCCGAGGATGACGATGGAAGGGCAGGAGAATGGGCAAGCTGCCAACCGTCTACATCCTGGCGAGTGGACGGCATGCTACGCTCTACATCGGAGTGACATCCGACTTGCCCGGGCGGATCCATCAGCACCGGGAAAGCTTGATCAAAGGCTTCACCAGCCGCTACGGGGTCTCGCGCCTCGTTCACTATGAGCTGTTCGACGACATGGTCTTCGCGATCGAACGTGAGAAGCAGCTCAAGAAGTGGAACAGGGTGTGGAAGATCGAGCTGATCGAGACGCGTAATCCCTATTGGGAGGATCTGGCGGCGACGATGCTCAGTTTTTCGCCGTTGGGAGAATAACACTCCCCCCGTCATTCCCGCGAAAGCGGGAATCCACGGTGACGGTACGCTGAGCGTCGGACGCACCGCCGTCCATGGATTCCCGCTTTCGCGGGAATGACGAATGATGATGGGGCTGAAGTGACGACAGATAATCAAGACGCGCTTTCGGAGATCGCATCGGCGGCGTCGCTCGCCGACCTGGAGGCTATTCGGGTGCGGACGCTCGGCAAGTCGGGCAGCATCACCGCGCTGTTGAAGACGCTGGGCGGCATGACCCCCGAGCAGCGCCAGGTCGAGGGACCGAAGATCCACGCGCTGCGCGAGGCGGTGACCGGGGCGATCGCCGATCGCAAGGCGGCGCTCGAAGCGGCGGCGCTCGATGCCCGGCTGGCGACCGAGATGCTCGACATGAGCCTGCCGGTCTCCCCCGGCGCGCCTGGATCGGTGCACCCGGTGGCGCAGGTGATGGACGAACTCGCGGAGATCTTCGCCGACCTGGGTTTCGCGGTGGCCACCGGCCCCGAGATCGAGGACGACTGGCACAATTTCACCGCACTCAACATCCCGGAAACCCATCCGGCGCGGGCGATGCACGACACCTTCTACTTCCCCGACGGCGCGGACGGAAAGAAGATGCTGCTGCGTACCCACACCTCGCCGGTGCAGATCCGCACGATGATGCAGCAAAAGCCGCCGATCCGGATCATCGCGCCGGGGCGCACCTATCGCTCGGATTCGGATGCGACCCACACCCCGATGTTCCACCAGGTCGAAGGACTGGTGATCGATCGCGGCATCCATATGGGCCATCTCAAATGGACGCTGGAGACCTTCGTGAAGGCCTTCTTCGAGCGCGAGGACATCGTGCTGCGGTTACGTCCCAGTTTCTTCCCGTTCACCGAGCCGTCGGCTGAAGTGGATGTCGGCTTCACGTGGGAAAAGGGCCGGCGCGTCATCGGCGGCGATCCGGCGGCCGGCAACGGCGGCTGGATGGAGATATTGGGGTCGGGGATGGTGCATCCGCGGGTGATCGCCAGTTGCGGGCTCGACCCCGACGAGTGGCAGGGCTTTGCCTTTGGCTGCGGCATCGATCGGTTGGCGATGCTGAAATATGGCATGGACGACCTGCGCGCCTTCTTCGACGGCGATCTGCGCTGGCTGCGCCATTATGGCTTCGCAGCCCTCGACGTACCCACGTTGAGCGGGGGAGTGGGCGCATGAAGTTCACCCTGTCCTGGCTGAAGGAGCATCTCGACACCGAGGCGAGCCTGACGGCGATCCTGGAAGGCCTGACCAAGGTCGGCCTTGAGGTCGAAGGCGTCGAGGATCCGACCGAGAAGCTCGGTGCGTTCCGCATCGCGCGGGTGCTGAGCGCCGCACCGCATCCGCAGGCTGACAAGCTCCAGGTCCTGTCGGTCGACGCGGGCGAGGGGGAACCGCTGCAGATAGTCTGCGGCGCGCCCAACGCGCGGGCCGGGCTGGTCGGCGTGCTGGGCCGGCCGGGCGACTATGTTCCCGGGCTGGACGTCACCCTGAAGGTTGCGGCCATTCGCGGTGTCGAATCGCTGGGCATGATGTGCTCGATGCGCGAACTCGAATTGGGAGAGTCGCACGACGGCATCATCGAGCTGCCCGCAGATGCGCCGCTCGGCGCGGTCTATGTGGATTGGGCCGGTTTCGCCGATCCGGTGATCGATGTCGCGGTCACGCCCAACCGGCAGGATTGCATGGGTGTGCGCGGCATCGCCCGCGACCTTGCTGCGGCGGGGCTGGGTACGCTCAAGTCGCTCAACGTGCCGACCATCCCCCGCCAGGGCGAGTGTCCGATCGAGATTCGCACCGACGATCCCGAGGGCTGCCCCGCCTTCTTCGGCCGGGTGGTGAAGGGCCTGGTCAACGGCGACAGCCCGGAGTGGATGCGCAAGCGGCTCGTCGCGGTGGGCCAGCGGCCGATTTCGGCGCTGGTGGACATCACCAATTATGTGATGCTCGATCATGGCAGGCCGATGCACGTCTATGACCTTGCGAAGCTCGAAGGTCCCCTGGTGGCGCGCAAGGCGAAGCCGGGCGAGGAAGTGCTCGCGCTCAACGGCAAGAGCTATGCCCTCGACGAGACGATGACGGTGATCGCCGATTCCCAGGGCGCCGAAGATATCGGCGGCATCATGGGCGGGGAGCGGTCGGGCGTGACCGCCGCCACCACCGACGTGCTGATCGAGTGCGCCTATTTCACTCCGGAGGCGATCGCGCGGACCGGCCAGAAGCTGGGCCTCACCTCCGATGCGCGCAGCCGCTTCGAGCGCGGCGTCGATCCGCAGTTCCTGGGCGCCGGCCTCGCCATCGCGACCAGGCTGGTCCTCGACATCTGCGGCGGCACGGCAACGGCGACGATCGAGGCGGGCAAGCCGCCTTCGGGCACCAAGGCGCTGCGCTACGATCCGGCGCTGACCAGCAAGCTCGCCGGCCTGGTCGTGGAGCCCGATCGGCAGCGCGCCATTCTCACCTCGCTCGGGTTCGGCATCGACGCGGTGTGGAACGTCTCGGTACCGAGCTGGCGCCGCGACATCGATGGGCCCGCCGACCTTGTCGAAGAAGTCGTCCGTATCATCGGCATCGACAATATCCCGTCGACGCCCCTGCCGCGTGGCGATGGTGTCGCGCGCCCCACTGCAACCCAGGCGCAGATGATCGAGCGCCGCGCCCGCCGCGCAGCCGCAGCGCGGGGGCTGAACGAGGCTGTGACGTGGAGCTTCATCAGCGAATCCGAGGCCGCACCGTTCGGCGGTGGCGGCTGGACGCTGGCCAACCCCATCAGCGAGGACCTCAAGGTCATGCGGCCGTCGCTGCTGCCTGGCCTGATCGCGGCGGCACGGCGCAACGTCGATCGCGGCGCTGACAGCATCCGCCTGTTCGAAATCGGTCGCCGTTATCTTGCCGACCGTGAAAGCGTCACACTCGGCCTGCTGTTGTCGGGCGACCGCGTGCCGCGCGACTGGCGGACCGGCCGTGCCCAGGCATTCGACGCCTATGACGCCAAGGCCGAGGCGGTCGCCCTGTTGGCCGCCGCGGGGGCGCCGGTCGACCGGCTCCAGCTGTTCGAGACGGTGTCGACCGGCGTCTACCATCCCGGCCGCTCGGGTACGCTGCGGCTTGGGCCGAAGACCGTCCTCGCCGAGTTCGGCGAACTCCATCCGGCGATTGCGCGGGCCTTCGACATGGAGGGGCCGGCGGTCGCGGCGGAGATTTTTCTCGATGCGATCCCGACGAAGCGCGCATCGGCCGATCACATGCGCGAAGCCTATGCACCGCCGGCATTGCAGGCAGTGCGTCGCGACTTCGCCTTCCTGATCGCCGCCGACAAACCGGGCGACGAGCTGCTCCGGGCGGTGCGGGGAGCCGACAAGGCGACGATCGTCGATGCCCGGCTGTTCGACATCTTCATGGGTGCGGGCGTGGCAGAGGGCGAGAAGTCGGTTGCGATCGAGGTGGTGCTGCAGCCGGCGGAGAAGAGCTTCACGGATGCCGAGTTGCAGGCGATCTCGGAGAAGATCGTCGCCGCCGCAGCGAAGCTGGGCGCGCGGCTGAGGGGCTGAAGCCGGTTAGTTGGGGGCGAGTTTGGCGACGGGCGAGGACGATCGGATCACGCGCTCTGCGCGGAGCTACGAAAACTACCGTCACACCGCGCATTTTGCGGGGCTGAACGGCATCCGCTGCCTCGCAGTCGTTGCGGTCGTGTGGCATCATTGCCACCATGGAGAGTGGCAGCTGCCCGCGCGAGGCTTCCTCGGAGTCGATCTCTTCTTCGTGCTCAGCGGCTTCCTGATCGCGACTCTGCTGCTCCGTGAACGGGAGGCGACCAACACGATCGCGCTCGGCCGCTTCTGGCTGCGGCGCTGTCTGCGGCTGATGCCTGCGCTCTACCTGCTCTTGGCTCTGCTCACAG
Source organism: Rhizorhabdus argentea (assembly GCF_037861105.1). Classification (NCBI taxonomy): domain Bacteria; kingdom Pseudomonadati; phylum Pseudomonadota; class Alphaproteobacteria; order Sphingomonadales; family Rhizorhabdaceae; genus Rhizorhabdus; species Rhizorhabdus argentea. Next base: position 47,854 of record NZ_JBANFK010000015.1, read on the forward strand.
TCTATTATGCCGCCCATTCCAACTCTGCCCGCGCAGATATTTTTTTCCGCTCGCTCCCCGCCAACGCGCTTTATTATTCCAACTGGGCATCTCGCAACACCGGCGTGCCTGGCCTTTGGTCGCTGGCGACCGAGGAGCAATTCTATCTGATCTGGCCGCTGATCGAGAGCTTCGGCGCTGCACTCGCCTGGCCGCTGCTCGCGCTGGCGATGCTTGTGAACCAGGCGCTCAACTTTGGGCTGTTGGATCCTTGGCTTGCGGGACTTTTACCCGCGCCGCCACGCACCTTCGAGATCGTCGCCGCGACCTACATGCCGATCTGCCTTGGAATCGCCGCCGCGCGTTTGCTGCACCAGCCGCGCAGCCACGGCATCATGTGGCGCGTATTGGACAGTTCGGCGACAGCGTGGCTTATCATCACCCTGTTGATCCTGCTGGCGGGCTGGGGACCGTCGGACATGCGGGGCTGGCCGCGTCTTGCCGCGCAACTGCTGATGGCGCTGCTGATCGCGACGATCGTCTTGCGGCCCGCCGACGCTGTTGTACGGCTACTCGAGTGGCGCCCCGCGGCGCGGATCGGGAGCATCAGCTATGGCCTTTATCTCTACCATCTCTGGGCGAACCATGCAGCTTGGAAGGTTGCCCGCGGCATCGGCGATGAATCCGATCTGCTGCTCTTCATGTTGACGCTGGGTTTCGGCATTATCGCTGCCGCGCTCAGCTACCGCTGGATGGAGGCGCCGCTGTTGAGATTCGCGCACCGCTTCCGGGCGCAACGCGGCGCTCTGATGGGGGACAGCGGCGGGGCGCCGTCCTGAAGCGCACGGCGCAGCGTCACAGCGGCGCTTTTTCAACCTTGGCCGGTTTGCTGGCCGCGGCGCGGCGAGCATAGCTATGCCAGGCAAACAGTGTGGCGGCGCCTCGATGGGGGCTCCAGGGTTGGGACAGGCGGCGCGTCTCGCGTTCACTGGGCCGCTCGGGGAGACCGAGCAGGTTGCCGACCTCGATCCGGACTACGAGATCGCCCGCGGGCCACATGTCGCCCCGTCCTTCGGCGAAGAGCAGGTAGATTTCCGCCGACCAGCGGCCGATCCCCTTGATCGCGGTCATCCTGGCGATGGCTTCCTCGTCGTCGGCGGGAAGCGCGTCGAAATCAATATCGCCGCTGGCGACATGCTCGGCCAGGCTCCTGGCATAGCCGACCTTCTGACGCGACAGGCCGCATTGCCGTAGCAGATCGTCCGGCGCCGCAGCCACCGCTTCGGGCGCCAGCCCCGCACCGACCAGCCTTTCGAGCTTCGCCCAGATAGAGGACGCCGCGGCAACGCTCACTTGCTGCCCGACGATAGTGCGCAGCAGCGTCTGGTAGCCGCGCGCGCGAATGCGCGGCTCGGGATAGCCGATCGCTTCGATCCGGGCGGCAAAGGCGCGCTCGACCTTGGCCAGGGCATCCAGGCTGCGCCGCAATTGTTCAGCGGTAAGGCTCATTTCGGCTCCTGCACTTGATTTCATGGCTGGCGCACGACATAGCCGCCCCAAATCCGCATCATATTGCCGGGGGAGTGCTAATGCCCAAGTTGGTTGTCGTCACGCGCGAGGGCGATGAATCGGTCTTCGAAGTCGAGGCTGGCCTGTCCGTGATGGAAGTCATCCGCGACAATGGCATCGACGAGTTGCTGGCGCTGTGCGGCGGTTGCTGTTCGTGCGCGACTTGCCACGTTTTCGTCGACCCGGCGTTCAGCGGCCTACTGCCCGAGATGACCGATGACGAGAATGATCTGCTCGACAGCAGCGATCACCGCGACGAGCGCTCGCGCCTGTCGTGCCAGATCGCGGTGACCGACGAACTGGATGGCATGATCGTCACGATCGCACCGGAAGACTGAGCAGAGGCCCAGTCTTCGGTTTTTTGATAGGTCCTCAAACGCCGGTCGCAGGGCATCCGCCCCTGCTTGGCTTCCTCGCTGGCGCTCGGACGCGCTGTTCGCGCTTGCCTCTTCGAAGCACGCAGCGCTTGCGCTCAGGGCTGGCGTTGCCGGGCTCTGGCAAGCGTGACGCGAAGCCCAGCGCCGGAGCCCGACCCGGGCTCCGCAAGGCCGAACGGCCGCCGCGCCTTATTGGCGCGAAGCCAAGCAGGGCGGATGCTCTGCGCCCGGCGTTTGAGGGCCAAACAAACAACCAGCGGAGCGTTAGCTCCGCGTCGTGATCGCGTAGAGCGCGATTGCCGCGGCGTTGGAGATGTTCAGGCTCTCGACGCGTGCGCTGATCGGAAGTTTCGCCAGTTCGTCGCAATGCGCCTCGGTGTTGTGGCGCATGCCCTCGCCCTCGGCGCCGAGCACGATCGCGATGCGTGCCTCACCCATCACCTCGGCCAGGGTGCCCTTGGCATGGCCGGTCAGGCCGATCCGCCAGAAACCGGCTTCGCCGATCTCGTCGAGCGCGCGGGCCAGGTTGACGACCCGCACCCAGGGCACGAGTTCGAGCGCACCCGAGGCGGAGCGAGCCAGCGCGCCTGACTCGGGCGGAGCGTTGCGATCCTGGGTAACGATGCCGATTGCGTCGAACGCCGCCGCCGATCGCAAAACCGCTCCGACATTATGGGGATCGGTGACCTGGTCGAGGATTACCAGCGGCCGCCTGTTGCCTTGCGCGGCGTCGAGCAAGTCGCCCAGCCAGATGTCAGGCAGGGGATCGACCTCGATCACCAATCCCTGATGGGGTGCGTCGTGGGGCACCAGCCGGCCAAGATCGGCGACGTCGGCATAGGTCACGGGGATCACCGGCGGCAGATCGAGCGCGGACAGCGCCTCGCGCGTGCCCCACATCCGGCGGACGGTGCGCGCCGGATTTGCCAATGCGGCGATGACGGCATGGCGGCCCCAGAAACGGGGGCGGCCTTGAACGGATTGGGATGGACGATGGCCTCTGCGCATAGACCCGCCTTAGCGATCCGGCGCACGGCTAGGCAAGCATCGCGCGCATCGATCTTTTTCGGGCGGGTTGGCGTTGACAGGCCGGTTCCGATTGGCCATTGAGCCGCCTCGCTTTTGGCGCCTCCGGAGGGGTGGCCGAGTGGTTAAAGGCAGCAGACTGTAAATCTGCCCGTGCAAGCGTACGCTGGTTCGAATCCAGCCCCCTCCACCATCCGGTCGATCGGCTTCGGTCCTCGAAGGCTTGGGTTGCCGGCGTGGCGCCGTCCAAGCCGCCTCTACCTGCGCTTGCTGATGCGGACGCCGTAGCAGCGTTTGCAGCGATGCACGAGCCGCTCAGGATTGAGCGTGGCTGGTCGCATTAGCCAGCGATGGAAACCCCAGGCACATAGAAATGGCATAAGCTTGCTCCCCCGTCCCTGATATTTACGTGACTCGGGTCGGGAAAGTTGCGCGGGCCATGCTCCTGCCCGAACGATTCGACCAGTCGACCTTGCACGGGCCGGCGTGGCAGCCGAGCCGTCGGCAACGATCATCCCGGTAACGCCGCAGTCGTCTATTCGGTGTGGAGCGATAACCCGCCCGCTTGATTGGTCTGCAGTCGCTCCGGTGAGTCGAAGTCCGACACGCGCTCTTGCTGCATTAGTATAGAACCAGATATCAGGGAGAAAGAGTCGCAGAATTATTGCATGATAATTTACCAATAGATCGGAATATGGAAATTAGGCCCGCCGTATAATGTGGTTAACGAGGAATTTCCTTGAGTAAATGCGGTGATTATCGCCGCCTATTCGATAGATAATTCCAGCGCTTATCACAGTTATATGCGCTGCAGCATGCAGGAGTTGCATTTATACTGCGCCGCAACATCGATTTATATAGACTTTCCTCGAAAGAGCACTACCCCGTCTCTCGAGTTTGGAGAAGATGCATGAACGCCGTTTCGCGGCCCGCACAGGGGCCTCATCGCCTTTGGAGCACTCGGCTCGATCATGTGGTGAAGTTAAGCGACTTCAACTTCTTCGGGATCGGTTTCGCTTTCGTCAGCTCGGCCGGTCTCTGGTATGCGATCATCGAGGTCGCGACCGCATAGCCGTGCACCCGCTGACGCGGGGTCTCACTCCGTTGCGCGTTCCAGCGACCGGTATGATCGCCGGCCCACGGTCTAGCCAAGTTTATTTAAGCGACAGGATATAATCGGCGATGGCTGCTGCCGAGGCGGGATTCTTGAGGCCGCCGAACGGCATGCGGGTGCCGGGCACGGTTTTTTGAGGCTCCTGGATGAACGCCATCAGGTTGGCGCGAGTCCATTTCACCTTCGAATTCTTCATCGCCGGCGAGAAGGCGAAGCCGGGCACCTCGCCAGCCTCGGTGTTGCCGATACCGTACAGGTTCGGCCCGATAGTATTGGGCGCGCCTTTCTCGACCTTGTGGCAGGCCGAGCAAACCCCGAACGCGGCGGGCTTGGGCAGCGGCGCGGCGAGCGTGGGCGCGGCGAGCGACAGGGTGGCAATCGAGCAGAGAACAAGGCGGTGCAGCATCAGCGATCCTTTCAGGGCGGCGAAGGCTCGGGCTTGGCCAGCGAAGAATTCGTCTATTGCGCCGCAGACTCTGGCGCAAGGCTGAACAGCGGCGATTACTGCGCGATGAGGCCCTGCTTAACTGCGATTGATTTAACTGCGCTTTTATCGTTACATAGAAAATGTGACGGGGCTTAATGGGGCAAGTCTGTCGATGCTAGAGCCGATTGTGCCGGAAAAGCACCTACCGGATCGGCTATCACGTCAAGGGGGAGTGGCTTTGTGATAAGGTCCGAGTTGGTTCAACTGCTATCGCAGGACAATCCCGATCTTTCGCCGAAAGAAGTTGAAAAGATCGTTTCAACTCTCTTCGACGCGATCAGCAAAAGGCTGGCAGAAGGCGGGCGCGTTGAATTGCGCGGCTTCGGTGCCTTTTCCACCCGCAGCCGTGGGGCAAGGGTGGGGCGTAATCCCCGGACTGGCGATACGGTGCCGGTGTCGGCCAAGCGCGTGCCCTATTTCAAGCCCGGCAAGGAAATGCGGCTCCGCCTCAACGTCTGAAGCGGATCCTGATCCGGCCGAGACCGATTCGTGCTTGGCGGTCCGTGCGGGGGTAGCTATTCACCCGCGTGCGACGCTGCGGGCGTGGCGAAATTGGTAGACGCAACGGACTTGAACCATCGATCGAGTGCTCGCCGGGAAATCGGCGATGCAGAACTGCTCAAATTCGGGGAAGCCTGTTCCTGGTAATCCCGAGCCAAGCCGGCGGAGCGTTTTGGCTCTGGCGGAAGGTGTAGAGACTAGACGGGCAGCGCCTACGTCTGCGCAAGCGGATAGGGCGAAGGGATAGTCCAGACCACGAACGGGCCTTCGCGGCCCGGCGGCGAAAGCCGAAGTGGTATGAAAATCCGTAAGGTCGCGAGACCTGTGGGGGTTCGAGTCCCCCCGCCCGCACCAGCTTCTGTCCGGACGGCGTCCGGACTCCCGCGTCCGCGGATCATCAATCGCATATTAAGCATTGGCCGTTAGTGCGGGTGCGAGGTTGCGGGGATTGCGTGGGGCAATTGTTAGCTTCTGCAAAGTCCCCGATTGTGCGGGCTTTTTCTGTTTCAAGCGCCGCGTTTTTGGGGCACTTGTGCAGCGGAACTGCAATTGATCGACAGGAGCCGTGATCCGAAGCGCGTCGGCCGGCCCGATGGGGGTTCGGTCTGATGCGGAGGCAATGGGGTTGTAATGCGTAAACGGGGGACGATCGGGGCGGCGCTGCTAGTCGTGACTGGTGCTATGCTGCTCCCGTCACCGGCTGCGGCCGTGGTCGGGCCGGCCGCGCCCGCCGCGCTGCCGTTAAAACCCTATCGCATCAATCCAGGCGACGAGATCGAAATATATGTGTGGGGCGACGAGCGGCTCCAGCGCGTGCTGAAGGTGCTGCCCGATGGCAGCGTGTCTTTCCCGCTGGTCGGTCGCATCGATGCGCTCAACAAGCTCCCCACCGATCTCGAAGGCGTCATCGTTGCCGGGCTTTCCGATCAATATCGAAACTCGGTGCCGCGCGTGACCGTGTCGGTCAAGAATCCCAGCGGCCTGAGCTTCTCGGTGGCGGGCAAGGTGCGGACGCCCGGTGCCTTCACTCCCGGTCACTATGTCAACGTGCTCGAGGCGATCAGCGTCGCCGGCGGGCCGACCGAGTTCGCCGATCTCAGCAAGGTCAAGATCTACCGCAAGAATGGCGGGCAGATCCAGGTGATCGAGGTCAGGCTCGACAGCGCCATGAAGGGTTCGCCTTCAAGCGCGGACCTCCAGGGGGCGATCGTGGAACTGCAAAGCGGCGACACGGTGGTCGTGCCATGAGCGCGCGTCTCAGGTTGTGCGCCGGTTCGGGCGCTGTCGCGCTCGTGGCGCTGGCCATGGGCGCCCCGGCCGGCGCCGCTCCGGCGAAGCTGTCGGTCGATACGACCGTTCGGCTCGGCTATGATATCAATCCCTTTCTGTCGCCGGGCAGCGATCTGGCGAGCGGCTATGTCGAGGCGACGGTCGCTCCGAAGCTCAGCAAGCGGACCGAAAAGGGGCTGATCGAGCTTTCCGGCCATTATGAGCGCACCGAATATCTGCGCCGCTACGGCAATTCGAATCAATATGGCGGCGAGCTGGCGGTCCAGCAGCGCGTTACGCCCAAGCTGAGCATGTTCGGCGCGTTGCGCTATGACAGCGAGGTGATCGGCCAGAACGGCGATGCCGTGACCGGAGCGCCGATCGACGATACCGACGTCAATCTAATCGGCCTGCGGCGCCGCGCCGACACCTATGGCGCCAGCGGCGGCTGGGAATATCAGGTCGGTCCCAAGGACACGCTCTCCGCCAATGGCGGCGTCACGGCGACTCGCTACGGCAGCGGTCCGGCTGGCGGCGATTCCGACAATATCGGCGGGAGCGTCGCGTGGCAGCATGCGATCAGCCCGCGATCGAAGATCGGCCTCAGCGGCTCGGTCTATCGCATCGACTATGATCAGCCGGGCCTGAGCACGATGACCATGCAGCCTTCGGTCACCTTCTCGACCGAACTCAGCCCAACCTGGCATTTCGACGCCTCGCTCGGCATGTCGTTCAGTGACCTGACGCTGCCGCTCGTTCCGGACAAGCGCAGCAAGGGCATCTCGGGCACGGCGAACCTCTGTCACAAAGGGCCGAAGGACAATTTTTGCCTCTATGCCGACCGCTCGGTGAGCGGATCGGGTGCCGGCGGCACGGTGGAGCGCACGCAGCTCGGCATCAGCTATAATCGCCGGGTCACGGAGAAACTCGGCTTCTCCGCAAACGGCAGCTACGCGCGCAGCAAATCGCAGGCCGGCACTGTCCCGACCCGCGAATATGTCAGCTTTCGCAGCGGCTTCGACTGGCAGATGACGCCACGGCTCAAGCTGGGCAGCGAAGGCCGCTACCGCGACGTCTTCGGCGGCCGCCAGATCAGGGCGGACTATGGCGGCGATCTCTACGCCATCCTGGCGCTACCACGGCCGCAATGACCGAGCATGTCGATCCGTCGGCCGAAGGCGATCTGGCCGATGGCCTGCTCGGCTATCTGCCGCGGATCCTGTACCATCGGCGCTGGTTCGTCCTGATCCCGTTCGGGGTAGGCGCGCTGACCGGGATTGGCCTCGCTTATGGTCTGCCCGCGCATTACCAGTCCTCCGCCACCGTCGTCGTCGAGTCGAAGGAACTGCCGGAGCAGATCGCGGCCGCATCGGTGAACGACCTGATCGATCAGCGCATCGCCAAGATCCAGCAGCAGATATTAAGTCGTCCCGGACTGATCGAGCTGATCCAGAACAATGATCTCTACGTGTCCGAGCGGCGCAAGAAATCGTTGTCGTCGATCATCGAGATAATGCGCAAGGCCACGGCGATCACGCCGGTCACCGCCGATATCGACAAGCTGGCGGCACGGCGCGGCGATTCGAGCACGATCGCCTTTGCCGTGTCCTTCACCTATTCGGATCCGGCCAAGGCACAGGCGGTGACACAGCAGTTCACCGAGAAGTTGCTTAAGCTCGACAGTTCCCAACTGTCGGCGCAAGCCGACGCGACCGTCGGCTTCCTGCGCGACCAGGCCGCAGAGATCCAGGGGCAGATCGCCGAAGTCGAGGGCAAGCTCGCGGACATCAAGAGCCGCAACGGGCTTGCCTTGTCGCGGATCGGCGGTTTCCTGCCGTCGACGTCCAACTATGATGTCCAGATCGCTCAGTTGCAGCGGGAGAACACCGAGCTGCAGGGCAAGCTGAACAGCAACAGCACCAATGCCGATGATCGCGTCATCCAGGCCGAGGCGGGACTCGCGTCGGCCAAGGCGCTCTATTCGGATAATCATCCCGACGTGATCGCGGCGCAGCAGAAGCTGACCGAGGCGCGCGCCGCGGCAAAGGCCAATGGTAGCCCGCGCAACAATCCTGCGATCAGCGCGCAAATCGCCGCCAACACCCGCACCATCGCAACGCTGTCTGGCGCCAAGTCGGTCGATATGTCGCGCGCCAACGCCACGGTGGCTGCGCAAAGCGGCGCTCCGCTGATCGAGGAGAGCATTCGTCAACTCGAAGCGAAGGCGGGTGGCCTGCGCGCCAACTACGACCGCATCTCGGGCAATCTGCTCGCCGCCGAAGCGGCGCAGAAGATGGATGCCGAACAGCGCGGCGAGCGGCTGGTACTGGTCGATCCGCCGACGATGCCGGATGAGCCCAATTCGCCGAACCGCGGCCTGCTGATCGTCGGCGGGGTGGCCGTGGGTGCCGCCCTCGGCCTTGGCCTGGCGTTGCTGATCGAGATGATACGGCGCCCGATCCGTGGCGTCGCGGCGCTCCAGTCGATGCTCGGCGTCGGCCCATTGGTGGTGATACCGACGCTGAAGGCGAAGCGGCGTGGCGCGGCGAAGCGCAGGAAGAAGCACCTGTTCCGCTGGCGCAGGGCCGCACACGGATGAGTTTCGACCCTCCCCAGCGCGCCACGCCCGCCTTTGCCGTGCCTGGTGACGCCGATCGCGCCACCGGCTTCGAGAAGCTGCGCGAGACCGGTATATACGGCTTCGACAGCAAGGATATCCGCTCACGGCCGTTCACCCTGCTGCGGGCTCAGGTGCTGCGAATCGCGCGCGCACGCGGCTGGAAGATCATCGGCGTGACATCGCCGACGCCGAAGGTGGGCAAGAGCTTCGTCGCGTCGAATCTGGCAGCCGCATTGGCGCGGACGCCGGAGCTCCACACCTATCTGTTCGATTTCGATCTGCGGCGCTCGACGATCGCCCGCAACTTCAGGTTGAGCGGCGAGGTCGGGCTGTCGCATTTCCTTGACGGCACCATCACCGATCTGCGCGAGGTGGCGAAGACGATCTCCAACGAGCATCTGACCATCTTTCCGAGCTTTCCGAACGGCGCGGCGTCGGACGAGCTGGTTTCGTCGACGCGGATGGATGCGCTCATCGCGGCGATGCGCCAACTGCCGGAAAACACGCTGTGTCTATGCGACTTGCCGCCCGTTTTCGCCAATGACGACGCAGTCGTGATCAGCCAGAAGATCGATGCCTATCTGATGATCGTCGAGGACGGCGTCACTACCCGCAAGGAAGTGCGCGACAGCTTCCGCCTGTTGTCGCCGGCGCCCTGCATAGGCACCGTGCTCAACCGCTATGACGCCGGCCTGATGGGCGGCGACTATGGCTATGGCTATGGGCAGAACAAGCGTTACGGCGGCTATTACGACGATTGACCGCAGGCGCGGTGCGAGCAAAGCTGCTCCTTGAACGAGGGGGGCGGTGATGAAGAGCTTTCACAAGGGGCTGGCTGCGGCTTTGCTCGGAACCGCGGGCATCACGATCGCCGCTGTCCCCGATGGTGCCGCGTTTCTCGCGCCTGGTTTTCTCAGCCTCATTGACGTGGTGCCGCCTGCGCCGATCGTGCAGGAGCCCAGGGGCGTTGCCGATCAGGAGATATTCAAACTGACGCGGGCGCTGAAGGGCAGTCCGCGCTGGGACATGGCGACCGCGGATATCGCAACCGACACAGCATCGATGATGCATGGCTTCGCCTGCGCAGCGCGGGTCGACATCACCCCGCAAAATGCGCCCAGGACCGCGGCGCTGCTGGAGAAGGCATCGCGCGATGCGGTGCGCGAGGCGAGCGAGTTGAAAAGCTACTATAAGAAGAAGCCTCCGTTCCTGCTCGATTCGGGAGAGACGTGCACGCCTCCGCCCCAGGGCCTGGATTATGGCTATCCGTCCGATTTCGCGGCCCGTGGCTGGACGTGGGGGTTGATCCTGGGCGAGGCGGTGGACGACCGCGCGGCACCGATCCTGGCGCGCGCCCGCGCCTATGGGGAGAGCAGGATCGTCTGCGGGCTGGCAAGCATGAGCGCGGTTGATGCGGGCCGAATGGTGGCAAGCGCAACGCTGGCCGTGGTTCGCACCGAACCCGGCTATGCCACGGCAATGGTCGCGGCCCGCGCCGAGCTGGCGGCGCTTCGCAAGACCGGCACGGCCCCTTCGGCGCAGAGTTGCTCGGCCGAAGAGGCGTTGGTCAGTCAGCCGATTTTCCGCTGACATCCAAGGCGTTGCGGGCAAAAAAAAGGCCGCGCCCGAGGGCACGGCCTTTCTTATTGCTCAGGCAGCTGCTGTCAGGCAGCGGCTACCAGCGCGATTACATCGCGTTCGAAGCGTTGTCCGCCGGAGCAACCGCATTCGAATCAGCCATCGCAGCGTTGGTGTCGACCACCGCGTCGGCCGTGTTGTCGACGACGGTCGTGTTGTTCTCGACAGTCGTTTCGGTCTTCTTGCACGAAGCCAGCGACAGCGAGGCGGCGGCGATAAGCGAAAGGGCAACGATCTTCTTCATGATCGAATTCTCCGGAAGTGAATTAAAAAAAGAGAGTGGCTCGAACGATCCAATCACGTTCAGGCTTGTTTCCCCCCGAAACAGGCTCGGACTTCTTACAGTTTTGCGCAGTGCGATGCAATGTCTCTTGTTCCGGTAGTTAATTCGGCTGCCTCGAAGGCCCGGAAGTGGCCGGATCACTTGGTTTCGGCGCCGGTTCGGATGGGGTCGCAGGGGCTGCCGGATTGGCCGGAGCAACCGTGCCGGCATCGGGGATTCCGGCGTCTGCGTCGGCCGCTGAGCCCGCCTCGGCGCCGACGGGATTCGCTTCGGCATCGGCTGCGGCCGCTGCCTCGGCGGCCGCATCGTCGCCTTCCTGGTTGAGGATTTCAGCCCGCCGACGCTGCAGATAGGCCGACCGCGCTGCGGCATAAGGGTCGAGGCTGGATTCGAGGAAGCTGTCCGCGCCGGTCTCGATCAGCCCGTCGCGTACGCTGATGATCTGAGCTGCAGTCACGGCCAGCGGTACCCCGTGCGGCAGGCCGCACTCGCTCAGGCAGACGCGGTAGGGGTCGGTGAACTGAGCGACGCCGGTCCCCACCCCATCGCGTAACGTCGACGGGCCGAACAGCGGAAGCATGAGATAGGGACCGCCATTGGCGCCCCAGATGGCGAGTGTCTGGCCGAAGTCCTCCGGTGCCGGCTTTATTCCCATGTGCGATGCGTGATCGAACAAGCCGCCGATCCCGGCCGTGGTGTTGACGAGAAAGCGGCCGAGATTGCGCACGGCGCGGTCGGGTTTGCCCTGCAGGACATTGTTGATGAACGAGAAGGGTTCGGCCACATTGGCGAAGAAGTTGCGCACGCCGTCGCGCGCAGGCTTCGGAGTGACGGCGCGGTAGACCTGGGTGACGGGCTTGACGACGACCTTGTCGGCGCCGCGATTGACCGCCCATACGCCGCGGTTGAACCCCTCCAGCGGATCCTTCTCGGCGAGCCGGTCGGTACCGGTCGTCGCGCAGGCCGAAAGCGTCAGGCCAACGGCAACAGCGCCGATCATCCTCACCGAAGCTCGCATGGTAGAAGTCCCCTTTTCGGGCGGATCGTTCCGCCGCCGGTCATACTCTCGAAGCGTGGCGTAGTTCCGCGCGGGAAACGGCATGCCTGCCACCGCGGGCGTCGGCAAGCGTCTTGACCACATATAAAGATTTCTTTATGTGTGAATATATGACGTGCGATGCCCTCTCCATCTTCCGGGCGCTTGCCGATCCCACCCGCTTGCGCATCTTTCATCTGCTGCGAGCCATGGAGCTGTCGATCGGGGAGCTTGCGCAGGTTCTGACGCAGAGCCAGCCGCGCGTTTCCCGCCATGTGAAGATCCTCGCGGATGCCGGACTGTGCGTGCGCCGCAGGGAAGGCAGCTGGGTGTTCCTGGGTCTGGGCGCTGCAGCATGCGTCACTCCGCTGTTCGCGGCGATCGATGACTGGAACCGCGATGCCGACGATGTCTGGGCCGTCGCCGATCGCACCCGGCTGGCCGCGGTGCGGGCCGATCGCGCGGCCGCGGCGGCGCGATATTTTGCCGAACATGCCGAGGAATGGGATGCGATCCGCTCCCTCCATGTGCCCGAGAGCGCGGTCGAGCAGCGCATCGTCGATACACTGGCCGACGCGCCGATCGGCAGGATGGTGGACATCGGCACCGGCACCGGCCGCATGATCGAGCTGGTCGGCGGCCAGGCCTCGGCGGCGCTCGGAATCGATCGCAGCCCCGAGATGCTTCGCCTCGCTCGGGTCAAGCTGTCGGAAGCAGGCCTAGCCCAGGCCGAGCTGCGGCAGGGAGACATGTATGCGCTGCCGCTCGACGATGGCTCGGCCGATCTCGTAATACTCCACCAGGTGCTCCATTTCGCCCAACACCCGGCCGCAGCGATAGCCGAGAGCGCGCGGCTGCTGTCGCCGGGCGGCCGCCTGCTGATCGTCGATTTTGCCAGCCACGAGCGCGAGGACCTGCGCAGCCGCGACGCACATGTGCGCCTTGGCTTTGATGACGACCAGATCGGCGGCTGGTTCCAGGCGGCGGGGCTGGGGCTCGACCGGGTCGAGGCGCTGGTCGGCGATGCGCTGACCGTCAAACTATGGTTGGGCTTGCGCGGGCAGCGCAGCCAGTTGAAGGCAGTATCATGACATCGCTACCACTCACCCAGCTCGAAGAAGCCCGCCGCGCGCTCGATGCTCCGCTGTTTGCGGACTTGGCGGGCGACGCCGCCGTCTCGTTCGAATTCTTCCCGCCCAAGACCGAGAAGATGGAAGAGACGCTATGGAACGCGATCCAGACGCTCGCGCCGCTGAAGCCGCGGTTCGTCTCGGTAACCTATGGCGCCGGCGGTTCGACCCGCGAGCGCACCCACCAGACGGTGGCGCGGATCGCGAGCGAGACTGATATCCCCGCTGCCGCGCACCTCACCTGCGTCGAGGCGAGCAAGGCTGAGATCGAGGAGATCGCCCGCGAATATTGGACGGCCGGGGTGCGCCATATCGTCGCGCTGCGCGGCGACCCGCCGACCGAAGGCGCGAAGTTCACGCCTCATCCGCAGGGCTATCGCAACGCTGCCGAATTGGTGGCGGGTCTGAAGGCAATCCATCCGTTCGAGATTTCGGTAGCGGCCTATCCCGAATGCCATCCCGAGGCGGAAAGTGCCGAGAGCGATATCGCCAATCTGAAGGCCAAGTTCGATGCGGGCGCATCGCGCGCGATCAGCCAGTTCTTCTTCTCTCCCGAAGCCTATTTCCATTTCTGCGACCGCGCTCGCGCCGCCGGCATCCATGGCGAGATCGTGCCCGGCATCCTGCCGGTGTCGAACGTCGCTCAGACGCGCAAATTCGCCGGGCTGTGCGGCGCCGCCATCCCGGCATGGATGGACCGGCTGTTCGAGGGTCTGGACGATCACCCCGCGTCGCGCCAGCTGGTGGCCGCCACGATCGCTGCCGAGATGTGCCGCCGCCTCTATGCAGGCGGGGTGCGCCAGTTCCATTTCTACACGCTCAATCGCGCCGAATTGTCCTTCGCGATCTGCCACCTGCTCGGCCTGAGGGCTGGTGCGAAGCAGCTCGAGGTGGCGGCGTGATACCCGGAAGGTTTTCCCATGATCAAATCTGAAGCCGCCATTCGTTTCCGCGAGCAGGCCAGGCAGCGCGTCCTGATCACCGATGGTGCATTCGGAACCATGATCCAGAGCTACAAGCTGCAGGAGGCCGATTATCGGGGGAGCTATGATCTGCCCTCCGACCAGAAGGGCAACAACGACCTGCTGGTGCTGACCCGGCCCGACGTGATCGATGCGATCACCCGCCAATATCTCGATGCCGGATCGGACATCGTCTCGACCAACACCTTCAACGCCAACATCATCAGCCAGGGCGATTATGATGCGGTGCATCTGGTCCGCGACATGAACCTGGCCGCCGCCCGGATCGCGCGAAAGGCGGCCGACGATTATCAGGCAAGGGATGGCCGCCCGCGCTTCGTCGCGGGTGCGATCGGGCCGACCAACAAAACGCTGTCGCTGTCGCCCGACGTCAACGATCCCGGTTATCGCGCGGTCGACTTCGACACGATGCGCGACGTCTATCAGGACCAGACGGCGGCGTTGCTCGACGGCGGTTGCGACTTCATCCTGATCGAGACGATCTTCGACACGCTCAACGCCAAGGCGGCGATCATGGCGGTGCTCGACGAGCAGGCCAAGCGGGGCGCCGAGATCCCGATGATGATCTCGATGACGATCACCGACATGTCGGGCCGCAACCTTTCGGGCCATTCAGTCGAGGCCTTCTGGCACGCGATTCGCCATGCTCATCCGTTGACGGTGGGGCTCAACTGCGCCTTTGGCGCCGATCTGCTGCGCCCGCATGTCCAGGTGCTGTCGGGCATCGCCGACGTGCTGGTGATGATCTATCCCAATGCCGGCCTCCCCAACGATCTCGGCCAATATGACGAGGATCCGCATACCACCGGCGGCTTCATCCGCCAGTGGGCTGATCAGGCGCTGGTCAACGTTGTCGGGGGCTGCTGCGGCTCGACGCCGGCGCATATCGCCGCGATGGCGGATGCTGTGGCGGGCAAGCCGGCGCGGGTTCCGCATGCGCATGATCACCGCACCCGGTTGGCCGGTCTCGATCCGATGATCATTGCGGCCTGACACAAGACAATGCGTCATCCCCGCGAAGGCGGGGATCCATAACCTCCAACGCCTGAGAATATGGATCCCCGCCTCCGCGGGGATGACAGAGAAGAGAGTGAACATGGCAACTGCCCCCGACGACACACCCCCCTCCACCGCCCAGTTCGTGAATATCGGCGAGCGCACCAACGTCACCGGATCGGCGGCGTTCAAGAAGCTCATCATGGGCGGCGACTACACCAAGGCGGTCGAGGTCGCGCGGCAGCAGGTCGAGAACGGCGCACAGGTGATCGACGTCAACATGGACGAGGGCCTGCTCGACGCCGAGTTCGCGATGACGACCTTCCTCAAGCTGATGGCGGCCGAACCCGATATCGCGCGCATCCCGGTGATGGTCGACAGCTCGAAATGGTCGGTGATCGAAGCGGGGCTGAAATGCGTCTCGGGCAAGCCGATCGTCAATTCGATCAGCATGAAGGAAGGCGAGGAAGCCTTTCTCCACCATGCCCGCAAGTGTCGGGCCTATGGCGCTGCCGTCGTGGTGATGGCGTTCGACGAGGTGGGCCAGGCCGATACGAAGGAGCGCAAGGTCGCAATCTGCGAGCGCGCCTACAAACTGCTGGTCGCCGACGGCTTTGCGCCCGAGGACATCATCTTCGATCCGAACATCTTCGCGGTGGCAACTGGCATCGACGAGCATCGCCGCTATGCGATCGACTTCATCGAGGCGACAGCCGAGATCAAGAAGCGCTGCCCGCATTGCCACATCTCGGGGGGTGTTTCGAACCTGAGCTTCTCGTTCCGCGGCAACGAGCCGGTGCGCCGCGCGATGCACAGCGTGTTCCTGTACCACGCGATCCAGGCCGGAATGGACATGGGCATCGTCAATGCCGGTCAGCTCGACGTCTATGACGCGATCGATCCGGAACTGCGCGAAGCCTGCGAGGATGTGATCTGGGATCGGCGCGACGATGCGACCGATCGGCTGATCACGCTGGCCGAGCGCTATCGCGGCACCGATGCGGTGGCGGAAAAGGCGGCTGAGGAATGGCGCGGCTGGGATGTCGTCAAGCGGCTCGAACATGCCCTGGTGAAGGGCATCGACGCCTATGTCGTCGACGACACCGAGGAAGCGCGCCAGTTGTTCGATCGGCCGATCGAGGTGATCGAAGGGCCGCTGATGGACGGCATGAACGTGGTCGGCGACCTGTTCGGATCGGGCAAGATGTTCCTGCCGCAAGTCGTCAAGTCGGCGCGGGTGATGAAGAAGGCGGTCGCGCATCTGCTGCCGTTCATCGAGGCGCAGAAGGTCGCGGGCTCCCGGCCGAAGGGCCGGATCATCATGGCGACGGTCAAGGGCGACGTGCACGATATCGGCAAGAACATCGTCGGCGTCGTGCTTCAGTGCAATGGCTATGAGGTGATCGATCTTGGCGTGATGGTGCCGTGGATGACGATTCTGGCCGCCGCCAACGAGAATGATGCCGACATGATCGGGCTGTCGGGTCTGATCACGCCATCGCTCGACGAGATGGTGACCGTGGCCGCCGAGATGCAGCGGACCAACATGACGATGCCCCTGCTGATCGGCGGCGCTACGACCTCGAAGGTCCACACGGCGTTGCGGATCGCGCCCGCCTATGCGGGGCCGGTAGTGCATGTCCTCGACGCCAGCCGCGCCGTGGGTGTCGCCTCCACGCTGTTGTCCGATACCCAGCGCGACGACTTTGTTGCGAAGACCGCGGCGGATTATGACGCGGTGCGCAAGGCGCGCGAGGGCAGGGGGCAGAATGAGCTCGCGACCTTGGCCGAGGCTCGCGCCAACGCCTTCGTCGCCGATTTCGCGCTGAAGCCCGAGGCGCCGAAGCAGCCCGGGACGCATGCCTTCGCCGACTGGCCGATCGAGGATCTGCGCGATTATATCGACTGGACGCCGTTCTTCCGCGCTTGGGAACTGGCGGGCAACTACCCTGCGATCCTCGACGACGCTATCGTCGGCGAAAGTGCGCGAAGCCTGTTCGCCGATGCGCAGGCGATGCTCGATACGATCATCGCCGAGAAATGGCTGACGGCGAAGGGCATCGCTGCGCTGTGGCCGGCGCGGAGCGAAGGGGACGATGTCCTGGTCCAGTCGGGCGAGGCGTGGGTCCGCCTGCCCTTCCTGCGCCAGCAGATCAAGAAGCGCGAGGGCCGCGCAAATATGTGCCTGGCCGATTTCGTCGATCTCGAGAATGACTGGCTGGGCGGCTTCGCGGTCAGCATCCACGGCATCGACCCGCACAGCGCCCGATTCAGGGCGGATCATGACGATTATCGCGACATTCTGCTGAAAGCGCTCGCCGATCGCCTTGCGGAGGCATTCGCCGAGCGGCTCCATCTGCATGTCCGCACCGACCTGTGGGGTTATGCCGAGGGTGAGCAACTCACCAATGAAGCGCTGATCCGAGAGCAATATCGCGGCATCCGTCCTGCCCCGGGTTATCCGGCCTGCCCGGACCACAGCCATAAACCGATCCTGTTCGACATGCTCAACGCTGCCGAGCTTACCGGCATCACCTTGACCGAAAGCTTCGCGATGTTGCCGACAGCCGCGGTGTCAGGATTCTACTTCGGCCATCCCGAGGCGGCTTATTTCGGCGTCGCGCGGATCGGGCGGGACCAGCTCGAGGATTATGTGGGCCGGCGCGGCGTGGACCGGGAGACGGCGGAGCGCTGGCTGCGGCCGAATCTGGATTAACCCCATTCTCATCTCATCATGTTATGGCAGCGGAAGCGGGCTGTTCGCACAACCGTCATTTCGGCGGAGGCCGGAATCTCGTGAGGATGAGCGGCGCCCTTGCCGCCTGAGACCCCGGCCTCCGCCGGCGTGACGGATTAGGTTCATGTGGCGTCTGATCTTTCTCGTCGCGTTTGCCGCAGCCCCGCTTTCGGCGGCGCCCTTCACTGTTGAGCAATCCGGCAGATCCTACCCCACCCTCGCCGGAGCCGTCCTCGCCATCGGAGACGGCAACGGCTCGATCCTGATCGCGCCAGGCCGCTACAAGGACTGCGCGGTGCAGACCGCTGGCCGCATCGCCTACCGCGCGGCGCGTCCGCTGACGGTGATCTTCGACGGCGGCATCTGCGAGGGCAAGGCCGTGCTGGTGCTGCGCGGGCGTGGGGCGAGCGTCGATGGGCTCATCTTCGAAAATCTGCGCGTCCCCGATGGCAACGGCGCCGGCATCCGCATCGAAAAAGGGCCGCTGGCCGTCACGCGCAGCATCTTCCGCAACTCGGAAGAAGGCATATTGGGTGGCGGCGACGATCCCTCGTCGGACATCAGCATCGATCGGTCGACCTTCTCCGGTCTTGGCCGTTGCGACCGGGGGCTCGCCTGTGCGCATTCGATCTACGCGAGCGCCTTTCGCACGGTGACGGTGCGGCGCAGCCGATTCGAAAAGGGACGGGGCGGCCATTATGTGAAGAGCCGCGCCGGCCGCATCGTGGTCAGCGATTGCAGCTTCGACGACAGTGCGGGCCGCGCCACCAATTACATGATCGACCTGCCCGAGGGCGCAACCGGGCGTATCGAACGCAACCTGTTCGTCCAGGGTGCCGACAAGGAAAATCACTCAGCGTTCATCGCGGTCGCGGCCGAGGCGCAGCGCAACAGCTCGGTGAACCTGCTGATCGCCGATAATCTGGCCGATCAGGTGCGTGGGGCCGCATGGCCAAGCGTGCTGATTGCCGACTGGAGCGGGTCGGCCAAGCGGGTCGAGCGAAATGGAACAGGGCCCCAACTGCAGGTCCTGATGCGGGTCCAGCCCGAGAATCCGACCTTCGTCGACAAGGCGCGAGCGCGGCTGCGCTATTATGCCGGGCGGCTGCGGGATCGGCTGATCGACTGAGCACGAATGCAAAATATGCACGTCGTTGCATAAAATGCATCCGCGGCGGCTCGTTTTGAAATTGCGTTGAGATGAGCCCCTTCCTATTTGTGCTGCATCGCACAACGAATGTGCGGGGACGGGCAATCCCAAGCAGGAGCAAGAACATGACATATTTCGAAGGTGCAGCCACGGCGTTCTTCGCAGTTGCAGTGCAGGCGCTCGCAGTCGCCGTGGTTCTCGTACACTAAGCACTACGCCCCACTGGTCGTCCTTATGCGGACGCCGGCGGGGCGCATCACCGCGGGCTAGTGCTGGCACTCCCCGCCGAGATCAAGGCAGCGGCCATCGACCGGCACAGGGGGCCTGATTCCGGCCACGGCGGCCAAGGTCGGTGCAATATCGACGGTCTCGACCGGCTGATCGCGGGTTTCCGCAGCAGCCTGCGGCCACCAGAACAATATCGGCACCTGTCGGTCATGGTCCCATGGGGAACCGTGACCGGCCACGGTATCGCCCATGCGGCGCGGTACGCCGAAGCTGGTATGCTCCGCATAGACCACCGCGATATCGCCGGAGCGATCCCGGTCATAGCTCTCGTTGAACCGCTGCTGCATCGTCAGCCTGTCGGGCGGTGTTCCAGCCGGCACAGTGGCCGCTTCGATCTCGGCGCGGCTATAGACCGCGCTCACCTCGGGTTGCTGCTTCAGCCAGTCGACCGCCGCCCGCTGTACCTTTGCGGCAAGCACCGGATCGAGGCCCACAGCGATCACCAGCTGCTGCGGATCATCACCTATGATGGGTTCGGCCTCGATCGCGAAATCGCTCTTCAGCGCTTTGTTGAGCTTCCCAACGAAGCCCCTCGAATCAAGCCGCGCCGCCGTGCCGTCATGGTCATGCTCGCGCTCGGCGGCGTCGGTCGCGCCATGATCAGCGGTCAGCACCACCATCACCGGCACGCCGGCCGCTCTGACCTTCGCGATCAGCCTGCCAATCGTGGCGTCCAGCGCGGCCTGCTGGACGCACATTTCCGCGCCGCCATTGCCAAAACGATGGCCGACATAATCGGTAGCGGAAAGGCTCACCGACACTATGTCGGTAGCCGGCCCCCGACCCAGCCATTCTCGCTGGATCAGCTGGATGGCGAAGTCGACAGTGGCCTCGTCAAGGAGCGGCGACGCACGGAGCGCATCGTGGAACGCCTTGGACTGGAGAAACATGTCGCCGGCGGTGACGCCCAACGCCATTTCGGGTGGTACGGCGCCTGAGATATCCATCTGCCCGAACCGATGCGGCTGCTGGAGCGCGGCGCAGGCGCTCGATGGCTTCGGCCACAGTGTCGGCGGCCTGGCCTTCCATCGGGCCATCAGCTTGCGATCGAACTTCTTAACGCGCCCGATCTCTTTCGGATCAGCCTCAGCGGCGAAGCGCGAGGTCTGGAAGCCCTTGCCGTCGACCCACCAATAGACGCCATCGGCATTCTGGCCCGCCATCATGATCGCGGCCCGATCCTTGCCGGAAACCGCGAAGGAGCGCGCGCCCGGTTCGGCTGCCTTGATCCAGTCGCCCAGCGTCGTCACGCGCATGTTCTGCGGCCCCCGCGCATCGGGATCGGTCTGGCCCGGCGGCGCGGCGCAATAGATGTTCGCGCCGGTCTTCAGGTCCAGCCAATTGTTCGAGACGATGCCGGTGCCCGATGGATGCCGCCCGGTCAGGATCGTCGAATGGCCGGGGCAGGTCTCGGTCGCGGCGTGACTCTGGTAGCCGGCCGGATAGGCGATGCCGTGCGACAGCGTCTTCAACCCGTCGGCATAGCTGCCCCGATAGCGCTTGAAGACTTCGCTTGAGAATTGATCGACCGCGATGGCGAGGATCAGCTTCGGTTTCGGCGGAGGTGCAGCCTGAACGGCGAAGGGGAGGGCGGCGAGCGCGGCCGCCAGCATCTTACGTCGCATATGTAATCCTTCGGTGAGGACCTTATCGCTTGAGCCGAATAGGTCTGCACCATGTCATATCGATGACGCTATTTCGCCACCCACACTCGCTTGCCGCCGACCCAGGTCTCGAGCGGCCGCGCCGCGCGGATATCCGTCGCGGTCGCGGTGAAGATGTCACGGTCCAGGATCAGGAAATCGGCCATGCGGCCCGGCGTCAGTGTACCGATCCGGTCCTCCGCGAAACTGGCGAACGCGGCGGTGGCGGTGAAGGCGCGCAATGCCTCGGTGAGGCTGATGATCTGCTGCGGCTGCCAGCCACCCGCGGGCTGGCTGTCCGGTCCCTGCCGACTTATTGCCGCGGCGAGGGCCAGGAACGGATTAGGGCTCTCGACAGGGTAATCCGATCCGAAGGCGAGCGGCACCTTGTTGTCGAGCATCGCCTTCCAGGCATAGGCGCCGCCGAGCCGCGCCGGGCCCAGCCTGGCCTCGACCAGGGTCCGGTCGGAGGTCTGGTGCACCGGCTGCATCGAGGCGACGATTCCGTTCTTGCCGAAGCGCGGCAGATCGGCAGGATCCACGATCTGGGCATGCTCGATCCGCCAGCGGCGGTCGCCTCTGTAGGTTTCGCCAAGCTCCTCGATCGCGCCGAGCAGTTGCGCGTTGGCGGCGTCGCCAATGGCATCGACCGCGACCTGGAATCCGTCCATCGCCGCACGGCTCATCAGGTTGCGAAGCTTGGCGTCGTCGAGCAACTGCAGGCCGCGCTGCCCCGGCGCATCGGCATAAGGCGTCTTGAGCCAGGCGCCCCGCGAGCCGAGCGCCCCGTCGGCATAGAGCTTGACCCCGATCATGCGCAACTTGCCGTCATAGAGCCATGGCGTCGGGCCGGTGCCGGCGATCGACAGCAGCGGTTCGATGCCCCGGGCATAGGAAATGAAGCGCACCCGCAGCCGCCCGGCGTCGCCGGCGCGACGCATTACCTGCCAGTCCTCGGCGCTGGTGCCCATGTCGCAGGTCGCGGTGATGCCGTAGCCGAGCAATATCTCCTGTGCCTTGGCGAGTGCGGCGTCGCGGTCGCGCGGCAGCATTGCCGGCACCGCGTCGAGGATCAGCTTCCGGGCAGCATCGACGAATACGCCGGTCGGATTTCCCCGCGCGTCGCGCTCGATCCGGCCGCCGGCGGGATCCTTCGTCTTCGCGCTGATGCCGGCCGCTGCCATCGCCGCCGAGTTGGCGAGCACTGCGTGGCCGTCGATCCGATCGAGCACCACGGGACGGCCCGGCGTGATCGCGTCGATATCGGCGGCAGTGGGAAAGCGGCCGAGGCCCCAGCGGTCCTGATTCCAGCCACCACCGCGGATCCAGGGCGGAGTCGGGTGATCGGCGGCATATTTGCGCAGCGCCGCCTGTGCCTCGGCGAGGCTGTTGGTGGCCGACAGATCGAGCGACAGCGCCACCTGTCCGAGATCCATGACATGGCCATGGGCGTCGATCATGCCGGGAATGACGGTGCGGCCCTTGGCGTCGAGCCTGAAATCGAGCTTGTCGGGGCGCTTGTCGTTGCGATCGAGCAGCCGCGCAACCTTGCCCTGGTCGTCGATCAACAGGCCGGTGAAACGGACGAGCTGACCCCTCGTGTCGAAACTGTAGCCGTTGGCGTTGTCGATCAGTCCATCGGCGAGCGCGGGCGAGGCGAGGAGGGCGACGGCGAGGGTGAAACCCCTCTCCCATCTGGGGAGAGGGAGGGGCCCATTGCGCAGCAATGGGCGGGTGAGGGCTCGCGCTAACCGCGAACTCAGCGACTGCTTCAAGCGCATGCCCTCACCCTCCCACAGCCTTTCGACTGCGGGCCCCTCCCTCTCCCCAAGTCGGAGAGGGGCTTCATATCTTCGGCAAGCGCTTCACCACCGATGAAATATCCTGCCGCCCGCAGCCGAGCGCCTGGGCATCGGCGTAGAACTGGTCGGCCAGCGCTGTGAAGGGGAGGGCGGCGCCGTTGGCGCGGGCTTCCTCGATGGCGATGCTGAGATCCTTGCGCATCCAGTCGACCGCGAATCCGAAGTCGAAGCTGTCCTCGGCCATCGTCTTCCAGCGGTTGACCATATACCAGCTCGCGCCGGCGCCGCCCGAGACTGCCTCGAACACCTTGTCGAGATCGAGATCGGCATTCTGCGCGAAGCGCAGTGCTTCGGCGGCGCTCTGCATCGCGCCGACGATGCAGATCTGGTTGACCATCTTCGTGGTCTGACCGGCGCCCGGCCCGCCAACATGGACGATCCGCGACGAATAGGCCTCCATCAGCGGGATCGCCGCGGCCATCGCCTTGTCCGATCCGCCGCACATGATCGCGAGGGTGCCCGCCTCCGCACCAGACTGCCCCCCCGACACCGGCGCGTCGACAACGAGCAGCCCGCGATCGCGGCCTTCGACCGCGAGCTGGCGGGCTATCTTGGCCGAAGCGGTGGTGTGATCGATATAGAGAGCGCCCTTCTTCATGGCACGAAAGCAGCCGTCGCTGCGCAGGGTCACCGCCTCGAGATCGCCGTCGGCGCCGACGCAGGACAGCACGGCATCGGCATCCTCGGCGGCCGCGGCAGGAGTCGGCGCCCAGCGGCCGCCATGCTTTTCCACCCATGCTTCGGCCTTCAGCCGGGTGCGATTGTAGACGGTGACATCATGGCCCGCGGCGGCGAGATGTCGAGCGATCGGGGCGCCCATCGCACCCAGCCCCAGGAAGGTCACTTTTGCCATGGCCACTCGCATAAGATGGATTTTCCGGGCGCGCTAGGACTCTGCTGCCTAATCGGCTATGGCGCGGCCACTATGGCAAGCGTGCACAAGCAGACCGGCGCCGAGGGCGTCCCCGTGACCATCGACGACGTTCGCGCCGCGCAGGCGCGGATCGCGCCTTCGATCGTGCGTACTCCGATCCTGAAGAGCCGCACGCTCAGCGAGATCATCGGCGCCAATGTCTGGCTGAAGTTCGAGAACCTCCAGTTCACGGCCGCCTACAAGGAGCGTGGCGCGCTCAACAAGCTGTGCCAGCTGTCGGAAGAGCAGCGCGCCCGCGGGGTGATCGCCGCCTCGGCGGGCAATCACGCGCAAGGGCTCGCCTATCATGGCAAAAGGCTGGGTATTCCGGTCACCATCGTGATGCCCAAGCCGACGCCGACCGTTAAGGTGCAGCAGACCGAAGGCCATGGCGCGCGGGTTATCCTGATCGGCGAGGGCTATGACGACGCCTATGCCGCCGCGCGCGAACTCGAGGCGCGAGAGGGACTGACCTTCGTCCACCCGTTCGACGATGTCGACGTGATTGCCGGGCAGGGGACTGTCGCGCTGGAGATGATCGAGGACGCGCCCGAACTCGACATGCTGGTGGTGCCGATCGGCGGCGGCGGGCTGATCTCCGGATCGGCGGTTGTCGCCCGCGCGGGGCCCCGCCCGATGCAGGTGATCGGCGTCCAGGCCGAGCTCTATCCGTCGATGTACGCCAAGATGAAGGGATTGATGTTGCCGTGCGACGGCGACACCCTGGCCGAGGGTATCGCCGTCAAACAGCCGGGGGCGATCACCTCCGAAATCGTGCGCGCGCTGGTGGACGATATCGTGCTGGTGACCGAGCGCGACCTCGAAACCGCCGTGTCTATGCTGCTGCAGATCGAAAAGACCGTGGTCGAGGGCGCGGGAGCGGCCGGCCTCGCCGCATTGCTGGCGCATGGCAAGGCGTTCCGCGGCAAGAATATCGGCATCATCCTGTGCGGCGGCAATATCGACACCCGCTTGCTCGCGAACGTCCTGCTGCGCGATCTGGCGCGCTCGGGCCGCCTCGCGCGGCTCAGCATCCGGCTTCAGGATCGCGCCGGCGCGCTGTTCCATGTCGCGCGCGTGTTCAACGAGCAGCAGGTGAACATCGTCGAGGTCTATCACCAGCGGGTTTTCACGACTCTGCCGGCCAAGGGCCTGATAGCGGAGATCGAGTGCGAGACCCGCGACGCGGCGCACCTCGAGCGTTTGCTCAAGGCGCTCCGCCATGAGGGGTATCAGGTCGAGACCATCGAAGCGGCTTAGTTTGTAGGGCCTCAGGCGCCGGCGGTCGCATCCGCGACCTTGGCTATCCCCGTATAAGCTCGGGCGGCCGTTCGGCCTTGCGGGACACAGGTGTGTCCCGACGCCGAGCTGTGCGTCGGAGCCTGTCAGGGCTCCGCCAGGCCGAACGGCCGCCGCGCCTTATTGGCGCGAAGCCAAGCAGGGCGGATGCCCTGCGCCCGGCACTTGAGGGCCTATCAAAAGAATCAAGGTTAATGCTCTTTTCATGAGGTTCGTGCGTAGGCATAATTAATATAGGTCGATGAGCGACCTCTTGTTTATGGGGCAGGCTTTCGGATGACGGCGCAGTTTCGCTTTCCGCGCTTCTTCGTGACGACGCCCGGTCCGTGCCCCTATCTCCCGGGGCGTACCGAGCGGAAGGTCTTCACGGAGCTGTCCGGCCCCAACGCCGGAGAGCTGAACGATGCGCTCGGCCGCATCGGCTTTCGCCGCAGCCAGGGCGTGGCTTATCGCCCGACCTGCGTTGATTGCCAGGCCTGCGTGTCGGTCCGGGTCGTCGCGGCCGAGTTCAAGCCCAATGCCAGCCAGCGCAAGCTGATCCGCCGGCACGCCGATATCGAGGTCAGCGTCTGCAAGCCGTGGACCACCGAGGAGCAGTTCGCGCTGTTGCGCCGCTATCTCAAGTCGCGCCACCCCGGCGGCGGCATGGCGCAGATGGACGAACTCGATTTTGCCGACATGGTCGAGCAGACGCCGGTAAAGACCCACATCATCGAATATCGCGAGCCTTCGGTGGCCGGCCGGCCGGGCAAGCTGATCGGCGCCTGCCTGACCGACAGCCAGTCGGATGGCGTGTCGATGGTCTACAGCTTCTTCGAAACCGAGGATGCGGCGCGGCCCGGCCTCGGCACATTCATCATCCTCGATCATATTCGCCGCGCGGCCGAAGCCAGCCTGGCGTATGTCTATCTCGGCTATTGGGTCGAGGGGTCGCCCCGCATGCAGTACAAGACCCGCTTCCAGCCGCTCGAGCGGCTATCGGCTGGCGGCTGGCATCGCCTGGAGGTGCCGGCGCCGAGCAGCGAGGGCAAGAGCAACCCCTTTCCCGCACCGTCCAAGCTCGGCCAGATGCTCTGAACCAACCGGTTCCTCGCCCGAGCCTTACTGCCCGTTCCCCGTCACGCGCCAGACCTTGCCGCCGACGTCGTCGCTGACCAGCAGGCCGCCGCGCTTGCCGATCGCGACCGCCACCGGCCGGCCGCGCGCCTGCTCGTCCTTGGACAGGAAGCCATTCAGGACCTCGACCGGCTTGCCCATCGGCTTGCCCTGGGCAAAGGGCACGAACACCACATCATAGCCCGAATAGGGGCGCCGGTTCCACGATCCATGCTGCGCGATGAACGCGCCGCTGGCATATTTCGGGCCCAGAATCGCGCCTTTGGCGAAGGCAAGGCCCAGCGCCGCGACATGCGGCCCGAGTGAATAATCCGGGCGGATCACATAGGATTGCAGATCCTCGTCCGGCTCCGGCACCCGCTTGTCGACGACTCCGCCCCAATAATACCATGGCCAGCCGTAGAAGCCGCCGAACTGCACCTCGGTGAGATAGTCCGGGACGATATCCGAACCGATCATGTCGCGTTCGTTCACGGTCGTCCACAGGTCGCCGGTGGTCGGCTCGAAGGCGAGGCCGTTCGGATTGCGCAGGCCATAGGCATAGATGCGGTTGCGGCCCGACGGCAGCTCTATCTGCCAGATCGCTGCCCGTTTCGCTTCGCGATCCATGCCGTTCTCGGCGATGTTCGAGGCCGACCCCACGGCAACGAAAATCGACTTGCCGTCCTTGGCGAGCAGCAGGTTGCGGGCCCAGTGATCGAAGCCGCCGGGCAGCTTGGCGATCACCACGGGCTTCGCGTCGATCCGGGTTTGGCCAGGGGTGAAAGGCACCCGGACAAGCGCATCGGTGTTGCCGATATAGAGCTGGCCATTGGCCCATGCCATGCCGCTGGGTGAATTGAGGCCCGCGATCAGCACCGTTTTCAGTTCGGCCCTGCCGTCGCCATCGGCGTCGCGCAGCAGGATGATCCGGTTGGGCGACGGCTCGCCTGCGCCCGCCCGTTCCATCATCTTCTTCATGACGAAGCCGTTGATCCCGTCGCCGCCATTCTTCTCGTCGCGGGGCGGCGAATTGCTCTCGCTGACCAGAACGTCGCCATTGGGCAGCACGTAAAGCCAGCGGGGATGATCGAGCCCCACGGCAAAGGCCTGCACCACAAGCCCCGCGGCGGCCGTCGGCTTCTCCTCCGGCCTCCAGCCGACCGCCTTGGCCACGTGCAGCGTGGGGATCAGCGTGGCATTCGGGGCGATGATCTTGGGCCCCGGGCCGACCGTCTCCGCGAAGTCGACGGTCGCATGTTCGCGCGTGGCAAGCACATAGATCGCAACGACCGCCGCCAGCACAATCAAAATCGGGATGGCGATGAGCAGCTTCTTCTTGGTCGACATCGGCATCTCCTGGGCGTGCGCCCGGTAATTATAGCGCCCTAGCACGTCATGCCAGCGAAGGCTGGCATCTCCTGAGATGAAGTGCCGCCCTATCCTAATGAGATGCCAGCTTTCGCTGGCATGACGACGTTGGAGCGTGAGATTCGGGTAAGCCTCTCCCGCGCCAGAATATCATTCCTCGGGCTGCTCCCGCGACGCGGGCGGGTGGAGCAGCAGCCGTTTGACACGGCGCTCGTCGGCATCGGAGATTTCCAGCCGCCAGCCACTCGGATGCTCGACGATCTGACCGATCTGCGGCACCTGCCCGGCCAGCGCCGAGGCGAGTCCGCCCAGCGTCTCGACATCATCCTCGATGTCGGCGAGCCGCGGATCGATCAGCCGGGCGACATCCTCGAGCTCGGCCCGGGCGTCGGCCGACCAGATCGAGTCGCCCAGCGCCACGAGCAGGTCTTCCTCCTCCTCGTCATGCTCGTCCTCGATATCGCCGACGATCTCCTCGACCAGGTCCTCGATCGTCACCAGCCCGTCGGTGCCGCTATATTCGTTCAGCACGATGGCGAGATGCGTGCGCGTCTCGCGCATCTCCGCCAGGAGGTCGATGATCCGCATCGACGAGGGAACGTAGCGCGGCTGACGGATCAGCCTCTCGATCGTCGCCGGCCGCGCCGCGTCGGTGGCGATAATACGGAACACGTCCTTCACATGGACCATGCCGGTGACATGATCGAGGTCCTCGTTGTAGACCGGAAGCCGGCTATGTTCGGCCTCGGCGAAGCGCGCGACGAGTTCATCGAAGCCGATCGTCTCGGGCACGGCGATGATGTCGCCGCGCGGGACGCCTATGTCGCCGACATTGCGTTCGCCGAAGTGGAGAATGTTGCGAAGCATCTCGCGCTCGGCGGAGGAGAGGTCGTCTCCCTGGTCGCCTTCGCTGTCATGCTCCTCGATGACCTCCTCGATCTGGTCGCGCAGACTGGGCTCATGCTCGGGCGCGAACAGCGAGCGCAGCCCGCGCCACCATCGTCCGCCGCTATCCGCGGCGCTGCTACTGCTGTCGTCGGGCATCGTCTTTCTAGTGTGCCGTTCTCATGCGGTGATTCGGTATCCGAAATGAGGGGCGGGGGGCAATGGCCTTATCGCTCAATCCTCTGTCACCACATAAGGGTCATCGATGCCCAAGCTAGCGAGCGCCGCGCGCTCCAGGTCCTCCATCGCCTCCGCCTCATCGTCGGCGATATGATCATAGCCGAGCAGATGGAGCGTGCCGTGGACGATCAGGTGTGTGGCGTGCTCGGCCGTCGCGACCCCTTTCTCAGCGGCCTCGCGCTCGCAGACGCCCCGGGCGAGAATGATGTCGCCGAGCAGCACCTCGCCATCGTCGCCATTGGCGAGCGACTCGAGCAGATCGTCCTGCACCATCGGGAAGCTCAGCACATTGGTCGGCTTGTCCTTGCTTCGATACTGGCGGTTGAGCGCCTGGACCTCGTCGTCATCGGTCAGCCGGATCGAGACTTCGGCGGTATAGGACGCGGTGAGGATCTCGGCATTGGGTGTCGTGCCGAGCGCGGCGATCACAGCTTCGGTGGCCAGTGCTTCCCAGTCGGTGCCGTCATCCCAGCCTGGTTCGGCTTGAACCGCGACTTCGATCACGAGCAGCGCTCACGCATCGTCGGGTCCCTCATAGGCCTCGACGATCCGGCCGACGATCGGGTGGCGGACGACATCGGCAGCGCCGAAACGGACGGTGGCGATCCCCTCTATGCCCTCCAGCTTGGCCACCGCGTCGGCGAGGCCCGACTTGCCGATGTCGGGCAGATCGATTTGCCGCGGATCACCGCATACCACCATCCGGCTGTTCTGGCCGAAGCGGGTCAGGAACATCTTCATCTGCGCAGGCGTGGTGTTCTGGGCCTCGTCGAGGATGACGAAGGCGTCGCCCAGCGTGCGGCCGCGCATGAAGGCGATCGGCGCGATCTCGATCTCGCCCGAGGCGATCCGCCGTTCGACCTGTTCGGTCGGCAGCATGTCGTAGAGCGCGTCGTAGAGCGGGCGGAGATAGGGATCGACCTTCTCCTTCATGTCGCCGGGCAGGAAGCCCAGCCGCTCGCCGGCCTCGACCGCCGGCCGTGACAGGATCAGCCGGTCGACTGTGCCCTGGATCAGCTGCTGCACCGCCTGTGCCACGGCCAGATAGGTCTTGCCGGTGCCCGCCGGCCCGAGCGCGAAGATGATATCTGAGCGGTTGAGCGCTTCCATATATTTGATCTGGGTCGCCGAGCGCGGGACGATCGTCTTCTTTCGGGTGCGGATCATCACCTTGGG
This sequence comes from Rhizorhabdus argentea, assembly GCF_037861105.1. Taxonomy (NCBI): domain Bacteria; kingdom Pseudomonadati; phylum Pseudomonadota; class Alphaproteobacteria; order Sphingomonadales; family Rhizorhabdaceae; genus Rhizorhabdus; species Rhizorhabdus argentea. Next base: position 77,521 of record NZ_JBANFK010000015.1, read on the forward strand.
AAGATCGGAAACGTCGCTGCGGATGATGCCATCGAGCGTCGGTTCGGCCGACATCGCGATCACCGCCTCGACGGCGCCGCTGTCGAGATCCTGGCCCTGCACGATGCGGTTATAAAGGCCGGTGAGCACCTCGCGGGCGCGGCCCGCCGCCTCGGCTTCACCTTCGATCTGCAGCTTGTTGCCGCGTGCCGCGATATAGACCCCTAGCCGGTTCTCTATCGCTACCAGGTTCTGGTCGAATTCGCCGAACAGGCGCCCGAGCAGCTGGGGTTTGTCGAACATGATCTCTAGCCGGGCGCGATCTCCGGCCTGCGCGGGAACTGGCTTGCGCGACATAAGGTGCGGCAGCTTCCTTTCCTTACGAACCCGAGGACGGGTGTCATCCGGCTCACAACGATCCTACGCACATTTGGACCCGTGCGAAGAGGAAAAGCGGCGGCGCGTTGCACTTATCCACCATTGATGTGGCAGATGCCTATTGCTGTCCCCAATGTTAAAACGCCAAGTTGGGAGTTTTGAGAGAGCAATGATGCGGATTTTATGGGTCTTGTCCTTGCTCATCGCGACATCGTCGTTGAACGCGACGACCACTGCGCCCACACGGCTCGACGATGCCGAGATACGCACCTTCCTGACCCATATCTACACGAGCTACAAAGAATGCTCCGGTAAGCTACCCTGCATAGATCCGGTTCCGTGGCGTACGGTTTTCACGCCTGCGACGTCTCGGCTCATATCTGTCAATGAGAGGCTCAATGCTTTCGAAGCCGGCGCGGCTACGGATGCGGATCCTATCTGCCAGTGCCAAGACTATCATACGATCAAACTGATCAGCATAACGCTCTCAAGCTGGCCCCATAAGCGGATTCGGGCCGTTGTCCGCTTCATCAATGCGCAACCACAGCAGATATCGCTTCTGATGGAGAAAACGCCTGCGGGATGGCGAGTATATGACGTGCTGGGTGCGCCGGGCTCTCTCAGTTATCGAGACGGCGTTATTGCGGAGAATCGCTCGCTTACCAAGGTCGCGCACTAGGGGCGTTCCCAGGCCGGCCCCTCGACTTCGCTCGGGACAAACGGTTTCCACTGAATCGGATGCTCTAAGCCGCCCGGCTCTCCGCCGCGATCACTCCCGTCATGCTGTTTGGCCCGGCCGCGACGATGTCGACCGTCACCAGTTCGCCGATCGCGGGGCCGTCCTCGACGATCACCGACTGGAGCCAGGGCGATTTGCCGATGCGCTGGCCCGGCCGCTTGCCGTCGCGCTCGATCAGCACATCGCAGCGCTTGCCCAGGGTGGCGAGGTTGAAGCCATGCTGTTGTTCGTTGAGCAGCGCCTGCAGCCGCTGCAGCCGCTCGTCCATTACGTCGGCGTCGACTTGATCGGCCATTGTCGCAGCGGGCGTGCCGGGCCGAGGACTATATTTGAAGCTGAACGCCTGAGCGTGCCCAACCGCACCTACGATGTCGAGCGTGGCGGCGAAATCCGCCTCGGTCTCGCCGGGAAAGCCGACGATGAAATCGCCCGAGATCGCGATGTCCGGGCGGACAGCCCGGACACGCTCGATCAGCTTGAGATAGCTTGTCGCATCATGGCTGCGGTTCATCGCCTTGAGGATGCGATCCGATCCCGCCTGCACCGGCAGATGGAGGAAGGGCATCAGCTTGGCGACATCGCCATGCGCGGCGATCAGGCCGTCGCTCATGTCGTTGGGGTGGCTGGTCATGTAGCGGATGCGGACGAGGCCGGGCAGCGCGTCAAGTTCGCGGATCAGGCCGTCAAGTCCCTGCGCCCGTCCGCGTTCGTCCTCGCCGCTCCAGGCGTTCACATTCTGGCCCAGCAGGGTGATCTCGCGCGCCCCGGCATCGACGAGCGCCTTCGCCTCGTCGATGATCGCCCTCCATGGCCGCGAGATTTCCGCACCGCGCGTATAGGGCACCACGCAATAGGTGCAGAATTTGTCGCAGCCTTCCTGAACCGTCAGGAAGGCGCTGGGCCCGGGCCAGCGGCGTCCGGGCAACGCATCGAACTTCGAGGCGGCCGGCATGTCGGTGTCGAGCGCGGGCCTGCCCTGCGCCGCGTCGGCCACGAGCTGGGGCAGGTTGTGATAAGCCTGTGGACCGACCACGATATCGACCGCAGGTGCGCGGCGCGGGATCTCGGCGCCTTCGGCCTGGGCGACGCAGCCGGCGACGGCGATCATCGGCTGCTGCTTGCCCCGGGATCGCTTGATGATGCGGCCAATGTCCGAATAGACCTTCTCGGCAGCCTTCTCGCGGATGTGGCAGGTATTGAGCACGATCAGCTCGGCCTGTTCGGCGCTGTCGGCGGCCTGCATGCCTTGGGCTTCGAGAAGCTCGGCCATGCGTGTGCCGTCATAGGCGTTCATCTGGCAGCCGAACGACTTGACGTGGAAGCTCTTGGGGGCGGGGCGCGACATCGCCGCGCCTATAGGCGAAGCGGCGGCAAACGAAAAGCGTTCGCGCCTATAGGCGAAGCGGCGGCAAACGAAAGCGTTCGCGCTTATCCGTCGCTGTGGGGCGCGAGGCCCAGGGCCGCCTCGATGGCTGCCTGCGCCTGCGCGGCGAGCAGCTTGCGGTCCTCGGATGGGGACAGCGGCGGCAGGAACTTCAACGTGCAGCGAAGCGGGCCGGGTCGCGCGAGGACCTTCTTGGCGTTGGGGCCGAGGTCCTCCTCGCCGGTCCAGGCAATCTCGGCGGCTGCGGCGCCATAATCTATTGCGACGGGCTGCACGGTGATGCCGGGCGGTGGCGGCGCGACCGAGGCGAACAGCGCAGGGCGGAAGGGAAACAGCTTCGAGCCGTCGCCGGTCGTCCCTTCGGGAAAAAGCGTGATCGGGACATGGCCGCTCAGCGCCTGGCCGAGCTGGTCGACCTGGCCGCGCGCAGCGCGGCGGCTCTCGCGCTGGATGAAGATGGTGCCGCCGATGCGGGCGAGCATCCCCACGAGCGGCCAGCCCTCCACATCATCCTTGGATATGAAGAAAGTGGAGGTCGCCCCGCCAAGCGCCAATATATCCAGCCAGCTGACATGATTGGCGACATAGAGCGCATCCCGGCCCGATGGCGCGCCTTCGATCCTGACGTCGAGACCCAGCGCCTCGCCGAACCATTGCAGGAAGAAACGCGTCCAGCCGATCGAGCGGCGCAGCGGCCAGGTGAGCGCGTAGCCCGTCAGGCAGAATAGCAGCACGCAAAGGGCGACGGCGAGGCGGGCAATGCTTCGATACCGCGCCACGAATCTATTTGGAGCGGTTGGCCAGGACGCCGTAGAGTTCGAGCCGATGATCGACGAGGCGGAAGCCCAGCCGCTCGGCGATTCGGCGCTGCAGCTCCTCGAGTTCGCGATCGACGAACTCGATAACCTCGCCGGTCTCGACATTGATCAGATGATCGTGATGCGTATCGGGCGCCGCTTCATAGCGGGCGCGGCCATCGCCGAAATCATGGCGTTCGAGGATGCCGGCTTCCTCAAACAGCCGCACCGTCCGGTAAACCGTCGCGATCGAGATTCCCGGATCGATGGCGGCTGCGCGGTGATGGAGCAACTCGACGTCGGGATGGTCTTCGGCGTCGGACAGCACGCGCGCTATCACGCGGCGCTGCTCGGTGATGCGCAGGCCTTTTTCGGCGCAAAGCTGTTCGATGTCGATCTTGCCGGGCATAACTACCTCGTTAGCCTTATCGCATCTGCGAGCACAAGATCGGACGTGCCCTTGAAATCACAAGGGAGAAATATTGGGGACGAATTTCTCCGTCCCCATATCTTCCGGATCAGCGGGTCCGCCGCTTGGTGCCGAGGCCGATCTTCTTCGCGAGAGAACGGCGCTGCTCCGCATAGTTCGGCGCGACCATCGGATAATCGGCGGGAAGGTTCCACTTGGCCCGATATTGCTCCGGAGTCATCTGGTAATGGGTCATAAGGTGCCGCTTGAGCATCTTCAGCTTCTTGCCGTCCTCGAGGCACACGATGTAATCGGGCTTGATCGAGGCGCGGACCGATACCGCCGGCTCCTGCTTTACCTCCGGCTCAACCAGTACGTCACCGAGCGATGACAAAGCGCTGTGTACATTCTGGATCAGCAACGGCAGGTCCGAAACGGCGACACTATTGTTGCTGACATGCGCCGACACGATGTCTGCGGTCAAAGCAATAAGTGTTTCGGTGAGGTCGGAATTGTCCGTCATGATATTGACCCTTATCGATTGATTTAAATAGATTAAGTTGAGGAAACTGTCGGCGCGGACGCGATCGGCGGGCTTTGCGCCATTCTGGATCGAAATGCAACGATCATTTCCAACAGTGGTAGTTCAACGCGGTCTAAAGTCTACAAGACAAGGTCAAAGCGTCGTGAACCGCACCATCGATTCCTTTATAATAGCCGGGCCTTCGACCCACAAGATCGAAGCCGGCCTTGTTATACAGTATGATCGCAGGATTATTATGCCTCACTTCGAGATGAAGCCGCACTCCATTACGCAGCCGGGCCAATTGTCGCGAGCGTTCGATCAGCGCCATGCCCACGCCTTGGCGGCGACTGTGCGGGGACACCGCCAGCAGCAACAGTTCGGCCTCGTCGGCTATGATCCGGTTCAGCGCGAAGCCCGCGGCTCTGTCGCCCACCTGGGCGAGCGACAGCCAGACGCCCGGGAGGGTCATCATCGATACTGTCTGCGGCTCGGTCCACGCCTCGCCATAGCCATGATCGAATGCCTCGTTCATGACCTCCATCACGGCGTCGAGCCGGGCAATCCCGACTTCCTCTATGGTCAGCCGGGTCATGCTGCAGGCTTTGCATCGGCGGCGCGGCCGTAGATCGGAGTCGGCGCCAGCCGCGCCAGGACGTCAGGCAGCAGCAGCGCGTCGGCGGCACAGGGCAGGCGATCGTGCGCGGTGCCGGTTCCGCGCGCGGCCACGAGCTGCGCTGCGCCGGATCCAAATATATGCGCCTCGGACAAGCAGGCGGCAGCAGCCTGGGGTGCAAGCGACTCGAGCGGGGACAGTGGTGCCGTCGGGCGGGGACGATAACGTTGCACGAACAGTTCGCCATGGCCGCCGATCAGCGCGACGGCGATCGCATCGTCGTCGCACTCCGCAGCCGCCGCAATGACCGCCATCGACGAATAGCCATGCACGCCGACATTCCAGCCGAGCGCGAGTGCGCGGCCGGCGGCGAGCCCTATCCGGACGCCAGTGAAACTGCCGGGCCCGCAATCGACGAGGATCGCATCGGCGCGGCCTCCGCCCGGCAGCGCCGCGATCATCGACATCAACCTTTCGGCATGGCCGCGCCCAACCACATCATGCTGCTGGGCCAGCACGGCCCCGTCTTCTACAAGCGCCACCGAGCAGGCGGCAGTGGCGGTATCGATCACGAGTGTCCGCGGCATCCGTCCGCTCTTCACGCGATCGCCGTGAACTCCTCGAACGACGGCCTCGGCATCCGCTCGAAGATTGTCGAGGGGTCGCCATAGCCGAGCGTCGAGAGGAAGTTCGACTTGTAGCTGGTGCCGGCGAAGAAGGCCTTGTCGACTCCGGCATTGTCGAAGCCGGACATCGGCCCGGTATCGAGCCCGAGCGCGCGCGCGGCCATTATGAAATAGGCGCCCTGCAGGCTGCTGTTGCGAAAGGCGGTGCTCGCAGCGGCTTCGTTGGGCACATTATCTTCGCCCACGAACCACGAGCGCGCATCGGCGATCGGGAACAGCCGGGGGGCATGATTGTAGAATTCGGTGTCCATGGCCAGAATGGCGACCACCGGCGCCTGCAGCACCTTACCGGAATTGGTGCCAGACACGAGCTTCGAAAGCTTGTCCTTGGCCTCGCTGCTCACGCACCAGACGATCCGGACCGGAAACAGATTGGCCGAGGTCGGTCCAAATTTCATAAGATCCCAGATCTCGCGCAACTGGGCTTCGGTCACTGGTCTGTCCAGAAAGCCGTTATAGGTACGCGCCTTGCGGAACAGCAGATCGAGCCCTTCGTCGGACAGCGGTTCAGCCATGAATTTCCCCGGGAGTGTTGCGATCTTACAGGAATCAGGCGGCGCGGACTTCAGTGACCTCGGGCACATAATGCTTGAGCAACGTCTCGATCCCCTGCTTGAGTGTGGCGCTCGACGAGGGGCAGCCCGAGCAGGCGCCCTGCATGGCCAGATAGACGGTGCCGCGCTGGAAGCCGCGGTAGATGATGTCGCCGCCGTCCTTGGCGACGGCTGGGCGAACCCGCGTCTCGATCAGATCCTTGATCTGCGCAACGATATCGGCATCGGCGGGATCATCTGCGATGTCGCCATCGTCGATCGCGATTTCCGCGGCACTGCCGGCCCGGAACAGCGGCGCTTCGGACGAGAAGTGATCGAGCAGAACGCCGAGCACCTGCGGCTTGAGATCGCGCCAATCGGTGCCCTCGGCGGCCGTGACCGATACGAAGTCCTGGCCGAAGAACACGCCGGTGACGTCGCCCAGCGAGAACAGCGCTTCCGCCAGCGGCGAGCCGGCGGCCTCCTCCGGGTCGGCAAAGTCGCGCGTTCCTGTGGTCATGACCGCGCGGCCAGGCAAGAATTTCTGCGTTGCCGGATTTGGCGTGAGTTCGGTTTCTATCAACATGAACGCCATGTGGGGCGAGATGGCAGGCGGATCAAGCCATTCCTTCTTTACCTTCTGTCTATAAACGCCCTTTGGTGGCTATGATGCCATTGGGCAATCCTCGTCATGGCCTTGGCGACGGGCCCGTCAGGGACATGCGGATGACGGCTGGCTGATGTTCTGGTGGAAGAACGCCATCGTTCTGATTGGGCTGCTGGGCTTGGCAAGCCTCCCTTTGCTGCGCCTGTCGCAGGCGAGCTGGGAGCGTCTCATGATCGCCAGGCTGGCGGCGGCCGGGGCGCTGATCGCCTGCGTCGCGGTCAGCTTCGTCCCGATGGCCCCAAGCCTGTTGATATACGGCGTGCTCTTGTTGCTGTGTTTCGATCGGCGGGTGCCGATGGTGGCGACCTTTCTCTTCTTCTATCTATGGACGCCGTCGACCACCGTGCTGCTCAACATCGCTGGCGCATATGTCATGAACCTGGGGCCGCTCACTGTCTTCTCGGGCGCCATGCTGTTGGCTTATCTCGCCAATCCGGGGTTGCACTTGCGTCGGCAGCCCAATGCGACGGACGTCTTATTCCATAGCTTCCTGTTGATCTTCCTCCTGTGCGTCTCTCTCCCCGATAGCCCGACCGGTGCGTTCCGGAACTTCATGCAATATGTCGTGCCCTACGGGCTGACCTATCATGTCGTGTCACGCACCCGTATTCCGCAGCCGGAGCTGGTGCTGCGCCTGATGATCTTCGGCGCTGCCGCGGCGTCATTGCTGTGCATGTTCGAAGCAGTGCGCTGGTGGCCGCTCTACGCGAACATCGGCGCTATGAAGGGAGATCTTTACGTTGCCGGCACGCCGACGGTCATGCTGTTCCGCGGCGGCATGTTGCGAGCTTATGGTCCATACTCGCATCCACTGGGCGGCAGCGTCGTCTTCGGCATGACAGCGATCGCGGTTTTCGGTCTCGCCGCTTGGCAAGGCTGGAAGATGCCGGTTGTCGTCGCTGGTGGCTGCGCTTTGGTCGGCCTGGTTGCGACGCTGTCGCGCACCGGTGTAATTGCCATGGCGGTCGGCATCGTGGCGCTTCTGCTGATGCGTCGCCGATATGCGGTCGCGACGGCGATAGCCGGGTTCGGCTTCATAATCGTCGTCGCCCTGCCGATCCTGTCCAATGCGGATGCGCAGGGGTCGGCCGATTATCGGATGATGATCCTGTGGGGAATCCCCAAGACGCTCGGCAGCCATGTCTGGCTGGGATATCCCGAGGCGGTTTCGAGCGGGCTGCTCGACAGCTTCAAACAGGGGCAGGGCATCGTCGACCTCGTCAACCTTTATCTCGCGATCGTGGTCCAGGGCGGAATCGCCTCGTTGCTTCCTTATGTGCTGTTCCTTGCGTCGAGCCTCATGGGCTATCGCGCGCTTCGCCGCGTCCGTCCCTCGCGAGACCAGCTGCTGCTCGGACAGGTCTGTATGGCGATACAGGCCGGCTTCGTCGTTTCGGCGGCATTTATCGGCGCGTGGAGCGCGCCAATGGTCCTGAGCATCGTCTTCGCCGCAATCCTGGTCGCGCTCCGTGCGGAGGCCGTCCGAGCCGCCGCCCACCCGTCCCAACCGCGAACGGACGCCGGCGAGGTGCGCTCTTCGATGCCCCACATGCCAGATGGCGACCGCCTGCCGGCATTGCGATGATTGGGGCGATGACCCTTCCCATGCGTCGCATATATGCGGCCGCCGGTAGCGTCACCGGCGTGCTGATGATGACGACCGCGGCGACGGTCCTGGTGCGGACGGTCAGTTCCCTGATGCTGACGCGGCTGGTCGCGCCCGATGTCTTCGGGTTGATCGGGATCATCAATTCGATCTTCTTCACCATCACGATGCTGACCGATCTCGGCTTCCAGTCATATCTCGTGCGCCATCCCGAAGGCGACGACCCCCGTTTTCGCGATGTGATCTGGACGATTCATGCGGGGCGCGGCGCGCTGCTCGCCCTGGGCGGCATGGCTGCCGCGCCGTTGATCGCCGCGTTTCTCCATAAGCCCCAGCTGGCGTTTCCGCTGGCGGTCGCCTCCACCATCTTCCTTGTCGAGGGCTTCACGTCGCTGGCACTGACAACGACGTTGCGATCAGGCGGCGCGCGGCGGTTGACGATCATCGATTTCTGCCTGGCGCTGTTTCAGACCGTGCTGTGCATCGTGCTCGCCGTCTGGCTGCGCAATGCCTGGGCATTCATCCTGGCGATGATCGCGCAGAGCCTTGCCCGGACGATCGCCAGCTACTCGCTTTTCCCCGACTCGCGCCGCCGCCCGGCTCGGGACCGCGCGTGGTCGCGCGAGTTCATGCTGTTCTCGCGGATTGTGATCGTGTCGAGCATGCTGACGCTGGTGGTTTCGCAGGCAGACAAGATCGCGCTGGCGCGGATCATGTCGCTTCACGATTTCGGTTTCTACGCGATCGCGCTCAACCTCACCTCGGCCGCTAACAGCTTCGTCGGCGCCTATGTCAGCCGAATTGCCTATCCGGTCTATGCGCAGGTGTGGAATGGAAACCGAAGCCGCCTTGGCGAATATTATTATGCTGTCCGGCGCAGGGCGTCGCTGCTCTATGCGCTGGGATGCGGTGCGCTGACCGGCGGCGGCGGGTTCGTCGTAGCGCTACTCTATGACGTGCGCTACGCGCCCGTCGCGCCCTATCTTTCGCTGCTCGCGATCAGCTGCACCTTGCGGCTGCCCAATCGTTCGGCGTCGGAGGTGATGACCGCTACCGGGCAGGTGAAGGTGACGCTCTATGGTAACATCGTTCGAGCCATATGGCTGGCGCTCGCCGGGCCCATCGGCTTTCTGCTGTTCGGCCCGATAGGAGTGATCGCGGCGGTTGGCCTGATCGAGCTTCCGGTGCTCGGCTTCCACTGGGTGGTGCTGCACCGTGCGAGCCTGTTCGATCTGCGCGAGGAACTCGCCTATCTCGCCGTCGCCGGCGTCGGCGCTGCGTCAGGTTTTGCCGTGACGGTCACGGCCGCCCGGCTGGTGCCTGGCTGGTGACGAAGGTTGCCGTCATCGTGCCGAATTACAATCACGCGCCTTACCTGGCGCAACGGATCGATACGATCCTGGCGCAGCGCTTCGACGACTTTGAACTGATCATCCTCGACGACGCCTCTGCCGACGATAGCCGCGAAGTGGCTCGACGCTATTCCGGCGACCGGCGCGTTCGGTTCGATTTCAGCGCCCTTAATTCGGGCAACCCCTACCGCCAATGGCGCCGAGGGCTCGATCAGAGCACGTCCGACTATGTCTGGATCGCCGAATCCGACGATTACGCCGAACCGACTCTGCTCGAGGAGCTTGCCGCACAACTCGACGCTCATCCTGCCGCCGGGATGGCGGTCTGCGCTTCCGACGTCGTCGACGAGGCTGGACGGTTCCTTCACCGCTTCTTCGACACATGGCACGGCAACAGATTCCTGGCGCCCTACATCCCCGACTTTGGCGACGCGCCGCTCGCGATCGAGGGGAAGGTCTATAGCCGCTACTACATGCATCCTTGGAATAGCATCCCCAATGCCAGCGCCGTGCTGTTCCGGCGCGCTGCGTTCGATGCGATCGGCGGCCCGGTCGAGACGTTGCGGCTATGTGGCGATTGGATGACCTACTGCCGGATGCTCATGGAGTTCGACATCGTGCGGATCCCCGGCCGCCTCAATCATTTCCGGAGCCATGATGGCAATGTGCGCCGTCGCACCAAGGCCAGCACGTTCGTCTGCGAGGCGATGGCTGTGCAGCGCTATGTCGAAGATGCGCTCGATCTGCGCGTCGATGCCGGTCGCCGCCGCCACATGCGCGGTTTCATGTGCCAAGCGCTGATCGCGCCCGCGCGGCGCCTTTTGGACAGCAAGGTGCCGCCGTCCGAGATCGGCGCGATATTGGCGAACGCCTCGGGGTTCGGCCCGGCGATTCTGGCCGGCACCGCATCGATCCTATTGCAGGAGCAGGTCAGCACTTTGGCTCGGCCACTGATAAACTGGTCGGGGCTTAGGCGATCCGGCTAATCCCGGCTTGTGCGGATCCAGCGCCGTTCCGGCCGGAACAGGGCGCTGACGTAGATCGGCAGCTTCCAGAGAATATAGAAGGGGATCAACAGCAGCCTGCCGCCCGAGATCTGCGCACGTCCGAAGCGCGCCCAGCTTATGCCGAGCAACAGCATCGCAGCGGTGAGCAAGGTCACCAGGACGATGAAGGGCAGCGCCGTCGACCCGGCCCGCGCTAGAACGAAGAGCAGCACCAGCGTAGCGCCGTCAACCGCGGCCAGCAGCGCGAGCGGCGGCACCAGCAGGTGCAGGCCCAGCCAGATGAGCGGCCATTGCCGTTCGGTCAGCAGCGGCAGCGCTGTCTGGCGGGCGAGGCGCAGAAAGCCGTGTTCCCAGCGGGTGCGCTGCGTCCCGATGGCGTGCCGCGGCGCCGGGTCGGACCATGTCGCCGTGTCGGGCAGAAAGAGCGGAGGCTGGCCGCTCCGGGCCAGCGCTACGCCGAGCGAAAGATCCTCCACCAGGTCGGCGGTGGCGAGCGGCGCGCTGACGAAGACGTCCCAGCGGAAAGCCATCCCAGATCCTGTCAGCAGCGCCGGCGCCCCCAGCCTTGCCAGGCCGCGCTGGCGCACGAGGTTGCGCATCAGGAAGGCGAAGCCGGACAGGCAGGTCAGGGTGCCGAGATCGGGCCGCGGGCGCATCATATAGGCGGACTGAACCGGACAACCGCTTGCCTGGGCTGCCGCCGCCAGCCGGGCCATGCCCCCACCGGAGATGCTGCAGTCCGCATCGACGACGATCGCGATATCGGGCGGCTCGGCCGCGAGCCGATCACGCGCAAAGGCGAGCGCGAAGCCCTTGCCGCGCCGCTGGGGCTCGTTGCGCTCGATCACCTCGGCGCCGGCGGAGCGTGCCAGCGCGGCGGTGGCATCGCCGCAATTGTCGGCAACCACGATCAGCCGGGTGCCCCCTGGCGCGGCGTTGCGGAGCGCCGTGACCGTCGCCGCGATGCCGACAGCTTCGTCATGGGCGGGAATGACGATGGCGATGCGCGGCCGGATGGTGACTTCTGCACGCCGAACGGGCCACTGCGCAGCGATCAACTCGATGGTCAGCACCAGTGTCGCGATGGCCGGCGGCAGCAGCAATGCCCAGGCAACAATCTCGATCATGGCGCCTTCTGCTCGATCGACCGCGGCCGAGGACCGAAACGGCGGTCGAGGTGGAAGCGGATGAGCCCTATCATTTCGGCATATTTGCCGATGGCGAGGAACAGCGCCAGCATGAAAGCACGCCTGCCGCCGTAGCGCAGCCGGTCGCGCATCGTTGCGCGGGCGGCCTGCGCAAGGATCAGCAGGATCGCGGCCGCGACCAGCGCTGTCCATCGCGGATCGAGCATCATCCCTGCGAGCAGCCCGGCCAGCGCGCCGCATGGCACGATACCGCCCCATAACAGGATACGCCGCCGGCTCCGGACGAAATCATGCGCGCCGCCGCCGGGGTGAAGGTAGACCAGTTCCGCGAAGGCATGGCCGGCTCGGACGGTCCGCCGCCACCATTGGCCGAAGCGGGTGATCCCCGCGTCATGCACAGCCATCGGCTGGGCGAGCGACAGGATTCGCCACCCCGCCGCGCGCAGGCGGATGGCGAGCTCCGGTTCCTCGCCGGCGATCATTCCGCTGCGATATCCGCCGCTGTCGCGAACCGCCTCCGCGCGCAGCATGACGAGCCCGGCGAAAACAGCCGCAGATCCGGTCGGGACGGCCCATTCGACATCGCACAGCCAGCTGTAGATCGAGGCTTCCGGGTCTATCTCGCGCAGGCGGCCGAACACCGCGCCCAATGCCGAGTCGGTATCGAGCGCCGCCGCGCCCGTGGCGATCCAGCCGGGATCGAGCACGCAATCGCCATCGACCATCTGGATATAGTGGATCGCCGGATCGGCGGTCACGCGCATCAAGCCGGCATTGCGCCCGCGCGCTGGGGAAAAGCCGCCCGCAGCATCGAGTTCGATGACCTCTGCGCCGGCCGCTCGGGCAAGGTCTGCGCTGCTGTCGCTCGATCCGGAATCGACATAGACGGTGCGAAACCCCTGCAGCGAACGCAGGCAGGAATCGAGCCGTGCGCCTTCGTTGCGGCCGATCACCACCGCTGCGATATCGCTTCGGCTCATTGTTTACGCTTTGCCCTATTGATCGGTTCGGCCCACAGGTCTGTAATCGAGTGGAAAGGGGCGGCTGGCAAGAGATGGCTTGGGGGATGGCACGCATCTGGGCGGGGGCGCTGCTGCTGCCGCTTGTGCTCACGGGCTGTGGCCAGTCCCAGGAAAAGGCTGCGAAGGCCGCCGCCCGCTTCGATGCCTATTATGCTGCGCGGAATTATTTCGCGGCGCGGATCGAAATCAGCAGGGCAATTGCCGCGCAGGAGGATGTTCCGGAATATTGGTCGAAGCTCGCGCGCGTGCAGACCGCGCTAGGCCGCTATCTCGACGCCTATAGCGCCTATAGCCATGTCATCGAACTCGATCGGAAGGATGACGAAGCGGTCCAGGCGCTGGCCGAGCTGTCCTATTCCGGCGGTTCGTTCGACAATGCGGAAAAGTTCGCCGACCAGTGGCTCGCTCTCCAGCCCCGCTCGCTGCGCATGCTGCTCGTCAAGGGTTCGGTCGCGGCGGCGCGCCACGACCTCGCCGGGGCGCGTGCGATCGTCGATCGGATGCTGGCGATCGATCCGGCCAACGAAGGCGCCACTATCCTGCTCGCGCGGGTGTTGAACTCCGGCGGCGACCCTGAAGCGGCGATCGGAACGATCGAAACCTCGATCGCCAGGGATGGCGAGACGGTGCCCAAGCTTGTGGTGCTGCTCGATCTCTATGCCGGGCAGGACGATTTTCGCCGCTCTGCCCGCACCTATGCCCGGCTGTTTTCGCTGCGCCCGGCCGATGTCGAGCTGCGGCTCGATTATGTGAAGCTGCTCTATGAGCGGGGCATGTCCGATCGCGCGCTTGCGATGCTCTCCCGTCTGACTCGTTCCCATCCGGGCGATGCGGCGCTCCAGCAGCGCATCGTCGATGTCTGGGACGAGGTGGGCAGTGCCGCGGTCGATGTCGACCGGGTCCGCCGCTTCGTCACGGCCGACGGCGGCGACCAGATGAAGGTCGCGCTCGGGCACCTCCTGCTCGATCAGAAACGCTACGCCGACGCGGAGGCGGTGCTACGGCCGTTCATCGACGCCGACGGGATCACGGCGGCCAATGTCGAGGCGGACGTGCTCTACGCTGGCGCGCTGGCCGGATTGGGCCGCGGCGAACGGGCGACCGCACTGATCGACCGCATCCTCGACTTCGACGAAGGCAATCCACGTGCGCTGCTGATGCGTGCGCGCGTGCTGGTCGCGCGGGGCGATCTTCCCGACGCGCTGCGTTACGCGCAGCTGCTGGTGCGCGATAATCCCGGCATCGCCGAAGGGCGGATTGCGCTTGCCCGGATCTATGTCCGCCGCAAGGAACCGATCCTGGCCGACAATGCCTATGCGCAGGCGATGAACGAGCTGCCTGACGACAGTACGATGCTGGCGGCGTATCTGCGATATCTGCTCGACACCGGGCGCGCGTCGGGCGCGCGCGACGTTGCAAAGCGTTTTACCGACGACAATCCGCGCTCGCGCGATGGCTGGCGCGAGCGAGCCCGGCTGTGCATCGGTCTGGGTGATGCCGAGTGCGTCGAACAGGCGTTCGCCGCACTCGACCGGATCTCGGGCGGAGCGAAGATCCGGCATGCGCTTGCGCCGGCCTGGACCGCGCAGCAACGGGACGCCCGGCCGCTGGGCAATTCACCCCCGGCTGTGGCAGGACGGTGAGGCCATGCTGAATGTCATCGAGGGGCACGGCGCGGTCGCGGAGCCGCAATCGCGCAAATATCGCTTCACCTCCAACGTGATCGCCACGATCATCTTGGGGGTCGATCTGATCTGCCTGACGCTGGGCGCGCTGATGGCGCCGCTCGTCTATGAGTTGATTCGCGGGCCGCAATATTTCGTCGGCCAGCATGTCAATGTAGCCGTCATCGTCGCGGTGAACTTCTTCCTGATCAGGCTGTCGCGGGACAGCTATGCCCATCCGATGGGGCGCGGCGGCGACAGCGACCAGGCGGTGGCCTTCGAGTTCCTGCTGGCGGCGCTGCTGGTGTTCGCGACGATCTGGCAGCTGGGGCAGGCCAGGCTGTTTTCGACGGGACTCGCGCTCTGCTATCTCGGCGGGACCGCCGCTCTGTTGTTCGTCAGCCGCTTCGTGGTGCGCAAGTTCGTCTTCTACCTGGTCCAGGCGGGCCATATCGGCCAGCGTATCGTGATCTACGGTGCCGACGAAGCGAGTTCGGACCGCGTCCTGCGTCTGCTGGAGATCGAACGGCTGCCCTATGTCGCCGTTGTGGGCGTCGCCGATGACAGGTCCAAGCGGATCGAGCGCAAGGCGCCGTGGAGCGTGCCTTTCCTCGGTGGCCTCGAAGCGCTGGTGTCGCGGATCGCCCAGGGCGACGTTGATATGGTGATCATCGCGCTGCCCATGATCGGCCAGGCGCGGCTCGACCAGATTACCGAGGCGCTGCAAAAGGTGTCGGTCGATATCTGTCTGATGCCGCGCGAGGCGCTCGATCTGTCGCAGCAATATAGCATGCGTTTCATCGGCTCGCTGCCGCTGTTCGCGCTGTGGCAGCGGCCGATGCGCGATTTCAACCGCATCCTGAAGGCGATTGAGGACAGGGTGATCGCGCTGCTCGGGTTGGTCCTGCTGTCGCCGGTTCTGCTGCTGACCGCCCTGCTCATCAAGCTCACCAGTCCCGGCCCGGTGCTGTTCCGCCAGCAGCGCTTCGGCTTCAACAACGTCAAGATCAGCGTGCTTAAATTCCGCTCCATGTATGTCGACCGCCAGGATGTCAGCGGCACCGAGCGGACCACTCGCCACGATCCCCGGGTCACGCCGATCGGGCGCGTCATCCGCCGCCTGTCGATCGACGAGCTGCCCCAGCTGCTCAACGTCGTTACCGGCGAGATGTCGATCGTCGGCCCGCGCCCGCATGCGACGACGATGATGGTGGGCGACGATTATTATTTCGAGGCGGTGCGCGGCTATGCGGCGCGTCACCGCGTCAAACCGGGCATCACCGGCCTGGCCCAGGTCCGCGGCCTGCGCGGCGAGATCAATACCATCGAGCGAGCCAAGCGGCGCGTCGAATATGACATGTTCTACATCGAGAACTGGTCGCTGCTGCTCGATCTGCGCATCATCCTGGAGACGATCTGGCGGCTGATCTGGGAGCGGGCCTATTAGATTAGGTGCCCCTCAAACGCCGGGCGCAGCACGTCCGTGCTGCTTGGCTTCCTCGCAATAAGCTCGGGCCGGCCGTTCGGCCTTGCGGAGCCAGGCCGGCTCCGATGCTGAGCTCGGCGTCGGGGCACGCCAGTGGCCCGCAAGGCCGAACGGCCGCCGCGCCTTATTGGCGCGAAGCCAAGGTTAGCGGATGCTGACCCCTCGGCGTTTGAGGGGCAAACAAAGAACGCGCCCGGCGTTTGAGGGCTAAACAACCAAACCGTATTACTTCGCAGCTTTCTCCGGCTCGAAACCGCGCTGATACTGGATTTCTGCGCTGGTGCGGGTGCGCGCGACCTGGGCCTTGCTCTCGGCGACCAGTTCGCGGCGGCGGACCATCTCGGCGGCGGCCAGGCGTGCCGCATTGGCCGGTGTCGGGGTGCTGTCGCGGCCGACGACGACGCTGGCGACATATTGGCCGTTCGACGGCAGCACGAATGGCTCGCCCGGCGGAAGCTTGTTGATCACGCTGATCAACTCCGGGTCGAGCCGGCCGGTGTCGATCACCCCCTTGCCGCGCGCAAAGCCGAGGCCGAGCTTCTGCAACCCGGCCGCGATGTCGTCGAGGCTGTGCGCGTCCTTCAGCGCCATCAGGCTCTTCACGTTCCTGGGCGCAGCAAACTGGATCTGGTCGAGCATCAGACGCTGGCGGCCACCGAATTGGGAGGGATTGTCGGCAATATATTGGGTGATGTCGCGGTCGTCAGGCATCGGGACGGTCGCGGCGATCTTCTGGCCGAGCATGCTGACCAGAAGATTCTCCTCGAGCCGGCGCTGCTGGGCAACGAAATCCGGAGTCTTGTCGAGGCCCTGCTCGCGCGCCTTTTGAACGATCAGCTTGCGATCGATCAGCCGCTGCAGCACCTGCTTGCGCAGCTTGGTGCGGTCCGCTCCGTCGGGGATGCGCACGCCCTGAAGCTCGGCGTTGAGTTCCTGAATCGAAATCTCCTCACCGTTGACGATCGAGACCACCTGGCCCTTCGGCTCCTTATGGCAAGCCGAAACGAGAAGACTCGCGGCAAATACGCCGCCGAGAAGCGCAGCTCTGATCTTCACCCTATTTCCCCCGACGCGTGATGTTCATTGACGTCGGCACGTTGCTACATGATTGTCAGCCATGGCGACAAGCCTGTATGCCGCCATAGTGGCTCGGAGGACGTGGAATTGGAGACAGTTTACGATTGGGTCACGGTTGCCATCTTCGCGGGACTGATCGTTCTCTTCATGCAACGGTCGACCGGTGAACGGCCGCCCCGGGATTCAATGCTGCAATATCTGGGTGCCGCGGTGGGCTGCGCGGTCGCCAACTACTTCGGCAACAAGGCCATCGCGGGCGAAGGCGTCATCTATCACCTGATCGGCGTGGGCGTCATCGTGGCGACGCTGGCCTATATCCAGATCGTGCTCAAGCCGTTGGAAAAGCCGGGCGAATAGCCTTCGCTTCATCTCCCCGGCGAAGGCGCGCCCGCCTCGCCGAAAACCACCCGCCGGGCCGTCGGTGATAGTTCGGC
>NZ_JBANFK010000016.1:0-92913 GCF_037861105.1 Rhizorhabdus argentea
CATCGGGCCCGAAATCATTCAAGCCGGTCCTCGCCGAAGCCGTCCTCAGCAATTCGGATGCGTTCATGGTTTCTCTCCTCGGCCTTTTTCAGTCTAGGTCGCTTCTCAAGTGACGCCTAGCCTGCTGTTCCTCGCCACCAGGATGGGCAGGTTCGTCGGTTGCAAGCGCGTGATAAAGCGACCGGGCCCGTGCTTTGGTGGACTGGCGAGCTGTTTTGCTGATGGTCGCAAACGCGGTTCCGATGGCAGGCCATCGCCGATCGCGCCCCTTCGCCGGACCGTCGACGTCCATTGGAGATTGCGCGCGCGCCGCAATGCGCCAGCGGGTTTCTATCGCTCTATCCGGCTGGCCCGCCGTGGTTGCCGTCACCGTAGGATTGGATCCGCCGCTCCCGGTGGCGCGAAGTGGCTGATGGAGTCGATGTCATCGTATTCCGCATCTCCTATGTTCGTCCGGTATCGTCCCAATGTCAGCAGCGTTGTTCCACCGAGGAGGAACAAACCCGCTGCGATATAGAGACCCGCATCATATGTGCCGGTGATCTGCTGTGCACTGGCAAAGGCTATCGGGCCTATCGAGCCGGCAACGGCGGCGCACGCATAGATGTAGGAATAGGTGCGGGAGAAATGGGCGGGCTTGAAATAGCGCGACGTGAGGAACGCGAGGAGATCGAGTTCCGCCCCCATCGCCATGCCGATCAGCCCAGCCGCGATCGTCGCGCCGATCCAGCTTGGGTGCATCGTCAGCAGCAAACATCCGGCAGCCGCCGGCACGGCAACAAGCGCCGCCACCGCAGGTGCCCAGACCCGATCCAGCAGGAAACCGATCACCAACCTCGAAATGATCATCGAAGCTCCGATTGCACCTTGAGCCGCGGCCGCCGTCTCGGCAGAGAGTCCGTCATCCGTTAGCGTCGGGATGAAGTTGGTCACGATGGCGGTGATCGCGGTGTAGGTGCAGAAGACTGCCAACAGCAGGGCCCAGAAGCGATAGCAACCAACGATATCCTTCAGCCGTGACGCTGCTTTCCCGACAAGATCGTCTTGCTGCTTGTCCCCTGCCTGTGGCCCGGCTGCCTCGCGAGGCTTGAACAGCACCAGAACCGCCGGAAGCGCGATGAGCGCCGGGAAGCACGCGAGCGCAACGAAGGCAGCACGCCAACCATAGTCGCCAATCACCCGAACCATGATCGATGGGAGGATGAACAGCGCCAGGCCGCTGCCGGAGAGCGTCAGGGCAAGTGCGAAACCGCGATGCCTGTCAAACTCACGTGTAATTGCCCGCGACCAGGTAATGGCACCGGCGGTCGACCCGACTAAAGCGGTCAGCGCAAACGTCACGTAAAAATAGGGCAGCGTTTGCGATAGCGAGACAAGGAGCAGGCCCAGTGCGGTACCCGCCAGTCCGATGATGCCGGCCCATCGCATGCCGATCTTCTCTAGCAGGATCCCGGTCACGATCACGCCGATCGTGCCGAGTATCTGGCTAAAGAGTTGAGCGGCCTGCACAGCGATCCTGCTCCACTCCATGTCGTCGCCTAGTGGTTTGACAAAAGAGCCGATCACGATCGGAGCGATGGTCGTCATGGCGAAGGCTCCGCCGACGAAGGAAGGAATCAGTATCTTCCAGCCGCGCCGGAACTCCTCCCCGCCTGCGGGAGCGGGCTCGACATGCTGCATGGCACCCATATGCGAAACCCTTCAGCGGAGTTGGCAGAACGCGAAGCGGGCCATAGCCCGCGTTGAAGCGGAACCCGCGGCGATGAAACATAGATGACGCAACGCTCCGGTACCGCGCACGAGGCTAGAATTTGAACCCGACAGCCATGCCATATGTGATCGGCTTTCCGTAGGACGCGTCAAAGCCAAAAGCACTTCCAAGCTTGAAGATCGGATGCTTGTCATTGGTCAAATTGTCACCCCACGCACGGATGAAATAGCGCTCGTCCGCCAAGTGCAAGGTCACCGACGCCGTAAGGTTCGACCAGGACGGAAGCGACAAGATCCCTCCAAGCGGCTGAAGGTCGAAACCGCTGTTGTAATAATAGGTTGAGTTCAGAACGACCTTCGAACTGTCCGAAACGGGGATGGTGTAATCGGCGCCAAGCGTGGCGGTGAATTTCGGAGCATAGGTGACATCTGCACCACCGGCATCAACGACGGCTGGTATGCCGGCTCCGGTCGGTCCGGGAACGACAATCTGAGCTCTTTTGAAGTCCTTGTATTTCGCATGCAGATAAGTCGCGGAGGCCCTCAACGAAAAATTCTCGTTTACTGCGGCCTGCAAGTCGACATCCACCCCGTAGTGCCTGGCGCTCGCCGCATTGCCGAGCTGCGCCAGATTCGTGATTGGATTGACGGTCTGAACGAGAATACTCCGGTAGTTATAATAGAAGACGGAGATATTGGCGCGAACCCGTCGGTCGAACAGCTCGCTCTTCACACCCGCCTCATAGGCATCGAGAGTTTCCGGTAGAACCGGACTGGGCTGCCCCGTCGTTGGCGTTCCAGTCACCGTAGGGTTGTACCCGCCGCTCTTGAAGCCGCGATTATAGCTGATATAGCCCAGGATATCCCTGCTGAACTTGTGGTCATAGGAAAGCCGCCAGGTCGGCTTCTTGAACGTCTTGCTCGTATCCGAGCTCCTGCCGGCAATTGCGACTTCCTCACCCGCCTTGTTCACATAATATATCTGGTTCTCCAGACTCTTCTTGTCGCTTGTATAACGAAAGCCGGCGGTGATGCGATCTGCATCGCTCAACGCATAGGTAAGTTGCGCAAAGGCCGCGTAGGATTTGGTCGGCATCTTGGCATAGAAGCGAGTGACCGATGGCGCGACAAAGGGTATTCCGGAAAGGGTCGCCGGGTCATAGGGGTATGATATTCCCGACCCTGCTTCCGTGGGGAGCGTCCGTGGCCGGCTATTGAAATAATAAAGGCCGGTAATCCAGGAGAGCGGCGAATTGCCGGTGGAGAGGAGTTGAAGCTCCTCGGAAACGGAGTGCCCCTTTTCAACCTGCCGGTTGACTGCAAGATGGGCGCTCGTTTCATCGGCATCGACGGTGATGAGGCCATCGGTGTGCTGATAGCTGCTGATCGAGACGAGATCGACTCCGTCGGACAGGCCATATCTGATCTTCGCCAGAGCAACCCTCGACTTGGATCGCACAATTGGCACGAAGTCGAACGACGACTGGTAGTTTCCGGTTGCGTTGATCACACCAGGAGCGAAGGCAATGTGGCGCCCGGGCAAATGATGCCTCAGGTTGGTCGCGTTATTGTCGACTTTGTACTGGAGGTAGGTCGCCTCGACATCCAGCCTGTCCGAAGGCGACCAGAGGATCTTGCCCAACGCCGCGTACTGATTGACATCGCCCTCGGTGTGGCCGCCCACGATGTCCTTGATATAGCCGTTGTCCTTTCGGAATGAACCGGACAGCATGACTCTCAACGTATTCGAGAGCGGAGCCGCAGCAGATCCCTTGATGAGGAGCTCGCCGAACCGGCCGTATCCAATCTCTCCGTTGAATTCGGGGTCGCGCCCTGGATTATGCGTCACCACGCTGATGGCGCCGCCGGTGGCATTACGCCCGAAAAGGGTACCCTGCGGGCCCTTGATCACTTCTATTCGCTCGATCGCCCCGAGATCGAAGATCGCGGCCGCCTTCGAGGAAAGATAGACGCCGTCCAGATACACAGCTACGGGGTTTTCCAAGCCGATGCTCGAGATGTTCGATCCCACGCCTCTGATGAACGGCTGAAACGACGTCACGGTTTGATATGTCACGAGACCGGGCACGACCGTCGCCAGATTGACTGTGCTGCGAACATTGGCCTGGGCCAGTCCCTGCGCGGTGACCGCCGCGATCGCGATGGGAACCTCCTGGAGCTTCTCACTCCTCTTCTGCGCCGTGACGACGATTTCCTCGAGGCCCCCCTGCTCGCTGGAGCTCGCGGAGGATGTGTTCGGCTCAGCGGGCGTCGTGGACGGTGTCTGCGACGAACCGCCGACCTGTGACATCGCTTGCGTGGAGGCAAGCGCGATCAGGCCGCAGCCACACCGCATCAGCCTGAGTAGAATGGCTTTATTGCTCATAACATCCTCCTCCAATTATATGTTTGTATATTCTATTATTATTCTATTATTATTCTTCTATTTTTGGGAACGAATTGTTCCAGTATCCTCAACTCTTCATGCGCGCGAGTCCCTCAAAGCCGACGGTTCTGAGATAGTCGCGTTGGATCCGCTCGATGACCGGGTTCATTTCTCCAACGCCGGAATCCATGCCCACGGTCGTTCGGATCGGCCGCTGCCCCGGGTCGGTCGCGATCAGGCGGGCGACGAGGCTGGCGACGTCCTGGGGGTCCAGGGAGACCTTGTCCCGCTCCAGCATCGGCCACAGCCGCTCGCCAAGCGTCGTTTCGAGCCGGCCAAACTCGCCATATTCCTCGACGATATCGCGGGCTTCCGGCACCAGCTGGTTGTCCATAAGATTGGTGGCGAACGGTCCGGGCTGCACGATCACCGTGTCGATCCCAAGGCCAGAGACCTCGTATCCGAGCGATTCTGCCAGCCCATCAATGGCGAACTTGCTGGCCGTGTATATCCCCAGGCCAGGCCCGACGATGCGTCCCGAAGTGGACGTGATGGTAATGATGAGGCCCGAACCCTTGGCCCGCATGGTCGGCAAAAGCGCCTTGTACATCCGGAACGGGCCGAGGAGGTTGGTCTCGAGGATCGCCCTGAACTGATCGGTCGAAAAGGCCTCGGTCGTGCCCGTCGCCATGATACCTGCGCAGTTGATCAAGACATCTACTTCAGCCGTCTCCTTGAGGATTCCGGACACGCTGCGCGCAACGGAATCATCATCCGCGACGTCCAGCTCGATCGGCGTGATCGCATATTCGCCATCGACTGAGCGAAGATAGGCGGCCTTTTCCTTGTTGCGGCCATCTGGGCTGCGCATGCCTGCAAAGACCCGGTGTCCCTTGCGGGCGAGCGTTTCGGCGATCGCCATGCCCATCCCGCCGCTCGCACCTGTCAACACGACGGTCTTGCAGGCGGTCATGCCATTTCCTCCGCCGGTGCGGCGAACACGTCGTCCAGATAGCTCCTCTCGCGGCTTTCCTCCATGATCCACTTGCACATGCGGCGCAGAGGCTCGATGCCGTCCTGCGGCCCCGTATGCACCGTCAAGGCGGCGCCCCCCAAAGAGACGATGCGCTGCGCACCGTGCAGCGCCAGGCGATCGCGCAGATCCCGCTTCAGCTCCTCTGGAAAGATGCCGATCGTCTGCGTGTAAGCCGTGACCGCGCGCACCGGTATTTCGATATCGTCGATCGGCACGATGTTGGCCACCCGGTTGGCCAGCAAGCGGGCGAAATCCACCGGCTCGTCGATCTGCGATACCACGACCGCGCCTTCCGGGCCGCCGCCATAAATCTTGTGCCATTCGCTGGTGATGCGAAGCGCCTTCAACTCCCCGTCGAGCTTCGGATCGATGCGAACCGCCGGCCCGCTCAGATGCTGCGGCAAGGCCTTGATTTCTTCCATGACCATCGCCCCGAAGCGGTTCGCCTTCTCGAGGCCGGCTGCATCGGTGCCGCATTGGGCATAGATGACTCGCGCGTTGACGCACGCTTCCTGATTGAAGGCGCCAACATCCAGTGCCGTCAGCTCTGCGACGGAGCGCATCGTCGCATCATCCACGAACGCCTCGCGGCCGATGATCGTCGACGACAATTTGGGATCCAGCGTGATGAGATCGATGCCGGGCTGCAGATATTTCGAGATATGACGGATGGACGCGAGGCCACCCCAGGCAATGATCTTCTCGACGTTGGCGGGACGATAGAGCCTCTCTTCCACCGCCTCGTCGCCACCCTTCCAATAGGCAACGCTGACGTGGCGCGTGATCGGATGATCGGGTGCCATCTCGACCATCGTCCGGGCGATCGCCATCGCTGTGAGAGGATCATTGGAGGGCGTCTTGATGATAGCGTCGCTGCGCGTGACTGCATTTCGGATGATCGTGATCGCCGAGATTTCCGGCACGTTCCCGGCAATGATGTGGACGCCGCGCGCGCCGAACGCCCGGATCGACGCTCGACCTGCATTGCCGAGCATGTGATCGACCCACCCCTCCAGATGAGCGATCCCGATCGTCTTGTCCGCCGCCTGGCTCACGAGCTCACGATTGAAGAGATTGTGGATCGTCCTGAAGCTATGCCGCAGGATCGGCTCTGAAAGGCCCGACGTCCTGATCGACAGATCAAGCGCCCGCTGCATGTGGCCGTTTTCCTCGATGTTCAGTCTGCTGCCAAGCGCCTCGAGGTAATCGAGTATCTGGCTGAAATCGATCTTGTACAGGTCCGCCATGGCCGAAGGGCGTGTGAGTACGAGATCGCTCAGATATTTGCTCACCGATGGCGTGGTGAACGATGCCGCGCCACCGCGGCCACCGAACTCGACATCGTAATCTTCGATGACCTTGCCGCGAATGATCAACGGTACCTGGAACTCGGCCATTTTCAATTCTCCGCCGAAGCGAGCAGGTAGGCGAGGGCGTTCTCATGGGCCTCGGGCGCGCCTGCGCAATTGATCTTGTCGTCGCCCCCTTCTTCTTCGGTGTACCGGCTGATGCTATCCTTCAGCAGCGTCGGCGTGGTGCGGCCACAGGCGCAGGCATCGTAGGAAAGCGTCACCTTGTCGCCGCTCAGGAAGCCGCCCCAATAGGTCGTTGCGCCCAGGTCGAACACGCCGAGCCGGCCCGTCTGCGTCCCGTGCCGCGGATAGGGATGACCGGTCACGGGATCGAGCAGGAACGGGATATGAAATGGATAGAGGTGGTAATGACCATGTTCGCACGACCGTGTCGCCGCGATGCATTCGGTCATGCCGTAGCCCATGCGGAGGTCTTCGACGCCAAGGAATTCGGTGATGGCCGCTTCCCAGTTTTCAGGTGGCGTAGCGCCTTTCCATCCCCCGCCGAACATGATGTTGCTGTGTGGAGAAAAGACCCGCGAGAGCCCGTTGCTCGTCGCTGCCTTGGCGATGTTGTACAACTGCCCCACCATCGACAGCATGGCGACGGACCGTCCGGCATGCGACTTCGCGACGCCCGCGATGAAATCGGCCATGCGGTTAGGCGCTTCGGTCATGCTGCGGATCAGCTCGTCGCGACGGGCGAGGAGTGTAGGTGACAGGCGCACTTCACCCCGTTCGCCCTTTTGCGATCCGACCTGTAGCCGGCCGCCGAGCGAGACGGCATCGGCGCTCATCCGGTTTTCGTTGAGCGCGATCAACATGGTGCGGTCGCCACTGAACACCGACTCGACGATCCGATTCAGCATGCGCTGCTGCGCCATCGCCGCGGTCCGGTAGCCCGGATAGATGATGGGCACCTCGTCGAGTTTCGGAGCGTCGGCTCCAAGCACGGCGAACGCGTCTTCGTGAAGCAGACGCCAACCCTGGACCATGAGATCCGTCTCTTTCGTGCTGCGCGGCAGGAAAGAGAGCTTGCCGGAGGTTCCGGACGAGTGGACGATCCTGATTGGCGTTTCAGCGTCGAGCAGATCGATCCAGTCGTCGATCGTTTCGATCCCGTTCAGATCAAGCTGAGACAAATCGACTGTGGTCAGGCCGCCGAGCCATTTCGTCAGCCGATCGAACTGGGCTTTTTCCACGAAACTGACAGGATAGGATTTATAAACCGAATGCTGGAAGAGAAGCTTGGCCGCATCATTGACTTCGAAGATTTCCGTCACGCCTTGCTCGTCTGCCAGCCTGTCAAGCATCGGCAGTTGCGGTCTCAGCTCGGCGAACCTCGATCTGATCCCATCGATCGCAATGTGTTCTAGCTCCGCCTGCGGGATAGAATGTAAATCTTCAAGCGACTTATAGTGCAGTGTTTCCCAGCGATCCGTTGGATTTACTTCCAATCCCCACTGCGAAGCCTGCTGCATATTATCTGCCATCTAGTCTCTCCTAGCGCGACATTCTTATTTTCAGCAATTGTGCGTTCGAAGATAGGATCGGTCAACTAGGCAAAAAATCCAGTCCTAATTCGAATGGTTGCGGCGGCGATCCGATGGATATGCTGGAATGGGCATCATAGTGGAGGGGCTCAATGCCCAAGTCATGGAGGAGTGGTTCACAGCGGCTCGGCCGCCGGATTCATGATGTTCGACTCGGCCGGCAATGTGCGCCTTCAAGACACCATAGTTCCTCTTCCCTCGCTCAATAGCTTCGGGACTGCGCGCATGTGACGCCTGGCTGATGCGGGACGACCTGCTCGAACGCCCGCCACTTGTCAGTGACGGCGTGCGTTCACTACTTCCTGCATTCGCTGAGGAGGAACCGCAAAGGCTCGTATGAAGGCCCGTCGCATCCGCCCGACATTCGTGAAGCCGACTTGTCGAGCGACCGCGGCGAGCGAAACACCCGGCGTTCCAACCAATGCAAGGGCTTCTTCCAGGCGGATGCGTTCGATCGCCTTGGCTGGCGTCTGGCCGAGTGCGGCCGTGAAGGCCGGAATGAAGTTACGCGGAAGCATGTCCATCTGACTTGCCAGCTCCTCGACCGATAATGGGTTTCTCAAATTGGCTCGTGCCCAGTTGAGCAAGGACTTGAATCGATCGGCGTCGTCCGCATCTCTCGCCGCACCGATGGCCGGTCTCTGGAAGCTCAGAAGTTCTCGCGCGGCGCGTACGGCGAAGTCGTGGCCGAGGTCTTCGTCAACAATCAGCCGCGCGATTTCCATGCCGCCGGCGACGGTGCTGGTCGTCCAGAACCTTTCATCCCGCACGACAAATTCGTCGCTTTCCACGTCGATTGACGGATACAGTTCCGCGAGCTGCTTGTTCAAAGACCAATGGGTCGTCACCCTGTGCCGGTCGAGCAACCCCGATGCGGCGAGCACCATCGTGCCGCTGGAAACCGCGGTGATATGCCGGCACTTCGTCCCATGCGATCTTATGAACTCGGCGGTCTCGCGACAACGCACCGCATCATCATATCCATAACCTCCGCTGATAAAAAGGACGTCGCTTTGTTCGGCCGCCCTGAAGGAAATCGAGCCGATGTGGATCCCAGCGGAGGATCTGATGAGCCCCCCGCGCGCGGACAGGACCACCGCCTTGTAGACAGGGGCGCTATAGCCGCTCACAGCCTCAAAGATCGACATAGGCCCCGCAACTTGCTGGAGCTGGAACCCATCATAGACGACGAACCCGACGGTGAATTTCAATAGCCCAACCTCATCAGCGCCTATGCCGGTTCATAAAGCTGCACCTGCACGGGCACCGAACTCTGCCGCGGCATGAAGTTTATCGTCTCCAGGTCTTCGTTCAGCGACACCATGCGACCGGAGAAGGCGTCAGGGTCCTGCTCACCTGGCAGGTCCGGATTGCCCCAGCCATGGCACATCGAGACGACCCCGGGCTGAAGCCCCGAATCCCTGCGGACGCGGCCGATGACGACATCGCCGGTCCGTGACGTCAGCTTGACGGCGCCCGCGTGCTTCACACCAAGGCGCGCCATGTCCTCTTCGTTCATGAAGATCGGATTGGTCGGATAGCGGCGACGCGTCTGCCCTGCTTGGGTATAGGCGCTGTTCATCACCTCAATCAGCCGGCGCGGTATCAGACGATAAGGGAAGCCTGCGACCTCGTCTTCCGTCCGGCGCACGGCGGCGATTTCCGCTTCTACATCGGGTGGACACAGATCGAGCCTGGCGCCGTCATCCGCCTCTGCCGGTTCGACGATGGGCTCGGCGTCCTTGAAGTGAATACCGCCGGGATTGGCCTTGAGCTCATCGTAGCTGCTGCGGCCGCCGTCGGCCAGCCAGCGGATCATGTCTTCCGCACAGGTCGCGTCGGTAATCGCCATCTCGGGCCCCGGAATATCGCGGTGGGCAGCGCCGAACATCGGCCGGCGCATGTGCAGCGTCTTGCCCATCCTGTGCGCCAGGCCCCGGAAGAACTCCCAGTCGTCGATCACGCCCTGGGGACGTTGCAGGAACGGTTCTGCGATCTGCGCGAAGGTGGTCGGGAACATGTATTCGAGAGCAAGGTTGAAATCATGATGCTCGTAATGGCCGCTGGTGCCGATCTGATAATCGGAGAGGCGGCCCGTCACCGTTTCACGCACGTCAACCGAGACCAGCAAGTCAAGATTGCGCAGCATCGGTATCGAGCGGTCGGGTTCCGGCAGCGCTTTGACCGGATTGCCGCCGATCGAAATGAGCGCGCGAATTTTCCCGTCTGCATTGCCGACAATCTCCGACGGCAGCTTCGATGTCGGATACTCGCCGCCGATCGGTCCGATCTCGACGGTGCGCAGCTTGGGACCAGAATCCCAACTGCGGTGCGGTGGCAGCACTGTTTCCCGAGTGGCCACATTGCCATAATAGCCGGCATTGCGAATCCGGTCTCCGGCGGTGCGGTAGCCGCCGCATACCGCGTTGAACGCCTCGATCAGATGTTCCGCGAGATTCGAGTTGAGAGCCATGTTCGGACCGGTTCCGCTGAGCGTCGACTTGCGTCGTGCGCTCGCGAACATCCGCGCGGCCTGGTGGAGCGTTTCGACGTCGATGCCGGTACGTTCGGAGACATGATCGGGCGTGAACGGCTCGACGGCGGAGCGCAGCCGATCGAGCGAGGTCGTGAAGCGCGTGCAGAATGCGTCGTCCGCCAGGCGCTCGTCGAGCACGATGCGGATCAGGCCGGCGAACAGCGCGGCGTCTTGCCCCGGACGCACCGGGAGATGCAGATCGGCCGACTGGGCGAGCTCGGTCCTGCGGGGATCGACCACGATGAACCTGGTGCCGGCTTGCCGCGCCGCACGCACCTGCTTGATCGGATTGGCGGAAGGCAGGCCAAAGCAGGCATGCGATGCCGCCGGATTCGAGCCGACGATCATCAGCACGTCGGCATCGGGAAGCTTGTGCTTGCCCGTCAGGAACATGCCCATGCGGCCGGCCGTAACCCACTTGGCCGACTGGTCCACGGTCATGCTGGAAAATATATAGGGCGACCCGATCGCGTCCATCCACGCCTTCGCCGCCGGCACGCTCAGCACATTGCAGTTCGCTCCGGTGCCGTAATAGAGCGCAACGGACTCGGCGCCATGCTCGGCTATGATCTTGCTCAGCCTCTCGTGGATCTCGTCCATGGCAGTTTCAGCATCGATGGCATCGAATGTCCCGCCGGCATTCCGACGCAGGCTGCTGAACAGCCGATCCTCGCCATTATGAAAGTCCCGGGTGGCCATGCCCTTGATGCAGAAATAGCCGCCGGAAACCGGATGGCTCCGGTCGCCCCGGATGTCCAGGATCCGGCCGGCTTCCTCAGTGATCTCGAGGCCGCACGCTGCAGCGCAATTGCGGCAATAGGTAACATGCTTGGGCATTCAGCATATCCTGCTTAAGTGAAACGGCTCGCCTTCCCCCCAAGTCGAGGTTTATTATATCCTACTGGGGATGGCCTTTGAAGAGCTGAGTGTTGATTTCCGCGAAGGGGTCGGCCCCGGATTTTTAATCGAGAAGTGACCCGGTTTTGACCGGGCGACGTTGATATCCTTCGTGAACAGCAAACGCCTATCTCGCGCATCCCAAGTCCATCCTGGAGGTCGAGTGGTATCCGAAAGCGGGCAACATAGACGGCTCCGCGCCGGCTCAGATGCACAGGGCGAGGGCTGCTCATTCCAGCGTCCCCGTCACATAGAGCTGGAACAGTGTTCCGTTCGACGCCGAAGCGGTAAGCTCTAAGGGAGGGGAAAATCCCGAGAAGGGAAAAAATGGCGCGCCCGGAACGATTCGAACGTCCGACCCTCAGATTCGTAGTCTGATGCTCTATCCAGCTGAGCTACGGGCGCGTTGTGTCGGGGTTCCTAGTCGGCAGTCGCGGCTGGCGCAACCCCGTTGCGCAGTTTTTCTCGGGGGCCTAGACCTCGCGCCATGATGACCCGCCGTTCCGCCGCGCCGCTGGCGCTGCCTGCCCTCGCTGCCCTCGCCATCCTTGCCGGCTGCGCCGATACAAGAAGCGGTTATCCGTCGCTGGCACCTCGTCCGATCGAACGGGCGATGATGCAGGCGGAGGCGGCGGCGCCGTTGCCGCCGGCCGCGCCGCCGCCGCTGGCGCCTTCGGCCGACATCGCCGAGATCCTGGCCAGCGCCACCGCGGCCGACACCGCGTTCAAGGCGGCGCTGGAGAAGGCGCGGCCGCAGATCGAGGCCGGGCGCGGCGCGGGGGAGGGCAGCGAGGCGTGGGTGGTCGCGCAGCAGGCCTATAGCGATGTCGAGGTTGCGCGGGCCCCCATAGGCGACGCGCTGGCCGAACTCGATCGCCGGCGCCAGGCTGCCGTCGCTGCCGGCAGGGGCGGGGAGGAGGCGGCCGCCGCCGAGGCGACGTTGCAGGTGCAGGCGCTCGACGAGGCCGAGCGGGCGCTGCTCGCGGGGCTGGTGGCGGCGTGAACGCGCCCATGCCCGGCCGTGCGCGGCCGCCCGTCGCTGCCCCCGTCGCCGAACGCCGCCCGTACAGCTACAGCCGCCACGGCACGACCATCGAAGACCCCTGGTTCTGGCTCAAGGACCAGAAATATCCGGTGATCGAGGATGCCGACGTGCTCGCCTATCTGCGCGCCGAGAACAGCTATTTCGAAGCGGCCATGGCGCCGCACGCCGCGCTGGTCGAGACGCTGTTCGCCGAGATGAAGGGTCGTCTGAAGGAGGATGATGCCAGCGTCCCGCAGAAGGACGGCGACTGGCTCTACTGGTGGGCGTTCAAGCCGGGCGGCCAATATCGCATCTGGTATCGCAAGCCCGCCAAGAGCGATGGCGCCGGCGGGGCGGCGAGCATCCTGCTCGACGAGCCTGCCGAAGCCGCCGCGGTCGACTATTTCCGGCTGCAGGTGCTGAGCGTCAGCCCGGATGGGCGGCTCGCCGCCTGGTCGGCCGATACTAGCGGCGCCGAGCGCTTCGTGCTGAAGATCCGCGATCTCGCGACCGGTGCCGATATCGAGACGGTCAGCAGCGTCACCAACGGCGCGGTCGCCTGGGGCGCGGATTCGAGGAGCCTCGTCTATACCGAGGTCAACGACAACTGGCGCACCTATCGCGCGCGGCTGCACATCCTCGGCAGCGATCCGGCGGAAGACCGCACGCTCTACGAGGAGACCGAGGAGCTCGGCTTCAACGTCGGCGTCGGCAAGACCCATGACGAGCGCTGGATCCTGATCGCGACCGGCGACAACCAGACCAGCGAGGTCCGCCTCGTGCCTGCCGACGATCCGGGCGCCGAACCGGTCATGGTCAGCCCGCGCCGCACCAAGCGCGAATATTCGGTCGACAGCGCCCACGGCTCCCTCTGGATCCACACCAACGACGATCATGTAAACTTCCGCGTCGCCCGCGCCGATCCCGCCGATCCCGGCAGCTGGGAGACGGTGATCGCCGGCTCCGACAGCGTCTATATCCGCGGTCTCACCAGCTTCGCCCGGCATCTGGTGCTCACCGAGCGGGTCGAGGGCCTCGATCAGATCCGGCTGCGCGGCTATGACGGCAGCGAGCATCGCATCGCCTTTCCGGAGGCGAGCTACACCGCCGGCCTCGGCAGCAATCCCGAGTTCGACCCGGCCGCCTATCGGCTCAGCTATGCGTCGATGGTCACGCCGCAGACGGTGTTCGACTATGATCCGGCGGCGCGGGCGCTCACCACGCTCAAGGTGCAGGAGATACCGTCGGGCTATGATCCGTCGCTCTACGCGACCGAGCGGCTCATGGTGCCGGCGCGCGACGGCAAGACGATCCCGGTGTCGGTGCTGTACCGCAAGGGCTTTCCGCGCGACGGATCGGGCAAGCTGTTGCTCTATGCCTATGGCGCTTATGGCCATGCGATCCCGCCGGGCTTCTCGACGGTGCGGCTGTCGCTGGTCGATCGCGGCTGGGCCTATGCGATCGCCCATATCCGCGGCGGCGACGATCTCGGCTATGACTGGTATCTGCAGGGCAAGGCCGAGCAGCGCTGGAACACCTTCCACGACTTCACCGACGCGGCCAAGGGCCTCATCGCGGCCGGGCTCACCCGCGCCGGCAACATCGCGATCAACGGCGGATCGGCGGGCGGCGAACTGATGGGCGTGGTCGCCAATACCGATCCGGAGCTGTGGGGCGCGGTGGTGGCGGACGTGCCGTTCGTCGACGTGCTCAACACGATGCAGGACGAGAGCCTGCCGCTGACGCCCGGCGAATGGCCCGAATGGGGCAACCCGATCACCGACAAGGCGGCGTTCGAGCTGATCCGCAGCTACAGCCCCTATGACAATGTCGAGGCGAAAGCCTATCCGCCGATGCTGATCACCGGAGGCCTCAACGATCCGCGCGTCACCTATTGGGAGCCGGCCAAATGGGCGGCGAAGCTGCGCGCGACGAAGACCGACGACAATCTGCTGCTGCTCAAGATCAACATGGGCGCGGGCCATGGCGGCAAATCAGGCCGCTATGACTCGCTGAAGGAGGACGCCGAGGCCTATGCCTTCGTGCTGACGCAGATCCCTTGATCTTCCTCCCCGTCATTCCGGACTTGATCCGGGATCCCGCTGTCTTTTCAGCGGAGGAGGGTGAAGCGGGATCCCGGATCCAGTCCGGGATGACGGGAGGGTGAGGCGGGCGAACGGCCCACCCCCTCCTGAACGTCATTCCAGCGAAAGCTGGAATCTCCCTTTTCTTCGTCGCAAGAAGGTAGTGAGATCCCAGCTTCCGCTGGGATGACGGGCAGGGCTACTCATTCCCCCCGATGAAATCCCCCAGCCCACCCAGCACCGATCCCTCGCCGCGATTCTGGCCGCCCCGGCTCCCCGCCGCTGCCAGCATCCGCCCTGCCAGCCGCGAGAAGGGCAGCGACTGGATCCACACCTTGCCCGGCCCGCGCAGCCGCGCGAAGAACAGGCCTTCGCCGCCGAACAGCACGCTCCGCACCCCGCCCGCGGTGATCAGGTCGAAGTCGACGCTCGGCGTATAGGCGGCCAGGCAACCGGTATCGACGTGCAGCTCCTCGCCGGGCCCAAGCTCGCGCTCGACCACGGTACCGCCCATCTGCACGAACACCCAGCCATCGCCTTCGAGCTTCTGCATCACGAAGCCCTCGCCGCCGAACAGCCCGGTCATCACCTTGCGCTGGAACTGGACGCCGATCGACACGCCCTTGGCCGCGGCGAGGAAGCTGTCCTTCTGGCAGATCAGCCGCCCGCCGAGATCATCGAGCCGCAGCGGCAGGATCGCGCCCGGCGTCGGCGATGCGAAGGCGACCCGCGCCTTGCCCTGGCCGTTGTGGGTGAAGACGGTGGTGAACAGGCTCTCGCCGGTGATCAGCCGCTTGCCCGCGCCGAGCAGCTTGCCCATGAAGCCGCCATCCGCGCCGCCGCTGCCGTCGCCGAACACCGTGGTCATGCCGACTGCGGCATCCTTCCACACCAGCGCCCCCGCCTCGGCCACCGCGCTCTCGCCCGGGTCGAGCTCGATCTCCAGGAACTGCAGCTCCTGCCCCTTGATCTCGAAGTCGATGTCGTCGGCGACACCGGCGCGGCGATGGTGGCTCCAGGGACTATGGTCGGGCATTGCTGGTCTCCGCAGAAAGATCGGGCGATTCTAGAAAGCCAATGCGACACCCGCAATCAGGCTTCGGGCTCCCCTTCTCGTCATCCCGGACGTGATCCGGGATCCCGCTTTTCTTGGCAGCGGAGGAGGGGGAAGCGGGATCCCCGATCAAGTCCGGGATGACGATGCATTCCAAGTTCCTCCCCGTGCCGCAGCGACGCTCACTCCCGCCCCGCCCTTAGCGCAGCCCCCGCCGCGAACGGCGCCAGCGCCGTCAGCAGCAGCGCCGTCGCCGCCAGCAGCTTGATCGCGCCATTGCCCTCGTCCCCCAGCGCGCCCGCGCCGAAGATCAGCAGCGGCACCGCCAGCGGCAGCATCACCAGCCCCGCCAGCGCGCCAGCACCCCGCAGCCCCAGCGTCAGCGCGCTCGTCATCACCCCCAGCGCCGCCAGCGCCGGCGTCCCGATCGCCAGCCCGATCTCGAGATGCAGCAGCGTCGCGCCATCGAGCTTCAGCAGCGCGGCGGCGGGCAGCGTCGCGATCATCAGCGGCGGCCCGAAGCCCAGCCAGTGCGCGACGATCTTGGCCGCGGCCACGCCTTCGTCGGACAGCCCGCGCACCGCATATTGATCGAGCACCCCGCTCTCCGCATCGGGCGCGACCAGCCGGTCGACCGGCAGCAGCGCCGCGAGCAGCGCCGCCATCCACAGCGCGCCGCCGCCCACCTTGTCGAGCAGCGCGCCATCGGGGCCCACCGCGAACGGGAACAGCGTCGCCACCAGCAGGAAGAAGATCAGCGGCAGCATCGCCCCGCCGCCCTGATAGGCGAGCCGCACGTCGCGCAGCACGATCGCCCCCCACGGATTCATGCCTGCGTTGGCTGCGTTGTTCATGCCTGGCCCCCCAGCGCGATCCCGATCGCGCCCGGCAGGTCGAGCGGCTGGTGCGTCGCCGCGACGACGATGCCGCCGCGCGTGCGGTGGATCGCCATCGCCGCCGCCAGCCGGTCGAGCGAGGCGGCGTCGAGCCCGTTGCCCGGCTCGTCGAGCAGCCACACCGCGGCCCGGCCGGCGATCACCCGCGCCAGCGCCGCGCGCCTGCGCTGCCCGGTCGAGAGCATGTGCACCGGCACCTGCGCCAGGTTGGCGATCCCCATCATGTCGAGCGCACCCTCGACATCGGTGCGGCCGACCCCGTCGAACCGCGCCCAGAAGATCAGCGCCTGCTTGAGCGGCAGCCGCGCGTCGAGCGCCGCCGCCTCGCCGGTGAAGGCGATCCCGCCCGCGCGCTCGACCGTGCCGGCGGAGGGCGCCAGCAGCCCGGCCGCGATCCGCATCAGGCTCGATTTGCCCGCGCCATTGGGGCCGGTCAGCAGCGCCGCCTCGCCCCGGCCGAGCGCGAAGCCCATCGCCTCGAACAGCAGCCGGTCGCCGCGGATGCAGGCGACATCGGTGAAAGCCAGCCGCGCACTCATCGGCTGGGCATATCCCCGCCCGCGCCTTCCTCCAGCGCGTGCATATCCTCGTCGGACAGCCCGAAATGATGGCCGATCTCATGGATCACGACATGCGCGACCAGCGCCTCCAGGCTCACCCCGGTCTCGATCCATTCGTCCAGGATGGCGCGGCGATACAGGTGGATCATGTCGGGCATCGCCCCCGAATGGCCGATCGACTTCGATCCCACCGGCAGGCCGCTATAGAGTCCGGTCAGCTCGAACGGGTTCTCGATCCCCATCTCGTCCAGCGTCGCGTCATCGGCGAACTCCTCGATGCGCAGCACGACATCGCCCAGATGCGCGGCGAACGGTGCGGGCAGCCTGGCGATGGCCGCGCGCGCGATCGCCTCGATCCGCTCCGCCCCCGGCGCCATGGTTTGACCTTCGCTCATTCCTTCGCGACATAGAGGGCAGTTCGCGTTCACGCCAGCAGCGAGAGGATGCCGCCATGCCGATCGAACCGCTCAGCGAAGAGGAGCGCGCCGACGCGCTCGATGCGCTGCCCGACTGGGACTATGACGAAGCCCGCGACGCGATCAGCCGCAGCTTCACCTTCCCCGATTTCTCCGCCGCCTTCGCCTTCATGACGCGCGTCGCGCTGCTGGCGGAGAAGCATGATCATCATCCGGAATGGACGAATGTGTGGAACCGGGTGGACGTGCTGCTGACCACGCATGATGCGGGCGGGCTTTCGGCGCGTGATGTGGCGATGGCGGAGGCGATCGAGGGGATATTGGAGTAGCGGGGGCGTGAGCGGGCAGGGCGGGAGCGTGGGGATGGGTGATGCTCGTGATGTATTTCGACGTTGAATCAGCTGGCGGCGCGTCGCGTGGGGATTTTACGAAAATCGTCTGCGCCAGGCGGTAGGGTTGCGCGGCGCGAGTAGCCGACGCCACTCCCGTTGAACCAAGCATGGCCGTCTGGACGGAAACGGATCAGGCGCGGCCAACCAGTAGGGACGGGATCGATGGCTTCCTGATGGATCATGGAGCTTTCGTGAAGGCGCGCCTCGGCGGCGTCAACCGCGCGGAAGATGCGAGCATCGCCTTCCATACGGTCGAACACCGCATGATTGAAGCGGAAGCGCACGGGAGGCCTGCGTGCTGCTAGGCGGTCATAGGCGGGGCTCATCGCCGCATGAGCGTCCCAGTCGCGAAAATAGACGTTGGCAAAAGCGCGAAGATACTGATGCTCGTTGAAGGCCGCGACATCCGCGATCGACGCGGTCGCCCAGCCCGCAGTTTGCTCTATCGAGTAGATTGCGCCATCATAGAAGAGGCAGAGAAGTTCCGGCGTTAGCGGCAAGAATAGGAGGGCGCCAGCCGAGCCAAGTCCTGCGGCCATATTGCGAGTACGGACATCCTGCTGATGCCAGCGATTAGCTGCGACAGCGGGATCGTCGGAGGTGATGAAGGGAAGGCCAGTTAAGTTGCGGATGAGGCAAGGTTTGAGGTCCGATATAATGTCGCGCAGCGCCGGAACCAACCCCATCGACATCTCTACCGCTTGTCGAATGTTGAGGCGCCATTCGTCGCCAGTCATGCCCATATCGCCGTTGAGTTCGTCGGCGGCCTGAACGGCTCGCTTCGAGGCCGCCTCGGTACGCATATATTGGACGCACCAGAAATCGAGCAACTGGCTGCGGTGCTCCAAG
Organism: Rhizorhabdus argentea; assembly: GCF_037861105.1. NCBI lineage: Bacteria > Pseudomonadati > Pseudomonadota > Alphaproteobacteria > Sphingomonadales > Rhizorhabdaceae > Rhizorhabdus > Rhizorhabdus argentea. The sequence goes on from NZ_JBANFK010000016.1 coordinate 18,746, forward strand.
GTCAGTTGATAGCCAGGTCGGGCGATGTCGGCCAGCATCGGCGTGTAACCAACTTCGATGCACTGGAGCACGCGTTCGAGCCGTAGGTCGTCACCATAGAAGTAGTCGCGCGAGCATTGCCCCTTGAGAGGCGCCGCGGAAATAGCGCGGCGGCGGTCGAGATTGAAGAGGTGGATTACGGCGCGGTCACGGGTGAAGCCGCGCAGATAGCAGCGCGGCACGAAATGTTGATTCTTGTTGGATGCCATGAGGAAGATGCCCCGTTCTCCGCGCGAAACCAGAATAGGCTTTCCGAGGAATTAATCGCGTATCCGACACTCGCTTAGCCCTCCGCGCCGTCGTTCTGGAGCGGCATGTTCGGCGCTGGTGCAGCCTGAACTTCGCGGTTTTGCGTAGCGAAGTGAACCATTAGGGGGCGCCGCGACCGCGACGCTTTGCCGACTAGTATGCCGTGTCGAGGCCTAAGATTTGGCAACGCGCGGACGTGAAAAGGACCCATATAGTTCTTGAGGAAGTCGAAGCCGGTCTCATCGAACGCCTGGAAGGAAACGATCGTGTTGCACTGATTCAGGACGCTTTTCGTGACATTGGCAGTTCGTTGCGAAACGATCAGGAATCCGAGGCCGAATTTGCGAGCTTGGAGGACGACTTGAGCAGTCCGATTGACGACTTTCTGCAAATCCTGTTGTGGGTTGAACCCCCATTCAGGGATGAGGAGATGGGCCTCCTCCAACACGACGAGAATGCGCGGCACCGGATGGATGATATGCTCTGGCAGCCGCGTCTTCTTGCACCAATTGATGCAGGCTGCTGCTACCTCGAAGGTTGTCTCGATCGGAGTCTTCGCGCAGGTGGCGGTCTCGAGAATTGCGATCCAATGGTCGGGCGAAGCAAGGAAGGCGTTGAGCTCCGCGGGGGTTGTTAGCATCACGGCGGAGGCAAGATAGCGTTGATAGTCGCCAGTCGGATCGAGGCAAACAGCTTTGATTCCTTTGACTCGGCAATCCTCAATGAAGGCATACGTCAGGAAGGACTTGCCGCTGCCTGTAACTCCCAGGATGGCCGAATGGTACAGAACTCCGTCATGTACATCGATCACGACCGGATAGTTCGACTTCGGCACGGTGCCGACCTGCATCTCGGTCGCTGCCAGCGCATAGGGCGCTACTTCTGCCTCATTGTCGACGAGATAAACGGGCGCTCTTTCGCGCGCAACCCAATCGTGCGTCTCGAAGCCGCCCCGCGCCGAGTCCCATCGACCGATCTGTTCCGCCTCGCCCTCCACGAATGCGCGACTGCTTTCGCTGACGGCTTTCTCCTCGTTGATAACGCCATCGAACACTTGGTAGAAAACGGGCTGATTGTGCGTTCCGACGCGAAGCACTGAGCCTGCCGCGATGTCCGGCGACCCGAGCAGCTCGAATTTTACCTGGGCAATATTCGTCCCCTTGGCGACGGTTCCAATCACCTTCGATAGCCGTTGCCGCTCGGCTTCGTCGATCGGCGGCGTGAAGGCGGCCTGCTCGTCCTGGCTGAGCGATACCATGAGGGAATGCTCGTTGAGTTGGGAGTCTGCGATTGCGCAATGGACCAGCGCCACGACAATACGCGTCTCGTTGGCAGACGATCTCTCACCGATGACGATCCCTAGGCAGTGACAGGGACCGGCGCCGGATTGGGTAAATCCGACAAGATCGTGCAGCTTAGGTTTGCGGTCGCCGATCCGGCGACAGAAAACGATCGACGGCGCGAGAAAACTGTGCGGCCTTCCTAGGATGTGGCGGTCGGGATAGGTGCTGGTCCGCCGTGCGATCCGCCCCAATGCAGGCAGGTTCAGGCTTGCTGCGAGCAGGATAGCGCCCCAAGCGACGACGAAGATTTGCGTTTCCACGGTGTCGAACCGGAAATAGCTGACCAGCGCAAGAATGAAGACCAAGGAAAACAGTACATCTGCCCGACCGAGCGAAACCACTAATTGATAGACAAATGATCGCCATACCCGTTCTTCGCGACGCGCCTCAGCGCCGAGATCCCAGGACAGGGCGACAGCGACCACCCCGATCAGAGCGGAACCCCAGCGCAGCGATTCCCACCATGTCGCGAGCGGAGGATCTGCGAGGGTGGAGGTGCCAACAAAGACCGCAACACAATTCAGGAAAACGTCGTTCGGCTTCGTGAATCGATATTCAGTGACGAAGCGACCTAGCAGCAGCGTGAACAGGCCCGCATTGAACCAAATGGCATCGGGCCCTGAGGGCGGCGTGACCGTGCCGGTGTGCAGCCATACGAGCGCCAGCAGAAAAATCATTCCGACGAAGAACGTCGCCAGCGCATAATTCTTGGTCATCTTCATCCCCCGATTACAAAGCGCTTAACATTTAGACAGGGCTGTCGCGAAGATTAAATTAGGGCAAAAACTAGAACATCGGGCTTCCGTTCGGTATCGATTGGTCATAAAGGCAAGCTGCATTTGTCGCCGATGGTTACGTGGCGAACGTCTTGGTTGGAGCAGATCACTTGGCGAAGCCTGTCAAGGGCATAAAGAAGGCTTACTCAGCGACGGACTTCTTCCTCGAAGATTTGCCGAGAACCTTGTTTCCCCTGACGACGAACAAAGTGTTGGTCGAGTTGGGCGCGGAAGACCTCCTTGCACATGCAGAGATGATCGTGGCCGGAGGTGGTAATTTCCTGCCCCAGCGCCGCGTCTATGCGAACAAGGATGAGCTCCATCTGCGGCGAACCGTCAAGCTCGATGCTGTCGCCGAATATTATCTCTACCACCTCGTTCACAAGAACCGGCAGAAGTTTCGCAAGCCTCATCGGGACTCGCGGCGTCATTATGGCTATCGCTTCGAGCTGGGTCGGCCGGTCTCTCCCTCCAAGAGCTATGCCGACTTCAAATCGGCCGTGGCGTCCGGTATCTTCTATGCCGAAGAGTTCACTTATTTCGATATCTCCGCCTACTTCAACGGGCTTTACCATCACGACCTGCACGCCTGGTTTGCCGCGCTCGGTCCGGATGATTCCGCCGATGTCGTCGCCTTCAGTAAATTCTTTCGCGAGATTAACGCCGGCCGTTCGTTGGATTGCCTTCCGCAGGGGCTTTACCCGGCGAAGATGATTGGCAATGATTTCCTGAGGTTCATAGAGGATTCGTCGACTGTTCGGGCGGAGCGGATCGTCCGCTTCATGGATGACGTTTATTTGTTCGGCGACGACCTCAACGGTCTGAAAGCAGATTTCGCCGAGGTGCAGAGACTGCTGGGTCTAAAGGGACTCTCGGTCAATGCGAGTAAGACGCGCAACGCCGGGACGCCGCAGACTGACGAAGCCGACGGGCAGCTCAGCGAGTTGAAGAAGCGCCTGCTTAAGCGGCGGCGCCACCTGATCGTGTCACACTATGACGAGGACGAGATTGGGGACGATGACGGGACGTCGGACTTGGACGAAGACGAGATCGAGTTTATCCTCGATCTGCTCAACGTCGGCGATCTGAGCGAGGATGATGCCGAGCTGATCCTGGTTGTGATGCGCGACCATGTTGCCAGAATCGAGCAGCATCTTGGTTTGTTCGCCAAAGGCTTCCCACACCTCGCCAAGAATTTCTACGGGCTGTGTAGCGATGCCTCGGACAAGGATAGCGTTGCGCGCATCGTACTGCAGGTGGCCAGCGAAGGCGACCATATCGGCGAATATCAGCTCTTCTGGTTCGGCATGATGCTCGAGGCCTATCTGCTCGACACCGCCTGCGCGCCGGACATCATCAACGCGCTCTATCGCCACGAGAGCGCGACCGACATCTCCAAGGCCAAAATCTTGGAGATCGCCGATCTGCGTTATGGCCTGCCCGAAATGCGAGAAACCTATCTGCGAGAAGGTCGTTCGGACTGGCTGGCTTGGTCGTCGGCGGTGGGATCGCGCGCGATGGACAAGCAGGCCCGCAACTACCTCCTCGACTATTTCAAAAATGGTTCCGCCATGAATCGGCTGATCGCTAGCATACTGCAGAAAGCATGACGATTGTCGAACCACCTCAAATATAACGGCTAGAGGCATCTCATTTACACCGAGAGGGTCGCCTGCCGAACTTCCGCTTTTTGAGTCCGCCGCCCAAGGCTACTAACCCGAAATCGGCCCCTCGGCGGCCCTTACCGGATACGCGGCCATAATCCTTACACCATCTGGAGTCTCCCGATTTTCCCAAATGTTCCATGTTTGTTCTGGAATTTTCGTCCTCCTTCTGCTAGGCGACCGTCCCCCCACACGGAGACCGAACGCCCATGCAGCCAGACATCCTCGCCAACGCACCCCGCTGCGGCGCGCGGACGCGGGCGGGTGGGGCGTGTCGCTCGCCGGCGGTGCATGGCGTCCGGCGCTGCCGGATGCATGGCGGCAAGGGCAGCGGCGCGCCGCGCGGCAATCGCAATGCGTGGAAACATGGTATCCACTCGGCCCGCATCCTCGAGATCCGGCGCTATCTGCGCGCCACCGGCCCCGCGGCGTTCCGTCAGATGCTGGCGGGCGTCGGGATCGGCAGGGGTGTCGCCAAGGGTATCGACAGCCCTGTCGTGACCGGCGCCGGCACTGGCGCTAAATCCGAAAAATTAAAAAAACGGCCGAACAACCCCATGCACCCGGAAATTCCGACCCGGAAGCGGCTTTCGGCAGCAATGCCGTCGCCGTCATCAGGGCCGGCCGGATCGCCGCCATGCCGCCCCTGGCGCGGCGCCGGGCGCTCAGTCCCGCCGCCACCGCGCGAAGATCGCGGTCGGCAGCAGCAGCCCGCGCGCTTCCTCGCGCACCGCCATCTCGCCCACCTCGACGGTGCCGCCGAGATCGGCCATCGCCTGGGCCAGCAGCTCGCCGATCGCCAGCGCCGACATGCGGATCGCATAGACGGTGAGGACGAGGAATTTCGAGTTGGCGTCGAGCAGCGCGCGGCAATTGGCGATCATCGCGGGCAGGTGCTCCTCCAGCCGCCAGACCTCGCCTTCGGGGCCGCGCCCGAACTTCGGCGGATCGAGGAAGATGCCGTCATAGCGGCGGCCGCGGCGCACTTCGCGGGCGGTGAACTTGGCGGCGTCGTCGACCATCCAGCGGATCGGGCGGTCGGCCATGTCGCTCAGGAAGGCGTTGGCCTTGGCGGCGTCGACCGACTTCTTCGACGCATCGACATGGGTGAGCTTCGCGCCCCGGGCGGCGAGCGCGAGCGTGCCGACGCCGGTATAGCCGAACAGGTTCATCACCTCGTCGCCCTCGCCGGTGCGGTCGCGCATCCAGCTCCATTGCGGCGCCATGTCCGGGAAGAAGGCGAGGTGGCGGAACGGGGTGTTCTGCGCGGTGAAGCGCACCTCCTCCCAGCGCATGTGCCAGCCGCCGCGCGGCACGTCGCGCGACAGATGCCACTTGCCGCCGCCATCCTCGTCCGACGCGCCGATGAAGTCGCCATCGGCCTCCCAATTGTCCGAAGCGGGCGCCCACATCGCCTGCGGCTCGGGCCGGATGAAGCGGAAGCGGCCATAGCGCTCGAGCTTGCGGCCATGGCCGGAGTCGACGAGGCCGTAATCGTCCCAGGGTTCGGTGATGAGGGTGTGGAGGTTCATGCTATTCCTGCCCCCTCTCCCGCAAGCGGGGAGAGGGCTGGGGTGAGGGCGCGAGCGCAGCGAGCTTCGGCGTCGGATTCTGGCGGCGTTGGAAGAAGGAAGAAGACCCTCACCCAACCTCTCCCGCAAGCGGGAGAGGGGGAAGAACGGCGGCGGTGTTGTTCACGCCGCCGCCTTCAGCGCCGGCCCCACCGTCGCCAGCGTCTCGCGGCCCTCCAGCATGCGGGTGCCGACCGCGCGGACCTGGTCCAGCGTGCAGGCTTCGATCTTCGCGACGATCATCGCGGGATCGAGCGGCTTGCCGTGAACCAGCGTCTGGAAGCCGAGGCGATCGGCGCGGCCCTGGACCGATTCGAGCGTCATCAGGATCGTCGCGCGGATCTGCGCCTTGGCGCGGGCGAGCTCGACCGGGGTCAGCGATGCCGCCGCCTCGCGCAGGATGTCGCGCGACAGGTCGGCGGCGTTCTGCGCCTCGCGGCGAGCCGTCGCGAGATAGACGGTGAGCATGCCGGTGTCGCGCCACGCGGCGACCGAGCTGCCGACCGAATAGGCCAGCCCGCGATCCTCGCGCACCGCCTGGAACAGCCGCGACGAGCTGCCCTCGCCGGCCGCCTGGCTGAACAGCATCAGCGGGTAATAATCGGCGTCGAAATAGCCGACGCCCTCATAGCCGAACAATATGTGCGCCGATTCGAGCCGCCGCTTCTCAACGAAGCTGCCGCCTTCATAAACCGCGACTTCGGCAACCGGGCGCGGTGCAGGCTCCATGTCGCCGAAGCGCGCCTCGGCCATCGCGACCAGCGCGTCGATGTCGATCTTGCCGGCGGCGGCGAGCACCATGGCCTGCGGGCGATAATGCTTGCGGGTCCAGCCGCGCAGGTCGTCGACCGTGATCGCCGCGATCGTATCCTCGCTGCCCAGCACCGGCCGGCCGAACGCCTGCCCCGGCCAGGCGGTTGTGTGGAAATGGTCGTTGATGATGTCGTCGGGCAGGTCGCGGGCCTCGCCCAGTTCCTGCAGCACGACATCCTTCTCGCGGGCGAGATCGCCAACATCGAAATGCGGCTTGCGGATCAGGTCCGCGATCAGCTCGACGCCGAGATCGAGATTCTCGGCGAGCAGCCGTGCCTGGAAGGCGGTCTGGTCGCGCGAGGTGAAGGCGTTGAGATAGCCGCCGACATTCTCGACCGCCTCGGAAATCTCCCGCGCGCTACGGCCGCCGGCGCCCTTGAACACCATATGCTCGAACAGATGGGCCAGGCCGTTGGCGCGGGCCTCTTCATGCCGGGCGCCGCAATCGACATGCAGGCCGACCGCGATCGTCTCCACGCCGGCCATCGGTTCGGCGGCGATGGTGAAGCCGTTGGCCAACCGGTGAATGTGCGGGCCGGACATGCGGGTCAGGCGACCGCCGCGGTCTGGTCGGCGACGAAGGCCTCGATCGCGCCGATCTCGGCGGGGAGGGTCGCATAACGCTCCTCGCGCTCGAACAGCGCGCCGATGCGCGACGGCAGCGACGGGCGGACGCCGGTCGCGCGCTCGACCGCGTCGCGGAACTTGGCGGGGTGTGCCGTCGCCAGCGTGACCACCGGGATATCCGGATCGAGCGCGGCATCCTGCGCCGCGGCCAGGCCGATCGCGCTGTGCGGGTCGATCACCTCATTGGCGCGGTCGTGCGCCCAGCGCATTGCCAGCTGCATTCGGTCGGGATCGATCCGCGCACTGCTGAACAGCGCGCTCGACTCGTCGCGCATCGCCTGCGGCAGGCTGTAGCGCTTGTTCGTCTCGAAGCCCTGCATCGACGCGGCGAGGCCGGCACCGTCGCGGCCATGCAGGTCGAACAGCAGCCGCTCGAAGTTCGAGCTGACCTGGATGTCCATCGAGGGCGCGGCGGTGGCCGTCACCGAGCCGACCGAATAGTCGCCGGCGGAGAGCGCGCGGTGGAGGATGTCGTTGACGTTGGTCGCGACGATCAGCTTCGCGACCGGCAGGCCCATCTTCGCCGCGACATAGCCCGCGAACACGTCCCCGAAATTGCCGGTCGGCACCGAGAAGGCGACCGGGCGCTCGGGCGCGCCGAGCCGGACGGCGGCGTAGAAATAATAGACGATCTGGGCCATCAGCCGCGCCCAGTTGATCGAATTGACCGCCGACAGGTTGAAGCGGCTCGCGAACGGCCGGTCCGCGAACATCGCCTTCACCAGCGCCTGGGCGTCGTCGAAGCTGCCCTCGATCGCGATATTGTGGACGTTCGGCGCCAGCACCGTCGTCATCTGCCGCCGCTGGACATCCGACACCCGGCCCTTGGGGTGGAGCATGAAGATGTCGACCTTCGCGCGGCCGGCCAGCGCGTCGATCGCGGCCGATCCGGTGTCGCCGCTGGTCGCGCCGATCACGGTCAGGTGGGTGTCGCGGTCGGCCAGGAAGCGCTCGAACAGCAGGCCGAGCAGCTGGAGCGCGACATCCTTGAACGCCAGCGTCGGGCCGTGGAACAGTTCGAGCAGCCATTGGCGATGATCGAGCTGCTTCAGCGGCACCACCGCGGCATGGGCGAAGCGGCCATAGGCGGCCTCGCACAGGCTCCTGAGCGCCGCGTCGTCGAGCGCGCCCGCGACGAACGGCCGCATCACCGCGACCGCCGTGTCGACATAGGAGAGGCCGCGCAACGCCGCGATCTCGGCCGTGCTGAAGCTGGGCCAATGTTCGGGTACGTAAAGCCCTCCGTCGGAGGCGAGCCCCGCGAGCGTTACATCTTCGAATCCGAGACGGGGCGCGTCGCCCCTGGTGCTGACATACTGCATGACCGGCGCGCCTTAGCGGTACGCGCCGGTCGCGGCAAGGATGCTAGCCTTTTGGGGAGCCTTCGTTGGGCGGCGGCGTCGCGTCGTCGCCCTCCGCGGGCTTGGGGGTCGACTGGCCCTGGTTGTCGGGCTCCTCGTTATCGCCCGGCTTGCTGTCGCCGCGCCTGGTGTCGCCATTCATCGCGGGCCTCCTGGCGGCGGTATCGGATTGCCCTTGTCGTCGATATTGGCGGTCATGCTGTCGGGCTTCTCGCCGATGCGCTCCGCCTCCGCCTCGCGGCCTTTGTCGCCGCCCTCATGATAGTCGCGGCTGTCGCCGGCGGTGCGATCGAGCGTATCGCTCAAATTATGCGCCGAGCCCTTGGGCTGGTTCTCGGTCGAGATGTTCGGATTGTCGCGTTCCATCGCTCTCTCCTCTCGCTGGACTCAACCAGCGGGGAAGGCCGGCGTTCCAACGATTGGAGTGGTTTGCCACCTCCATTCGTCGCCCCAGCGAAGGCTGGGGTCCATGTCTGTTTCCTTCCGCGGCGACATCTCGAGGACGAGAGACATGGGCCCCAGCCTTCGCTGGGGCGACGAGTACAAGTTTGGAATGCTAGAAGATCAGCCCCATCGAAATCCGCAGGTCCTGCGTCGGAATCGCGCCGCTCTCCGGCAGCGGCCGGAAGTCCTTGTACGCCGCGCCCAGCGTCAGCTTGCCGCGGGTGGCGCTGGTCGCGAGGCTCAGCGTGTTGCCGTTGAGCGTGCTGATGCCGTTGGCGGCGAAGCGGCGATAGCTGATCTGTGACGCGGTCAGGTCGCCAAGGTCGAGGCGATTGCCGATCTGCCAGTAGGTCGGCATCCGGGCGACCGCATTGGCGAGCGATCCGGTCTGGCGGACGAAGCCCAGCGAGTAGGCGAGCCTGACGTCCTCGCCGATGCGGCGATTGCCGGTGAAGCGGGCGCCATAGACCTGGTTGAGCAGCCGGAAATCGCTCTGCGCGGTGTCGCGCTGGTCGATCTGGTACGCATAGCCGCTCAGCGTGCCGAGGCCGCTGGTCCAGTTGAGCTGCGCGAAGATATTCTCGCCCGGCACCGTCGCCGGCAGCGGCCCCTGCGACGCTGCCCACAGGCTGCTGCTCGACCAGGCATAGGCGAGGTCGGCGCTGAGCCCGGGCAGGCCGCTCCACCGCAAGCGCGCGGCATCGAAGGTCTGCTGGCCGTCACGGTCGCCGGTGATCGCCGGATCGGCGATCGCCAGATGCTGCCGGCCAAGGCTGATCTCGGTCTTCGGCAGGCCGCGATAGTCGAGCCGCAGCTCGTCGACCTGCACCGCATCGGGGCGAATCGGCACCCCGCCGGTGGTCGCGCTGGTCTCGTTGCGCCGGACCGTTACCGCGGCGTCGCTCACCGCGGCGATCGACCAGGGGCCGGCCGAAAGACCCAGGCCGGGCCGGGCGCGGATCAGGATCGCGTCCTCCGGGCTCAACAGCCGCTCGGCCGAATATTGCTCATAGCGCAGCTCGGTGCCGAACAGCGGCGACACGACGATGCCCTGCGCGCCGAGCGGCGCGGTAGGTGCGAGAATGGAGAGCAAGGACAGGGCCAGCAGGCGACGCATCGACGACCTATGATAGTTCGGGATTTATGGGATTTTCAGCCGATTTTATCAGCACCCGGTTAACGTGCCCAGCGCGATGCGACGAAGCGTTTGACGAGCGTGGTGCCACTTCACTATATGCGCGCTCCGACAGGCGGCCGGAATGGCCGCCTTTTTGCGTTTCCGGGACAGTTCAACAGCGATCAGAGGAAAAAGGGAGTTTTGCCATGACCATCACCCCGCTCATGCCGGTTTATCCGCGGTGCGGCGTGCGTCCGGTGCGAGGCGAAGGCTGCTATCTGATCGGTGAAGGCGGCGAGCGCTATCTCGATTTCGCCGCAGGCATCGCCGTCAACATGCTCGGCCATGGCCATCCGGCGCTGGTGAAGGCGATCGCCGATCAGGCTGCGACGCTGATGCATGTCTCCAATCTCTACGGCAGCCCTCAGGGCGAGGCATTCGCGCAGAAGCTGGTCGACAAGACTTTCGCCGACACGGTGTTCTTCACCAATTCGGGCGCCGAAGCGGTCGAGTGCGCGATCAAGACCGCGCGCCGCTATCATTATGTCAACGGCGCGCCCGAGCGGACCAAGATCATCAGCTTCTCCAGCGCCTTCCACGGCCGGACGCTCGGCACGATCTCGGCCACCAACCAGCCGAAAATGCGTGAGGGCTTCGAGCCGCTGCTGCCCGGTTTCGAGGTGGTGACGTTCAACGACCTGGAGGCGGCGCGCGCTGCCGTCGACGCGACCACTGCGGGCTTCCTGGTCGAGCCGATCCAGGGCGAGGGCGGCATGACGCCGTCAACACCGGAGTTCCTGCAGGGTCTCCGCCAGATCTGCGACGAGCAGGGGCTGCTTTTGATCCTCGACGAGGTCCAGTGCGGCTACTGCCGGACGGGCACCTTCTTCGCCCATGAGCAATATGGCATTACGCCCGATATCATGGCGGTGGCCAAGGGCATCGGCGGGGGCTTCCCACTCGGCGCCTGCCTGGCGACCGAGGAAGCCGCGAAAGGCATGGTGTTCGGCACCCATGGCTCGACCTATGGCGGCAACCCGCTGGCGATAGCGGCGGGCGAAGCCGTGTTCGAGATCGCGGTCAACGACGCGTTCCTCGCCAATGTCCGGAAGATGGGGGATCGGCTGCGCCAGAGCCTCGAACAGCTCATCCCCAACCACGACACGCTGTTCGGCAGCGTGCGCGGAGTGGGCCTGATGCTCGGCATCAAATTGAAGGATGGAGCCGAGGCGCGCGATTTCGTGGCGCATCTGCGCGACAATCACGGGTTGCTGACGGTGTCGGCGAGCGAGAATGTCGTCCGTATCCTGCCGCCACTGGTGATCGAGGAAAGCCATATCGCCGAGTGTATCGAAAAGCTGTCGGCGGGGGCGCGGTCATACGCGTCGGCCCAATGACCCGGCATTTCATCGATCTCACCGATGCCGGCCCTGACGGGCTAAGCGCCATGCTGAATGCCGCTAAGGCTCGCAAGGATGCCCGCAGGGGCTTCCCCAGAGGCACGGTGGACAAGGATGCGCCGCTGGCGGGCTATACGCTGGCGATGATCTTCGAGAAGAACTCGACGCGGACGCGCGTGTCGTTCGACATGGCGATGCGCCAGCTCGGCGGCACGACGATCGTGATGGACGCCGGCAGCATGCAACTCGGCCGCGGCGAGACGATCGCCGATACCGCGCGCGTGCTCGGCCGCTATGTCGACGCGATCATGATTCGGACCGACGATCACCGCAAGATCGCCGACCTTGCGAAATATGCCGAGGTGCCGGTGATCAACGGCCTCACCGATCATTCGCATCCGTGCCAGATCATGGCGGACCTGCTGACCGTGCTCGAGCATAAGGGGACGGTCGAGGGGCTCAAATGGGCATGGCTCGGCGACGGCAACAACGTGCTGCATTCGATCATCGAGGCAGGGAGCCTGCTCGGCTTCCCTGTGCGCGTCGGCTGTCCCGACGGCTATGATCCCGATCCAGCAGTGGTCGCGGCCGCGAAAGCGCGGGGTGGCGACATAGGCTTCTCGCGCGATGCCGTGGAGGTTGCGAGTGGCGCCGATGTCGTCGTTACCGACACGTGGATTTCGATGGGCCAGGCGCATGCCGAAGCGAAGCTGGCGGCGATGATGCCTTTCCAGGTGACTGAGGCCTTGATGGCGCGGGCTGCGCCGGGCGCTGCTTTCCTCCACTGCCTCCCTGCGCATCGCGGCGAGGAGGTGGTCGAGGCGGTGATCGATGGACCGCAATCGCTGATCTGGGACGAAGCCGAGAACCGGCTCCACGCCCAGAAGGCAGTGCTGCTCTGGTGCCTGGGGAAATTGTGACCGACGGGTTGGGGCTTGAAATCCTTACCTGCCGTGCTGAATTTGCTCCAGCATCCACCCATCCTCCTCCCGGACGGTGCTTGTGGAGGAGTGGACCCTGAAACAAGTTCAGGGTGACGATGGGGATTGGTCTTGGCTTCCAAACGTAACGATCTCGACATCGCGCTGGGCTTCACGATTCCCGAGCGTCACGCCCGCGGCCGGCTGGCACGGCTTGGGCCGATGCTCGACGTGATCCTGGGCGCACACGGCTATCCTCCGGTGATCGAAAAGCTGCTTGGCGAGGCACTGGTGCTGGCGGCCCTGCTGGGTTCGACGCTGAAGCATGACGAGGGCCAGCTGACGCTGCAGGCGCAGGCCGAGGGCGGAGCGGTCCAGCTGATGGTCGCGGATTACAAGGGCGGCGAGATGCGTGGTTATATCCGCCACGATCCGGAGCGGCTGGCGGAGATGCCGGCCGATCCTTCGTTGTTCGCGCTGTTCGGCAAGGGCTATCTCGCCATCACCTTCGACCAGGCGATCACCGGCGAACGCTATCAGGGGATCGTGCCGATCGAGGGCGGATCGCTTGCCGAAGCCGCCGAAAGCTATTTCAGCCAGTCCGAACAGCTGCCGAGCCTGGTCAGGCTCGCGAGCCGGCGCCTGCCGGATGGCCGCCATGTCGCCGGTGGGATCCTGATTCAGCACCTGCCCGAAGGCGAAGAGGGCCGGGATCGAATTCATACCCGCCTCGACCATCCCGAATGGGACCATGTCCGCGCGCTGGGCCAGACGCTGACGCTCGCCGAACTGACCGACGCCGACCTGCGGCTGGAAACCTTGCTGTGGCGGCTGTTCAACGAGGAGGACGAGGTGCGCACCATGGCTGCGGTGTCGCTGGCCCGCGGCTGCCGCTGCGATCCGGACCATATCCGTGGCGTGATCACCCGCTTTCCGCCCGAGGATCGTGCCGAAATGGCTGACACCCAGGGCGAGATCCACGTCGATTGCGAGTTCTGCGCAAGACGCTTTTCGCTGGCGCTGAGTTCGATCGCCTGAGTGGCGCACATCACAGCCGTCTTCAGCCGTTCATGTACCGATCGTATGATAACGACCGTCGGTCGAACTTGGCTATGCTGCGCGGTGCGGTTGACGAATCGAGTACTCCATGGCGACGAGAGGGCGATGATGAGTTTCGCATTGAGGGTGGCGACCGTTGGTCTGATGTTGGCGGCGTCGCAGACGATAGCCGCGCCAGCCGCCATCGCCCCGCCGGTGGCTGCCTTGCCGGAGCTGTCGCTCGCTGCGCTCAAGCAGCTTGAAAGCGGACTGTGGCAGCTCGACGTCAAGGGCAGTTCGCCGAAGCTGATGTGCATCACCGACCAGATCCGGCTGGTGCAGATCGAGCATGACCAGCCGGGCTGCTCGCGCTTCGTGATCGCGAACGAGCCCAGGAGTTCGACGGTTCATTACAGCTGCCAGCGCACCGGCTGGGGTCGCACCACGGTGCGTGTCCAATCGCCGACACAGGCGACGATCCAGACTCAGGGCATCGCCCATAACGCGCCGTTCGATTATTCGGCGCAAGCACGTCGGGTCGGCGGTTGTACCGCTCAGACCGCCGCGAAATAGGCCCTGGTTTCCGGATCCCGCCAGCTGGTTAAGGATTTATTTATCCCCGCCGGCTAGAAGCGAATCGTGCCTTCCCCTTAAGGCACATTTTCCTCCCTTAGCAGGCTTCACAGCCTCACTGGGCCGCTCTCGGGCGGCCCACTTTTTGCCTGTTCAGCTTGCCGACTTCAGCGCCACGACATCGCCATCGTGCGTGCCTTCTTCGTCGGCGAGGAAAGGCGGATCCGGGATCGCGGCGCGACCTTCGTTGAGAACCACGGACCAGCGCGCCGACAAATTGCGCATATAGGGATCGTCGATCTCGATCCGTCGCGTGATCACCGGCAGCTTCGGATCGGCGCGGATCACCATCACATCGAACGGGAGGCCGACGGACTTGTCGGACCGGATCGTCGAATCGAAGGACAGCAGGCCGACCTTGACCGCTTCGTCGATCGAGCTTTCGAAGTTCATCGCGCGATCGAGGATGGGCTTGCCATATTGGGTGGCGCCGATCTGGTAGAAAGGGCTGTCGCGCTGGCATTCGATGAAGTTGCCGGCGTCGTAGATCAGGAAGAGCTGGGGCTGCCCGTCGCCGATCCGGCCGCCGAGCAGCAACGAGATTCCGGATGAGACGCCCGCAGCGTGCAGAGCGGGCTTGAGCTGGCGACCGGCCGCCATCACCGCCTCGCCAACAAGCTGGGCGACGCGGAACATGGTCGGCATATGCTCGATCTTGCGCGGAGCGTCGTCGGTGCCGAGCGGCGGCAGCCCTTCCGCTAGCATGCCGAGAACAAGCTGGGTGACCGACAGATTGCCGGCGCTCGCAACCACGCAGAGCCGCTGGTCGTTATCGGCAAGCACATGGAGTTTGCGGTAGGTCGAGATATTGTCGATCCCGGCATTGGTGCGGGTGTCGGCGATCATGATCAGCCCCTGACGGAGCATTATGCCGATGCAGTAGGTCATAGCATCCCCCCTCGTGCATCGGCTTCCCGAGCCGACGTCGCCCTATGCATATACGAACATGGGAGATCGTCAGAAATTCTTTTTGCCATCTCTCGTCGTTTACAAGCCGGAACATACGCCGAGGGGGCATGGATCGGCGGGTTCGACCATAGACCCCCGCGAAAAAATCCCCTAAGCGCGCGCCATGTCTGACAATGGGAACACCGTAGGCCGCCGGGGGATCGTGCTGCTGTCGGGCGGTCTCGACTCGATGGTTTCGGCGGGGCTTGCCCGCGAGCGGGGGTTCGAGCTGGCGGCGCTGACGATTGACTACAACCAGCGCCATCGCGTCGAACTCGAAGCGGCGAGGCGCGTCGCAACGGCGCTCGGCATCGTGCGGCACGTTACCCTGCCGCTGAATCTGCGGGCTTTTGGCGGATCGGCGCTGACCGACGATATCGCGGTGCCGAAGGACGGCGTCGAACCTGGCATCCCCGTCACCTATGTGCCGGCCCGCAACACGATCTTCCTGTCGCTGGCGCTCGGTTTCGCGGAGGCGACCGGCGCGCGCGACATCTTCCTCGGCGTGAACGCGCTCGATTATTCGGGCTATCCGGATTGCCGGCCCGAGTTCATCGCAACTTTCCAGCAGCTCGCCGACCTCGCGACGCGCATGGGGGTGGAGGGGCAGGGCTTCACCATCCACGCGCCGCTCCAGCATCTGACTAAGGCCGACATCGCCCGCGAGGCCGATCGGCTCGGGCTGGACGCCGGGATGAGTTGGTCCTGCTACGATCCGACCCCGGAGGGGCTCCATTGCGGGTTGTGCGACAGCTGCCGCTTGCGCGCCAAGGGCTTCGCCGAAGCGGGGCTGCACGATCCCACAGTGTACGCCTGATGGGCAGCTATGCCGTCAAGGAGATGTTCCTGACGCTGCAGGGCGAAGGCATGCAGGTCGGGCGGCGCGCGGTGTTCCTGCGCTTCGCCGGCTGCAATCTATGGAGCGGCCGCGAGGAAGATCGCGCCGGCGCGCAATGCACATTCTGCGATACCGACTTCGTGGGCATCGATGGCGACAATGGCGGTCGCTATCCCAATGCGGATGCGCTGGCGGATCGCGCCGAGGCGTTGTGGGGGGATTTTGACGCGCCGTTCATGGTGATGACCGGCGGCGAGCCGCTGCTGCAGGTCGATGCCGCGCTGATAGCGGCGTTGAAGGCGCGTGGATTCGAAACGGCGGTAGAGACCAACGGCACGCAATCGCCGCCGCCGGGCATCGACTGGATCTGCGTCAGTCCCAAGTCGGGTACCGATGTGGTGCTGCGCAAAGGCAATGAGCTCAAGCTGGTCTGGCCGCAGGTCGGTCTCGATCCGCAGGAATTCGAAAGCTGGGATTTCGAGCATCTGCTGATCCAGCCGATGGACGGTCCGGATCTCGCCAGCGCCCGCGAAGCCGCTATCGCATTCGTCCTGCGACATCCGCGATGGCGGCTGTCGACGCAGACTCACAAGGTCGTGGGTATCAGGTAGGACGCCCGGAACCCGTTAGCCAGAAACCTGCGGGTTCGTGCTCGCCTGCTGGTATCCCGCTGGTGCACAAACGGCCTTCAGCTGATCCTTGCGGGTCCAGCATTCCTTGACCATCGATGGCGGCTGCACCGAAACCGAGATCCAACGCTGGGCGTGCATCATGTCACCGACGGGGATCAGGCTGTTGCGGAATTCCCGCATCCGATCGACAGCGAGCTGCGTGAGATTGCCGCGGCCCAGCTTGCGTGCGTCTCGCCCGATGGCGCTCGCCGTCTCGCAGAAGCCGAGCTGGGCGTGCATCGTCGAGAAGCCGTTATACGTCCGGGTGGTATATTGATCGAACGCCTTCTGCCACGCCTTGCCGCCGGTGCGCTTGAAATAGGCGTTCAGCGTCTTGTAGGCGGCATTGAGCTCGACGGCGTTCTTGGACAGTAGATCATTGTAGTTGGGGACGGTCAGCAGCATCGGCGAGAACTGGCATTGCAGAGCTGCGACGTTGAGCCCGGCGCGCATGTTCCACAACATGTGCGCCCGCAGCTCCGCAGGCGTCGCCTTCGGCATTTCCATGCCAAGACCCGGCTCGTCGCCGTTTACCGGCCCGCCCTGGAAATTGGGTTGGACCCAGAACAAATAGGCGGATGCCGGACCGGCCTGGCCGATCGCCATCATGCCAGCCGCCGCCAAACCCAGCCATCGGAACGCCATTCTACCTCTCCCGGACAAAATCTAAGCGCCCCCGCCTGATCGTCCCCTCTTATTCCGCGTTGCTCGCATTACCGACATCGGCGCCGTTATCGACAGCCACCGCATTGTCAGCCGACACCGCGCCGCCTGCCTGGTCGAGCGTTGCGCTCTCGACGACGGTCATATCGTTCATCGATCCGTCGCTGGCATTCATCTCTACGACATTGGTGTCGCTGTCGCCCGCTTTCTTCCCGCAGGCTGAAAGGGCGACGGCGGCCGCCAGGATGAGGCTGCCGGAGAGGATGATGTGGATCGGACGGTTCATGAGGAACTCCCTGATTTTTGCTGATTTGCTTCAAGATACAGGGAACGACTCGGCCACTCAAGCGACGGATGCGCTGCGGCACAGCCCCGCGAGCATATCCGGGAAATGGCGCCGCAGCGCCGCATCGACCGCGCCGATGTCCGGTGAAACGCCGAGCCGGGCCATGCTGGTCACTGCGAAATCGCCCAAGCCACAGGGTATGATGCCCGAAAAGTGCGACAGATCGGGATCCACGTTGAGCGAGAAGCCATGGAAGCTGACCCACCGTCGGACGCGAACGCCGATCGCGCCGATCTTGGCCTCGTCGGCGCCCTGGCCGGTCCAGATGCCGACCCGCCCTGGCTCGCTGCGCGCCGCAATCCCGAAGTCTGCGAGAGCGGCGATCAGCCACGCCTCCATCCCCGACACGAAGCGCCGCACATCGCGGCCTCTTTTCTCGAGATCCAGCAGCACATAGCCGACCCGCTGCCCGGGGCCATGATAGGTATAGCGGCCGCCCCGCCCCGCCTTGAACACCGGAAACCGGTCTGGAACGAGCAGTTCGTCGGTCGCGGCGCTGGTGCCGGCGGTGTAGAGTGGCGGATGCTCGATCAGCCAGATCAGCTCACGCGCTTCGCCGGCACGAATTGCCGCGGCCCGCGCCTCCATCTCGGCGAGCGTTTCGGCATAGGGGGAGAGGCCGGGGGATACCCGCCACTCGATCGCATCGTGATCGATCGTCATGCTATCCGCTTAATGCCTATTTTCTCGCACGATCAAGAGCGAGGCGATTGCGCAGAACGGGCCCGGCAGGATAGGCGAGGATGTTCTGTCTGGGGATTTGCAATCGAATGACCGCTTTCTCGCTCGGGACCGTCTGGGAAGAGACGATAGCCTTTTTGCGCCGGGAGAGCGCACTGCTGATCCCGGTGGGCCTGGCGATCTTCGGACCGATGCAGATTTTGCTGGCCCTAGCCATCGCCAGCGCCCCGGCGATGCGCACCACCGCCGGCGCCGGGAGCGCGAACGCCCAGATGCTGCTCGTCCTGCCGGCGATGATTCTGGCGATCTATGGGTATCTGGCGGTGTCGTTGATCGTGCTGGTGCCGGGCATCAGCGTCGGAGAGGCGCTGCTGGGTGCGCTCAAGCGGGCGCCGGCGGCGCTGCTGGCGGGTCTCGTCGTCATGTCGATCTGGATCGTCATCGCCATCGGTGTCGTAACTGCGGGCACGCTCGGCGCCATCTCGTTCGGCTCGAACCCTGCGTCCCCGGCGATGTCCACTATGTTCTCCTTGCTGATCATCATTCCAATGCTGGTGATCATGGTGCGGATGCTGGTCGCAGCGCCGGTGCTGGCCATGGAGCAGCTTGGCACCGCGGAGGCGCTCCGCCGCATCTGGTCGCTTGGCCGCGACAATGCGCTGCGCTTCGCGGGCTTCTGGGTGCTGTTCATCTTCCTGCAGATCATGGTGGCGGTGGTCGACCTGCTCGTGATCGGCTCATTAGTCCAGCTGCTCAAGCTGGCGGTCAGCGACGGAGAATTGCTGATGGTCGTCCGGACGCTGATCAGTGCCGGCTTGCAGGCGATGCTGTCGCTGGTGATGGCGGTATATATCGCGCTGATCTACCGCCGGATCGCAATGTCCTGATCGAGCAACGGGATGTGCGGGGATGCCTCGCGCGGTAGAACGCCTGCCAGTCGCGGGTCCGCGAAGGTCTCGACCGCGCGCTCGAACGCGATGAAGCCGTGCCGCCGGTAGAAGCCCAGCGCGCCGGGGTGATCCAGCGTACAGGTATGAACCCACATCCGGTTGATGCCGTTGCGCCAGCCCAGTGACAGCGCCTGCGCCATCAGCCAGTTGCCATGGCCCTTGCCGGTCAACTCGGTGACGAACCCGAAAAAGCCGATCTCCACCTCGCTTTGCTTTCTGAAGTCGAGTTCCAGCAGCCCGATCTCGATCCCGCGCCGATCTTCCACGGCATAGATTTCGACCGCGGGATGATGGATGATGGCGAGCAAGTCGGTTTCGGGCATGACCAGCCTGGAGAACCACATCCAGGGTTCGCCAATCCTGCGGAACAGCGCCTGGTATTTCGCAACGCCGGGCTGCTTCCAGCGCGTCAGCCGGAACGGCGCCGCCGGCAGCATCCGCGCCTTAGGCCGCTCGCGCATCTCCAGAGATGTAACGATCGTCGCGATCATGTGCGGAGGGACCGGCGTTAGCGGCATTGCGTTTATTCCTGCTCCCTTGGGAGATAGGGAGACCGGACTGCTACTCCCATGTCGCCACAGGCGGCAGGCTCATCAGAATCGCGTCGATATTGCCGCCGGTTTTCAGGCCGAAGGACGTTCCCCTGTCATAGACGAGGTTGAACTCGGCATATCGACCCCGGAAGGCGAGCATGCGGCGGCGGTCGTCTTCGGTTGCAGTCATCGCCATGCGGGCGCGCACGATCTTCGGAAAGATATCTAGAAAGGCTTCGCCGACATCGCGCGTGAAGGCGAAATTGGCATCGAATTCGGCTGGTGCCTCGCAGTCGAGATGATCGTAGAAAATGCCACCTACGCCGCGATGGACCTGGCGGTGCGGAATCCAGAAATAGTCGTCGGCCCACTTGCTGAAGCGCTCGTAATAGTCGGCTCCGTGCGCATCGCAGGCGAGCTTCAGGCGCGCGTGGAAGGCTTCGGTATCGGCGGCGTAGGGGAGTGGAGGGTTGAGGTCCGCGCCGCCGCCGAACCAGCGCTTGGTGGTAATGAGGAAGCGCGTGTTCATGTGTACCGCAGGAACATGCGGATTGGCCATATGGGCGACGAGGCTGATTCCGGTCGCGAAGAACCCCGGATTGTCGGCGCCCGCGCCATGTATGGTGCCGGCGAATTCGGGTGCGAAGGCGCCGCCGACGGTCGAGACATTGACCCCGACCTTCTCGAACACGCGGCCCTTCATCAGCCCCTGGACGCCGCCTCCGCCCTTCGCTTCGGGATCGCCGTCGCGGTTCCAGGGCGTGTAGGCGAAACGCGCATCGCCGCCGGCCTCGGCCTCGATCGCCTCGAACTCGGCGCAGATACGGTCGCGCAGCGACTCGAACCAGGCCCGTGCCGCCGCTTGATCCGCATCGAGTTGCAATGTCATTCGGGCCATCCTTCGGTTTGTCGCAGCGCTTCGGCGAGCGCGATGCCAGCCGAGACCGCGACATTCAAGGACCGGAACCCAGGGCGCATCGGAATGCGCACACGCAGACCTGCCCGGTCGTGGACGCTGGGCGGCACGCCCGCGCCTTCGGATCCGAGCAGCAATATATCGTCGGGAGCAAAGCGTGCACTGACGAGCGTCTGGTCGCTGCGGGTCGACAGAAGCACGATGCGGCCCCGCCTGCTGGCGTCGAACGCCTCCCAATCGGCATGGCGGACAACCTCCGCGTCGGCGGCGTAATCCATACCGGACCTCTTCAGGCCCCGGTCCGAAAAGGCGAATCCGCAGGGCTCGATGATGTCAACGGCGACGCCGAGACAGGCCGCAAGGCGAAGAATTGTGCCGACGTTTCCGGCGATATCCGGCTGGTATAGGGCGATCCGCATGCTGCCGCTGATATGCGAATGTATCGCGATGCGGCAATAATCGTGAAATGGGATTGGCAAAGCCGACGAACCGGCGCTATCAGCGCGCAGCCGCCGGGGATTTTGCGGGCGGTCGCGCATGCGCAGGGGGCAATGGCAGTACGCTCTTACCTTCGTCGCACGCGCCAGCATCGTGGCAGCGCAAGGGTTCCGGAATGGCGACGCTCGAACATATAGATACACCCGGCGAAGAAGCCGGAGACGGCGTCCGTCGCCGTGATTTCATTAACATAGCGGCAGTGAGCTTCGCAGGCGTCGGCGCCGCGACGGTCTTGCTACCCCTGATCAATCAGATGAATCCTTCGGCCGACGTGCTCGCTCTGGCGTCGATCGAGGTCGATCTCTCGGCGATCAAGGAAGGCCAGGCGATCAAGACGATCTTCCGCAAGCAGCCGCTGTTCGTGCGGCACCTGACCGCGGCTGAAATCTCCGCTGCCGACAAGGTGGACCCGGCTTCGCTGCGCGATCCGCAGACGCTCGAGCAGCGTACTGTCGGCGGCAAGAAGCAGTGGCTGATCACGATGGGTGTCTGCACCCATCTCGGCTGCGTCCCGCTGGGGGCCGGCGAAGGCGAGATCAAGGGCGAGTTCGGCGGCTATTTCTGCCCTTGTCATGGCTCGACCTACGACACCGCAGCGCGCATCCGCAAAGGCCCGGCGCCGAAGAATCTCGAAGTGCCGAAATACGCCTTCAAATCCGACACCGTCGTGGCAGTGGGCTGAGGTAGAACGACATGAGCTTCCCCTGGGCAAATCATTACGCGCCTAAGCATCCGCTGACGCAATGGCTCGACGAGCGGCTTCCGCTGCCGCGTCTTGTCTATAACGCGATCGGCGCTGGCTATCCGGTGCCGCGCAACCTCAATTATTTCTGGAACTTCGGCGTGCTTTCGGGCGCGGCGCTGGGCATCCAGATCATCACGGGCATCATCCTGGCGATGCATTATGCCGCCAACGGCGCGGTGGCGTTCGACTCGGTCGAGCACATCATGCGCGACGTGAACTCGGGCTGGATGCTGCGCTACGCGCACGCCACCGGCGCGAGCTTCTTCTTCATCGTGGTCTATCTCCATATCTTCCGCGGCCTCTATTACGGATCGTACAAGGCGCCGCGCGAGATGGTGTGGCTGCTCGGCCTCGTGATCTACCTGCTGATGATGGCCACCGGCTTCATGGGCTATGTGCTTCCCTGGGGGCAGATGAGCTTCTGGGGCGCCAAGGTGATCACCGGCCTGTTCGGCGCGATCCCGATCGTCGGCACGCCGATCCAGACCTGGCTGCTGGGCGGCTTCGCGCCGGACAACGCCGCGCTGAACCGCTTCTTCTCGCTGCACTATCTGCTGCCGTTCGTGATCGCGGGTGTCATCATCCTGCACATCTGGGCGCTGCATATCCCCGGATCGAGCAATCCGACCGGCATCGAGGTGAAGGGTCCGCAGGACACGGTTCCGTTCCACCCCTATTACACCGCCAAGGATGGTTTCGGACTGGGCGTGTTCCTGATCCTCTACTGCCTGGTGTTGTTCTACGCGCCGAACGCGCTCGGCCACCCGGATAACTATATCCCGGCCAATCCGCTCTCGACGCCGGCGCACATCGTGCCCGAATGGTATTATTGGCCCTTCTACGCGATCCTTCGCGCCTTCACCTTCAACATCTTCGGCATTCCGGCCAAGCTGCTCGGTGTGGTTGCGATGTTCTCGGCGATCCTGCTGCTGTTCTTCCTGCCGTGGCTTGACAAGTCGCCGGTGCGCTCGGGCAATTATCGCCCGGCTTTCAAGAAGTTCTTCTGGCTGCTGTGCGCCGACGTGATCGTACTGGGCTATTGCGGCGGATCGCCCGCGGAAGAGCCCTATGTGATGATCTCGCAGCTCGCCGCCGCCTATTATTTCGCGCACTTCCTCATCATCCTGCCGATCGTGTCGCGAATGGAGCGTCCGCTGCCGCTGCCCAACTCGATCACCGAGGCGGTGCTGGAAGGGAAGGGCGGCGCAACGCTCTCGACGAGCACGCAGGCCTAAAGGGGATATAGAGACCATGGTTCGTCCCATCGCATTCCTCGTAGGCCTCGGCTTTGCCGGTATCCTGCTCTACTCGCTGATCATGGGCGCCGTTGCCTATGTCAGCGAGCCGCCGCAGCCGACCGCCGAGCACGAGTTCCATCTTCACCCGAAGGAAGTATCGTTCGCCTCCGACGGGCCGTTCGGCAAGTTCGACCGACAGCAGCTGCAGCGCGGCTTCCAGGTTTACAAGGAAGTCTGCTCGGCCTGCCATTCGCTCCACCAGGTCGCCTTCCGTGACCTGACGGATCTCGGGTTCACCGATCCCGAGGTGAAGGCGATCGCCAAGGGCTGGGCGACCGAGGTTCCCTCGATCAACCCCGAAACCGGCGAGCCGGCGACCCGCAAGGGCACGCCTGCCGACAAGATCCCGACGCCTTACGCGAACGAGGTCGCTGCACGCGCGGCGAACAACAACGCACTGCCGCCGGATCTGTCGCTGATGACGAAGGCGCGTCACGATGGCCCGGCTTATGTCTATTCGCTGCTGACCGGTTTCCAGCCGCAGCCGGCGGAATTGATCAAGAAGTTCCCGGACTCGAAGACGCCGCCGTCGCTTCACTACAACCCTTATTTCGCAAACCTCAACATCGCGATGCCGCCACCACTCGTGGCTGACGGACAGGTGACATATGCCGACGGCACCAAGGCGACCGTTGACCAGATGGCGAAGGACGTCGCGGCATTCCTGACCTGGAGCGCCGAACCGAAGCTCGAAGCGCGTCATCGGACTGGTCTGGCCGTGATCATCTTCCTGCTGATCGCGACGACGCTGGCCTATCTGTCCTACCGGAACATCTGGGCGGGCATTAAGCACTGAGCTTGTACGGCTCGATGAAAAAGGGCCGTCCGGCGAAGCCGGGCGGCCCTTTTTCATTTCCCGCATCATCGCAGGAGAATAGCCAGCAATGACCACTAACCGGCTCGGACTTATCGGCGGTAGCGGGCTCTATCGGATGCCGGCGCTCGCCGATGGCGAATGGATCGATGTAGATACGGCCTGGGGGAAACCGTCCGACGCGCTCCTCATCGGGACCATCGGCGACCGCGAGATCGCTTTCCTGCCGCGCCATGGGCGAGGGCACCGGATGGCGCCGAGCGAGGTCAACTATCGCGCGAACATTGCGGCGCTGAAGGCGGCTGGCTGCACCGAGATTTTGGCGGTGTCAGCGGTCGGCGGGTTCAAGGAAGATGTTCCGCCCGGCACCTTCGTGCTGGTAGACCAATATATCGATCGCACTGTGCGCGGCGGGCGCAGCTTCTTCGGGGACGGTATCGTCGCGCATGTCGGGTTCGGCCGGCCGACCTGCGCCAGGCTCGGCAATGCCGTTGCCGCGGCGCTGCTCACCGAAGGAAACGCGCATCGGATCGGCGGCACGATGCTCGTGATCGAGGGCCCGCAATTCTCCACCCGCGCCGAATCGCTGCTCCACAAGAGCTGGGGCTGTGACGTGGTCGGCATGACCGGCCTGCCGGAAGCCCGGCTCGCCCGCGAGGCCGAGCTCTGTTATGCGAGTGTAGCGATGGTGACGGATCGTGACGCCTGGTCGGACGATCATGTCGATATGGCTGCGGTGATCTCGATCATGAACGCGAATGTCGCGCGAGCCCAGGCGTTGGTCATGGCGGTGGCGGGCGGCACCCATGGTGGCGCGGCCTGCCGGGAGGGCTGCGACCACGCACTTGACGGCGCCATCATAACAGCACGCGATGCCTGGCCGATAGCGACGCGGCGGCGGTTGGCGACGCTGGCGCCGAGGCTGTTCAGCTGATCGGGGGCGCGGCAGGCACTTGGTCGAACCCTATGTCCTTCAGCGGCTCCGCTGCGGAGCTTAGACGGGGGCCGGGCGCCGCTTCTGGATATTGGTGACCTTCATTGTCATCACGATCTCGTCATGCTGATTGAAGATCGTCAGGCGGAAGTTCACGAAACCCATTTCGGGCTTGGAGCGCGGTGCGCTCTTCGACAATATCTCGGCCGCGACGCTGAGGGTGTCGCCGGGATAGACCGGCTTTACCCAGCGCAATTCGTCGACGCCGGTGCCGCCCAACGAGAAGTAGCCTTCCTGTGTCCAATGATCGGTCAGCATCCGCATGACCATCGCGCAGCTATGCCAGCCGCTCGCCGCTAGCCGACCGAAGATCGGGCTGGCCGCAGCGGCGGCATCGTCGAGGTGGAAGGGCTGGGGGTCATATTTGGAAGCGAATTCGATCACTTCCTCCCGCGTGACCGGATAGGCGCCGAAGCGCTCGATCCGACCCGCCTCATAGTCCTCGAAATAACGCATCAGACATTGAACCGGAACAGCATGATGTCACCGTCATGTACGATATACTCCTTGCCTTCGGAGCGTAGCTTGCCGGCTTCGCGCGCCGCCGTCTCACCGCCCAGCGCGACATAATCCTTGAAGGCCATCGTCTCGGCGCGGATGAACCCGCGCTCGAAATCGCTGTGGATCACACCGGCGGCGTTCGGCGCCTTGGCGCCCTTCTCGACGGTCCAGGCGCGAGCCTCCTTGGGGCCGACGGTGAAGAAGGTGATCAGGTCGAGCAGCTCGTAACCCGCACGAATGACGCGGGTGAGGCCGGTTTCCGACAGGCCGAGATCCGACAGGAACTCGGCGCGGTCGGCAGGATCGAGCGTAACGATCTCGGCCTCGATCGCAGCGGAAACGATGACTGCCTTGGCGCCCTCGGCCTTCGCCTTTTCGAAGACGCGGGCCGACAGCGCGTTGCCTTCGGCAGCCGATCCTTCGTCGACGTTGCAGACGTAGAGCACGGGCTTGGCAGTCAGCAGCTGCGCCTGCGAGAAAATCCGCGCCTCGTCGTCGTCCTTCGGCTGGGTCAGACGGGCGGGTTTGCCCTCGCGCAGCAGTTCGAGCGCCTGGCCGAGCACCGAGGCGGCGGCCTTCGATTCCTTGTCGCCCTGCGCCGCTTTCTTGACGAAGGCGGGCACCCGCTTTTCGAGGCTCTCGAGGTCCGACAGCATCAGCTCGGTCTCCACCGTCTCGGCATCGGCGATCGGATCGACCTTGCCCTCGACATGGGTGACGTCGCCATCCTCGAAGCAGCGCAGCACATGGACGATCGCGTCGACCTCGCGGATATTGGCGAGGAACTGGTTGCCGAGCCCTTCGCCCTTCGACGCGCCCCGCACGAGACCGGCGATGTCGACGAACGCAAGCTGGGTCTCGACGATCTTGGCCGAGCCGCCGATCTTCGCAATCTCGTACAGACGCGGATCAGGCACCGCGACCTGGCCGATGTTCGGTTCGATCGTACAGAAGGGATAGTTGGCCGCCTGCGCCGCTGCCGTCTCCGTCAGCGCATTGAAGAGGGTGGACTTGCCGACATTCGGCAGCCCGACGATTCCACAGCGAAAACCCATATTGTCTCAAGCCTTTTTCGAATGCGCGCGCGATAGCCCGTGGCGACGATAAAGGCCAGTGGAAGCGACCTGATCAGAAACGGGGCCCCGAAGCGTGCTTCGAGGCCCTCGTGTTTGTGCTGCCGAAGAGCCGGTCAGGTTCTGGACGGCGTGAACTGCGGCAGGGGCTTGGTCGCACTGACGGGGGTTATCTTCGGCGCCGGCCTGTGCGCCGGAGCCGCGCTGGTCGGCGTGATCGCCGGCACGGCGTTGGCCGCGCCGCAGGAACCCGCGCTGGTGCGGATCAGCTTCGGCTGATTGCTCGAACCGTCCGAACTGTATTGGACGGTCTGGGTACAACCGTCGGCGGTGGTCGTGCTCGATACATAGCTATAGTGCATCACGCCGACCGGCTGACCCGCCGCGTTGGTCATGAGAATGCCCTTGCCGTCAGCGGCAGGCTGCTGCGCCTGCATGGCCGCCGCCTGACGCATCATCGCCTGCGCCTGCGCTTCCATGGCCGCCGAGATGCGCTCCATTTCGGCAAAAGGAGAGCCGGGGCCGAACGCTGCGGCGAACATCTGGGCGGGCGCGGGATCGTCGACGAGCATCACCTCAGGGGCGACGTCGCCCTCATAGCGAATATGTTCGACGGACCCGTCGGGCAGGGCGACCAGCATCAGCTTGCTGTTGTCGCGCGCGGCGATTGCCGCTCCGGCGAGAGCCGCCGAGGCGGCGGCGGCAATGATGGCGGTCCGAACAAAACGCATGACTTTGCCTCCATTGTTAGAATCGGGGAGCGAAAAATAAATCGTCCAAGCTGAACCGCCGATAAACGGATCTGCCGCGCCCGTTCACGTCGACGGACGGCGCGGGACTCCTACTCTTGAGGAAAAAAATGGGCGTAGGGTTGCGCCTCGGCGAGAACGCGCGCGAAAGACGGGCGGCTGGCAAGACGGCTGAAATAGCCGGACAGCGCCGGCCGATCCCCCCATGGCTCGACCTTCCATGCGTAGTGAAGCGCAGGAGCGGCCGCGCAGTCCGCCATGGAGAAGTCGCCCGCCGCCCATTCACGCTCCTCCATCCGGCGTTCGATCAGGTCGTAGGACTGACGAATCCGCGCGCGCGCCTCGGCGACGCCATATGGATCGCGGGAGTCGACGGGACGAAGCCGGTCTGCGACGACTTTCTGCATATGGTGATGGAGATGATCGTCG
Organism: Rhizorhabdus argentea; assembly: GCF_037861105.1. Lineage (NCBI taxonomy): Bacteria > Pseudomonadati > Pseudomonadota > Alphaproteobacteria > Sphingomonadales > Rhizorhabdaceae > Rhizorhabdus > Rhizorhabdus argentea. Next base: position 46,388 of record NZ_JBANFK010000016.1, read on the forward strand.
AACAGCCGGTCCCACAGCCGGACCTCGCGCGCGGCGGCTGGTTCCGCCGGGATCATCCCCGCGGCGGGATGCCGATGCGCGAGATACTCGATGATGATCGTCGATTCGGGAACCAATTCGCCGCTGGCCTCGTCGCGCAGGACCGGGAACTTGCCGATCGGCCACAGCGCGTAAAATGCGGCCCGCGCGCTTTCGTCGCCAAGATCGACGATGACCGGATCGAATGCTGCGCCGCATTCGTACAAGGCGATCAGCGCCTTCATGCAGAAGGACGAGAAGGGATGGTACCAGAGCGTCAGTGCCATGGTGCAGATATGCCAACAGCCAAATAGCGAATGCAATCGTTAAGCGGCTCGTCGTGATCAGTCGGCGGCGAGCTTCAGGGCGACCTCGCTCATGAAGCGCGCATCCTCTCCGGACGCAAGCCACGGCGCCTCGCGGGCGATCACGCCGAGCATGTCGGCGAGCGGATCGAGCTCGGACTTCACATAGTTGCCAAGGACATGGCCGGTTACGCGGTCCTTATGTCCCGGATGGCCGATGCCGATCCTGACGCGCCGGAAGTCATTGCCGATATGCGCCTCCGTCGACCGCAGGCCATTGTGCCCGGCAGTGCCCCCGCCGGTCTTCACCTTGACCTTGAACGGCGCCAGATCGAGCTCATCATGGAAAACGGTGACGTCGCCGGTCTCCGCCTTGAAGAAACGCATCGCCTCGCCGACCGATCGGCCGCTGTCGTTCATGAAGGTGGCGGGCTTTACCAGCAGGATGCGCTGCGTGCCGATCCGGCCCGCCGCGGCCCAGCCCTGGAACTGCTTTTTCCAGGGCTCGAAGTCGTGGAGTTCGGCGATCGTATCGACCGCCATGAAGCCCACATTGTGCCGGTGCATCGCATATTGCGCGCCCGGATTGCCGAGACCGACCCAGATTTGCATGGCGATGTCCTATCCACTCACGGCCGGCCATACCAGATGGCCGTACCGCAAAGAAAAAGCCCCGCCGGCTTGCGCGGGCGGGGCTCTGTCCGGTCGAAGACGGGGGCGATCAGCCCTCGGCGCCCTCGTCACCAGCTTCGCCGGTGTCTTCGCCACCTTCGGAGCTCTTCAGCGCCGACGGAGCGACGATCGTCGCGAGGGTGATGTCGGTGTGATCGACCGCGGTCGCGCCCTTTGGCAGGGTGATCTGCGACAGGTGGATGTTGTCGCCGACTTCGAGGCCCTTCAGCGAGATCGTGATCTCATCGGGGATCTCGGCCGCGTCGACCGACAGGCCCAGGTCATGGACGACGATGTTGAGCACGCCGCCGCGCTTGATGCCGGGCGACAGGTCTTCGTCGGTGAAGTGGACGGGGACGTTGACGGTCACCTTCGTATGCTCGCCGATCCGCAGGAAGTCGGCATGGAGCGGACGATCGGTGACGGGATGGAACTGGACGTCCTTCGGCAGGGTGCGGATCTTCTCGCCGGCCACGTCGAGCATCACGACGCTGTTGAAGAAATGCCCGGTGTGGAGCATCTTCATCAGCACCTTCTCTTCGAGGTGGATCGCAGTAGCTTCCTGCTTGTTGCCGTAGATAACGGCGGGGACGCGGCCTTCACGACGCATGGCGCGGGAGGCTCCCTTGCCTGCCCGATCGCGCGTCTCAGCCGACAGGTCGAGCACTTCGCTCATAACATGTCTCCAGTTCGCATTTGAGTTTCCAAGACCCGCCTGCCTCCAGGGATGACCAGACGGGATGGGCGCGCATAGAGGCAACCGGCGCGAAAGGCAAGCGGGTGCGCCGCTGCATTCGATTGCCGTGGCGGCCACAGACGTGCATGAGCGCGCGATGCTGGACGAACATATCCTCTTCATCGATGGCGAAGCTATCGTGATCGACAAGCCATCCGGCCTGCCGGTCGACGCGCCGCGCGACGGCAGCATCAGTATCGAGAACCATCTCCAGTCGCTGAGCTTCGGCTTCAAGCGCTGGCCGAGCGCAGTCCACCGGCTCGATCGCGATACCTCCGGGTGCCTGCTGCTGGCGCGTAATCCGAAGGCGCACAAGCGGTTTGCGCTAGCCTTCGAAGAGGGCCTGGTGGAGAAGACCTATCTTGCTATCCTCGACGGCGTGCCGGCGGCGACCGACGGCATCGTCGACCTTCCCCTGGCAAAAGTCTCGACCCGCGAGAGCGGCTGGCGGATGATTGGCGATCCGAAGGGCAAGCCTGCCAGCACCTCCTGGCGACTGGTCGCGACGTCCGGGGGCAAGGCCCTGGTGGAGTTCAAGCCGACCACTGGCCGCACACACCAGATCCGCGTGCATGCCGCCACCGGCATAGGCGTGCCGATTCTCGGCGATCCGGTTTATGGCCGGGGCGGCGGCGTAACCCTGCTCCACGCGCTCGCGATCAGCGTGCCGCGCGAGGGCAAGCCGCCGATCACTGCCCGGGCGCCTTTGCCCGAGCGCTTCGCCGCGCTGGGTTTCACCGATCCGGCCTGACCGCCAATGCCCCGCATCGCAGTGACCGACCACATCTCGATAGAGTCCGACGAGATCGAGGAGCGCTTCGTCCGGGCGAGCGGACCTGGCGGTCAAAACGTCAACAAGGTTTCAAGTGCCGTCGAGCTGCGTTTCGATGCCCGCCGCTCGCCTTCGTTGCCCGACGCGGTGTCTGCGCGGCTGCAGAAGCTCGCCGGCTCCCGGCTTACCGCGGACGGCGTGATCGTCATCCAGGCGCAGGAATATCGCGACCAGCCGCGCAACCGCGAGGCCGCGCTGGAGCGGCTCCTCGATCTCATCCGTCAGGCGACGATCGTGCCGAAGCGGCGCAAGCCGACCAAGGCAAGCTTCTCGTCGAAGGTGAAGCGGCTCGAAGGCAAGGCAAAGCGGTCCGGAGTGAAAGCCGGGCGCGGAAAACCGCCGATCGACTGACGCGGATCAGACGCCGCCGAGATGATAGATGCCGAAGGCCGTCACGGCGGCCATGAAGATGCCGCCGGTCGCGATCGCCCCGAGCAGCACGGCTGGCCGGATCAGCTTCTCGTCGAGCGCGGCGCGCCATATCGCCAGCGACAGCGGAAGGTAGATCAGGGTCGCCGTCACGATTCCAGGCGAACTGCTGTCGTACGCGACGACGCTCGTGAGATGGTAAACGAAGTTCCAGAACAGGTTGCCGGCTGCCCAGGCCAGCAGCCAGAAGATCCCCGTCGGTGATTTCGATCTCGCGGCCCAGCGGGTGAGCAGCAGCATGATGGCGATGAAGACGATGTTGCTGGCGAGGAAGGTCCGCAGCTCCATCGGCTGGCCGGTGACCTCGGTCGCCCATGCCGGATAGCCGGTGAGATATTCCTCGACGACGTGAACGGCGAACATGATCGGCAGCAGCCAGATCAGCCGAAAAAAGGACATCGTCATGGCAAGCTCCCCCGCGATCTTCGGCAAGACGATATCGCAAGCGGGTTGAAGCGCAAGCGAAGCGAGGCCAGATCGGAATGATGTACACGTTCGATATCAACCAGCATCGCGGCAAGGCCGAGCTCTATGCGGACATGGCGGCGGCGCTGGCGGCTTTAACGGCGGACGAGCCCGACGCGATCGCCAATATGGCCAATGCGGCCGCCTTGATCTGGGAATATCTTCCCGACCTGAACTGGGCGGGCTTCTATCGCGCTATCGGCGACGAGCTGGTGCTCGGCCCGTTCCAGGGCAGAACGGCGTGCATCCGCATAGCGTTCGGCCAGGGCGTGTGCGGAACCGCTGCGGCGACGCGCGAGCCCCAATGCATTGCCGACGTGCATGCCTTTCCCGGGCATATCGCCTGCGATGTGGCCTCCGCGTCCGAGCTGGTGATGCCGATCGTCCATGAGGGGCGGCTCATCGGCGTGCTCGATCTCGACAGTCCGCTGGTGGGGCGGTTCGATGCGGCGGATGTGACGGGTTGCGCGGAGTTGATGGCGGTGCTCGGCCCGCGCGCCGCGCGCTGACGGGCAGGGCGAAGCCGCGAAGCGCATCAGCTCAATCGGTCGAGCGCTTCCTCGCTGAGCGAGCCGGGTATGATCATCAGCGGGCAAGGCATCTGCCCCGCCTCGGCGCCCGCGAAATGGCCAACCAGCTTGCTTGGCGGCCCGCCGGGCGGCGCCCCGAGCACCAGGGCCGCAACATGGGGTTGCTCGGCGAGAAGCTCGCGGACCGCTGCGACCGGGTCGCCTTGGCGGACGGTGATCGACGGCATGATGCCCGTCTCTTCGATCAGTGCGCTCGCTGCCTGTGCGACCATGGCTTCGGCGCGGAGCCGCGCCTCCTCCTCCATCGCGGCTTGCACCGCCCCCCACTGGACGAACTCCTGCTGGGCAACGAGCGCCAGGATTTCGACCGCGCCGCCCGTCTTGGTCGCGCGTCGCGCGGCGAAGCGCAGGGCCACGCGCGACGCGTCGTTATCGTCGATAACAACCAGGTAAGTACGCACGCCCGCTTCGCTCCCCCATATATCGACCGAAGGTGCGCCGTTTGAGCATTTCGCGCAAGCGCTCCATCCTAACCCTTGACCTCGCCACATGGAGCGGGGAAGAGAAACTCGTATCGACCCCAATCCCGCCTTAGGGGAAATATAAATATGCCGATCGAGTTGAAGATGCCCGCGCTCTCCCCGACCATGGAGGAAGGCAACCTCGCCAAGTGGCTCGTCAAGGAGGGCGATGTCGTCAAGTCGGGCGATCTGCTCGCCGAAATCGAGACCGACAAGGCGACGATGGAATTCGAGGCGGTTGACGAGGGAAGGATTGCGAAGCTCGTCGTCGCCGAAGGCGCCCAAGGGGTGAAGGTCGGCGCGGTGATCGCGCTGATCCAGGGCGAGGACGAGGACGCCGCGGCCAAGCCGGCGGCTGCGGCGAAGCCGGCCAAGGAAGAGGTAAAGCCCGTCGCTGCGGCCACGCCTGCGCCGCCGCCTGCCGCCGAAGCAAAGGCCGCCGCGCCTGCACCCAAGGCTGCTGCCGCACTGGCTGCATCAGGCGATCGGTTGAAGGCGAGCCCGCTGGCGAAACGGCTGGCCGCGGCCCAAGGCATCGATCTGACTGCCATCAGCGGCTCGGGCCCGAACGGAAGGATCGTGAAGGCCGACCTCGACGGTGCGCCTCAGGGTGTCGCAAAGCCTGCAGCGGCTGCACCTGCGCCCGCTGCGGCTCCTGCGGCTGCCGACAAGCCCGCTCCAGCGGTCAGTGCCATTTCCAACGAGATTCCGCAGGAGGTCGTCAAACTGTCGGGTATGCGCAAGGTGATCGCGCGGCGGTTGACGGAATCCATGCAGCAGAGCCCGCATATCTACCTGACCGTGGATATTCGTCTCGACGCTTTGCTCAAGCTGCGGGGCGATCTGAACAAGTCGCTCGAGAAGCGCGGCGTAAAGCTTTCGGTCAACGATCTGCTGATCAAGGCGCTGGCCCTCTCGCTGATGGAAGTGCCGGACTGCAATGTCTCCTTCGCCGGAGACATGCTGGTGAAGTACAAGCGCGCCGATATCTCCGTCGCCGTGGCTATTCCCGGCGGCCTTATCACTCCGATCATCAAGGGCGCCGACAGCAAGGGGGTCGCGGCGATCGCGACCGAGGCCAAGGATCTCGCTCAGCGTGCGAAGGAGGGCAAGCTCCTGCCCGACGAATATCAGGGCGGCACCGCCTCGATCTCGAATATGGGCATGTTCGGCATCAAGCACTTCACGGCCGTGATCAATCCGCCGCAGGCGATGATCATGGCGGTCGGATCGGGCGAGAAGCGACCCTACATCGTCGACGACGCGCTTTCGACCGCTACGATCATGACTGCGACAGGCAGCTTCGATCACCGCGCCATCGATGGCGCGGTCGGCGCGCAGCTGATGGCGGCGTTCAAGCAGCTGGTCGAAAATCCCCTCGGCATGCTTGCCTGATGGCGGACCCTGGGGAGGCATTGCCGTTCAGCGGAGAGCCGGCGATCCGGGTGGTGGCGATGCCAGCCGATACCAATGCGAATGGCGATATCTTTGGCGGCTGGCTGGTAAGCATGATGGATCTCGCGGCCGGTACGGTCGCTTCGACCCACAGTCGGGGGCGTACCGCGACGGTGGCGATGGACGGCATGACCTTTCATCGGCCGGTTCAGATCGGCGACGTCGTGTCGGTTTATGCCGAGCTGCTGTCGATCGGGCGGACATCGATGAAGATCGAGGTGACGGCTTGGCGGCGCACGCGCGCGGGGCTTGAAAGCGAAAAAGTTACCCATGCGACGATGACGTTCGTCGCGATCGATGATGATGGGCGGCCACGTGCCGTCGTTGCACAGCCTTAAGTGAGGAGCAGACAGGTGGCGGAAACCTACGATCTTATCGTTCTCGGTTCGGGGCCGGGCGGCTATGTCGCGGCAATCCGTGCAGCCCAACTCGGGCTCAAGACGGCTATCGTCGAGCGCGAATTGCTTGGCGGCATCTGTCTCAACTGGGGGTGCATCCCGACCAAGGCGCTGCTGCGCTCGTCCGAAATCTACCACCACATGCTCCACGCCGCCGATTTCGGGCTGGACGCGGGCAAGCCTTCTTTCGACCTGGCCAAGGTGGTGACGCGTTCGCGCGATGTCGCCAAGCAGCTCAACATGGGCGTCACCGGGCTGATGAAGAAGCACAAGATCACCGTCCACATGGGCGATGGCGAAATCACCGCCAAGGGCAAGCTGACCGTGACCCGCGACGGGGCGAAGACGGACCTGGAGGCGAAGAACATCATCATCGCGACCGGCGCCCGCGCCCGCGATCTGCCTTTCGCCAAGGCCGACGGCAAGAGGATCTGGACCTATCGCCATGCGATGACCCCGTCCGAGATGCCGACAAAGCTGCTGGTGATCGGATCCGGCGCGATCGGGCTGGAGTTTGCTAGCTTCTATAGCGATCTCGGCACCAATGTGACGGTGGTCGAGATGCTCGACCGCATCCTGCCAGTCGAGGACGAGGAGGTCAGCGCCTTCATGACCAAGGCGCTGACCAAGCAGGGCATGAAGATCCGCACGTCGGCCGGCGTACAGAAGATCGCGACAACCGATGCGGGGGTTACCGCCGACATCAAGGACAAGGACGGCAAGGTCACCTCCGAAGAGTTCAGCCATGTGATTGTCGCCGTTGGCATCGTGCCCAATGTAGAGAAGATCGGGCTGGAGGCGATCGGCGCGGAGCCGGACAAGCGCTTCCACATCAAGGTCGATGAATTTTGTCGGACCAACGTCGATGGCGTCTATGCGATCGGCGACGTCACCGACGGTCCTTGGCTGGCGCACAAGGCGATGCACGAAGCGGTCATCGCCGTCGAGCACATCGCTGGTCAGCATCCGCACGCGATGGACAAGCGCAATATTCCGGGCTGCACCTATTGCAGACCGCAAGTCGCCTCCGTGGGGCTGACCGAGGCCAAGGCGAAGGAGGCCGGATACAAGGTCAAGGTCGGCAAGTTCCCGTTCATCGGCAACGGCAAGGCGATCGCGATGGGCGAGCCCGAAGGTTTCGTGAAGACGGTGTTCGACGAGGCGACCGGCGAGCTGCTCGGCGCGCATATGGTCGGTGCCGAGGTGACCGAGATGATCCAGGGCTACACCATCGGCAAGACTCTCGAGACCACCGAGGCCGAGCTGATGGGCACGGTATTCCCACACCCGACCATCAGCGAAGCGATGCACGAAAGCGTGCTGGCGGCGTTCGGACGCACGCTGCACATGTAATCCAGCAGACGGGCTAGCCGCCATGAGATATCGCTGGTCGACATTCCATGGCGGTTGGCAGAAGCTGTCTGTGGTCGGAGCCGACGCGCCGCTATCCTTGCGCCGAGGGAGGCGTCATCAGGGAGGCAGCCTTGGGCCTGGGGAAGGACCTGTTGCTCGGCGGTAGCGCGCTGATGATCGCAGCCCATGCGCATGGGCTGGTTGCCTCCGAATTGCGCCATGTGCCGCGGCCGGCGGCAGAGGTGTTGCGCAAGCCGATCAAGCTGATCGAACTGGACAGGCTGCTTATCGCGCGGCGCGCCGTTCCCGATACCGCTCCGAGCCGCCGGCTTATCCTGCAATAATCGAACAAAAAAGGACGGGCCATCAGCCCGTCCATTCCATTGCCCCACCCGTTTCTGTCTCGGTCGCCAGTCGGGATTTCAGCCGTGGCCTTCGACGAGACGCCCTCTCATTTTATGCGGAGGGGTATCGGATTATTCGCCGTCCCCCTCCTCGATATCGAGCGCGGCAATGCGGGGCGCCGAGCGGAGGCTGCGGTTGAGTACGAAGCCGCTGCTGGCGAGCAGTGCCTGGATATCTTCGCTACCGCCGCCGCGACGGATGTCGAGCGCGGTGAAGCCGGCGTTGAGGAGTGCGGTGATGTCGCGATCTCGCTGCAACCCCGAGGGTGACCCCAGCACCACCGCGATCAGCCGACGGCCGCCGCGCACGGCAGAGGCGGTCAGGGTGAAGCCGCTGTCGTTGGTAAAGCCGGTCTTGATCCCGTCGAGGCCCACGACGTTGCCTAGCAGTTTGTTGTGGTTGGCCATGCGTAGCCGCCCGTAACTGTAGCTCTGCTCCGAAAAGCAGCGATATCGATCGGGATGGTTGCGGATCATTGCCGCGGACAGGATGGCGATATCCTGTGCGGAGGTGAAATGGGCCGGGTCGGGCAGGCCGCTCGCATTGGCGAATACCGTCTGGCGCATGCCGAGGCTCCGCGCCTTGGCCGTCATCATCTGCGCGAAGTTCGCCTCGTTGCCGCCGATCTTTTCGGCGAGCGCGACGGCGACGTCGTTGGCGGACTTCACCGCCACGACGTTGATGGCTTCCTCCACGGATAGCGACTGACCGATGCCGAGGCCCAGCTTGGACGGGCGCTGGTTGACCGCATGGGCCGACATCACGACGCGGTCATCGAGCCGCAGCCGCCCTGCGTCGAGCGCATCGAACACGATATAGAGCGTCATCACCTTGGTGATCGAGGCGGGATGGCGGATCGCGGTGGCCTGTTCCGAGAACAGGACCTCGCTCGTGTCGGCGTCCATCAGCACCGCTGCGAAGCGCGGCGCGCCAAGCGGGCTGGTGGCATGGGCCGGGAGCAGGGGGGCGATGATCGCAGCGACGGCAAGGGCAAGGTGGCCCAGCCATCGATAAAAAGCAGATCCAGTCACGATCCAGTCCCCTTCTATCGACCAGACTGAATTGAATCTAAAGCATTTTCTGGAATCGCGACAGCCGCTTCATCGTGGCCGATCACGCGGTTCGACTCATTTTAGGCACGGTCGATCTTGTCGGCGTAGATAAGGCGCCCCGGTCCAAGCCGCGCCATCACCTTGGCCAGGTCTCCCTCGCCAAAGGCGAAGCAGCCTTCGGAGCGACCGAGTTTGCCATGCTGTGCAATCATCTCGCGCTCGGCATACCAGGCGCCATGGATTACCACGGCCCGGGCTCGTGCGTTGCTGTTGGTAGGATCGAGGCCATCGATCCGGCGTGAGCGGCCATGATTCCCGTAATATTCCTCGCCGGTGACGAAGGCGCCGCTCGATGAGGCTGCGGACCCCATCGCATTTGAGAACTTCTGCAGCCAGCCGGTGTGGCCTGGATCGGACCCGCGACCATGGGCGACGAGCAAGCTGTCGACCTTGCCGGAAGCGACATCTAGCAGGTGGAAGCGCGGTGCGGAGGACGGATCGTCGAAATCACAGATGCCGATCAGATCCCGGCACTTGATCTGGCCGACATGGCGGCTCATCGCTGCAAGGGCCCGCGCCCGCACTTCAGGCCGCAGTTTTGCCGCCGGCAGCAGCGGTGCCGCCACTGAAGTGCCCGCCGCTGCGAGCGCCAATCCACCAAAAATAGCTGAACCCAGTAATCCGCGCCGGCTGACCGGCGTGTCGATGATGTCCTGCAATTGCCCAACCCGCTCTTTACGCTAACAAGGGCTGGACCTTATCAGAACCTGTTAACTATTTCATTGGTGTAGGCTACATTTGTTCCTGCCAATCCGCGGGTTGGCCGCTTTCGTTGCACGGTTCGCCGCGCTTGCGGCGATTCGGTCGATAAATTGCTGCTCCGCGGAAATTTAGCGAGCCGCCATCCAAACCGTGTCTTCGCCGCTGCCGTCCAGGCGCTCGATCAGCGCCTGGTCACGTCGATAAGGATCGGAGAGCAGGCTGACGGTGCCATCAGCATCCGCCTGAGCGGTGAAGTAGACGATATAGACCGGGACGCTCTTCTGGAGCTGGAGCACTCTGGTCTTCGCCGGCTCGGCCAAAGCGTCGGCAAGATCGGCGCCTTCGCTGAGCATGCCGGCCAGTTCCTCGATATTCTGCACCCTGATGCAGCCATGGCTGAGAGCGCGGTCGGCGCGGTCGAACATCCCCTTATAGGGCGTATCGTGAAGGTAGATCGCCATTGGATTGGGCATGTCGATCTTGATGCGGCCCAGCGCGTTTCGCGGCCCGGGCGCCTGGCGCACCATCAGGCTGCCATCGGAGCGGCGCGACACGCGATAGCCTTTGCGCTGCCACCCTCCTTCTTTGAGTACGCTCGGCGGCAGGATCCAGCTTGGATTGGCAACCACCGACTGGGCCTGCAACGCGAGCTGCGGAGTAGGGGTCTTCGGCGCGCCCACCACCACATTATAGCTCGCCTGTTGGATACCATTCTCGATGAACTCCAGGCGATAGCTGGGTATGTTCACATAGATATAGCGCTCGCCCAGGGCGCGCGGCATCCATCGCCACCGCTCCAGATTGGCGCGTAGCTGGGCGCGGGCGGCTCCGTCGGACGGGCTGGTCGCCGCATAGGCGGTTTTCAGGGCATTATATTGCTCGTTGTCGGGGAGCAGGGCGCGCAGCCAGTCGGCGACCCGGCCCGAAGCAACCGCATTGTCGAGATTGGCCGCGAGCAGGCTGGCATCGGTCTGTGGCGCGATGTACCAGTCGAAGGCCGCTTTGTCGTCGATGCGGCCGTAAGCGAAGTCGTGCGCGAGGCTGAGCGCCGAAGCGGTGGCGGCTGCATCGAGCGCCGCGCCGGTGCTGTTCGAGGCGATTGCGGCGCGGAGTGCGTCGAGGCGGTAGTCGGCCGGGTCGAGCCCTTCCTTGGCGGCGTCCTCGACGACGGCGATCAGCTGACTGGCAGTGTCGATCGACCAGCGGCCCTGCTGCTGGACGGCCGCGACCGGGGCTGTGGGGCCGCTGGACATTTCTGCGGGAGCCGGGTCGTTGAAAGTCGCGGCAGCGATAGCGATCAGCGCCAGGGCGAGCCAGTGTCGCAGCTTTCCGCGTCGCCATGGCTGCCGCTGAAAGACCGGGCTGCTGATGCGAACCGACGGGCCGAAGCTGAACATCGCGGACCTCCTAGCCCACGAAGAAACGACCCATAATCGCCGCCGATCCATCGACAGAGGGCAAATATACATTATTTTTCCGGGGAACTTTGTAGTCTCCGAGCAATCGGAAAAAGCTGCGATGGTGCTTTTTCCATATCGGGCGCGTTCGACATCGGTGCAGCAACGTCAGGAGCCTCATGGCCGAACAACCCAACAGCCGCCTGACGCTCTTTGCGGCGCTCGCAGCCAATATGGGCATCGCAGTGGCCAAGTTTGCGGCGGCGTCGATCTCGGGATCCTCGGCGATGTTGACCGAGGGTTTTCATTCGGTGGTGGACAGTCTCAACCAGCTGCTGCTGCTGTACGGCCAGAAGCGGTCCTTGCGGCTGCCCGACGCGAGGCATCCGCTCGGCTATGGGCGCGAACTCTATTTCTGGAGTTTTGTCGTCGCCATCCTGATCTTCGCAACGGGGGCTGGGCTGTCGATCTACGAGGGCGTCATGCACATCGCGGATCCAGAGCCGATTCGCTCGCCGCTGATAAATTATGTCGTCCTCGCCATTTCCATGCTGCTCGAAGGTACGAGCTGGTTCATCGCCATGCGCGAATTCAACGCAGCGCGCGGCGAGCTTGGCTGGTGGCAGGCGATTCGCCGATCGAAGGATCCGCCGAGCTTCATCGTGCTGTTCGAGGATACTGCAGCCTTGTTCGGGTTACTCGTGGCAGGCGCCGGCATCACGCTGAGCCTCATCGCGCGTGACCCGCGCTGGGATGGAGTGGCCTCCATCGTGATCGGCTGCGCCTTGGCAGGTGTCGCGCTGGCGCTGGCGCGGGAATCAAAGGGATTGCTGATCGGCGAGCCGGCCGACCCCGCACTGGAGGCAGCTGTCCGCGCCGCGGTCGACCGACGTCCGGAGGTGACCGGGGTCAACGAGATCGTGACCATCCATCTGGGGCCGCGGAACATCTTTGTCGGTCTGTCGGTCGACTTCGAAAATCGCGTGCCCGCCGGCCGGATCGAGGCGATGATCGCGGAGGCCGAGACCGAGCTGCGCGCGCGCTGGCCAGCGATCCGCGCCATTTATATCAAGCCGCAGGCGAAGCCGGAGGGGAACCCATGATGGAGGCGGCCGTGGTCATGACCACCAGTTGCGGATCGCGCGAGGAGGCCGAGCGGATCGCGGCGGCGCTGGTCGGCGAGCGGTTGGCTGCCTGTGTCCAGATCCTGCCGGCGACGAGTGTCTATCGCTGGCGGGGGGCGATCGAGCGAGCCGAAGAGCACGTCCTTCTCATCAAGACGCGGGCGGTGCTGGCGGCGCGCGTGGAGACGCAGGTGCGGGCGTTGCACAGATACGAATTGCCGGAGGTGATGAGCCTGGCGGTCGTCGGAGGATCCAGCGACTATCTTGGCTGGATCGAGGCGGAGACCGATGCCTGAACGACAGGCCCCGCCCGATAGCGAGACATGCGGGCGGGCGGCAATTTGGCCGGCGTCGACTGGTTGACCCAATCCGACTCCTTCTCTATAGGCGCGCCCTTCCCAGGGGTGGCTTGGCCGCAGCTGGGAGCTTGAACATTGCTGATGCGTGTGAGGGCCTGGGGGGTCGTAATGACCGCCGGGGCTTTCGTGCATTTCCGTATGGCCTGAAATTCAGGTCGGGAAAGGCAAGTCGGGCATTGGTAAAGTAACTCTCTTAGAGGTGAAGGGCTTCATGCCAACGATCAATCAGCTGATCCGCAAGGGTCGCGAGCCGCAGAAGGCCAAGTCCAAGGTCCCTGCGATGGACAAGAATCCGCAGAAGCGCGGCGTTTGCACGCGCGTCTACACGACGACCCCGAAGAAGCCGAACTCGGCGCTGCGCAAGGTGGCCAAGGTCCGCCTCACCAACAGCCGCGAGGTGATCAGCTACATCCCAGGTGAGGGCCACAACCTTCAGGAGCACTCCGTGGTCCTGATCCGTGGCGGCCGTGTGCGCGACCTTCCCGGTGTGCGTTATCATGTGCTGCGCGGTGTGCTCGATACGCAGGGTGTCAAGGACCGCAAGCAGAGCCGTTCGAAGTACGGCGCCAAGCGTCCTAAGTAAGAGGTAGATCGAAATGGCTCGTCGTCGTCGCCCAGAAAAGCGCATCATTCTTCCCGATCCGAAGTTCGGAGATGAGGTGCTCTCCAAATTCATGAACAGTGTCATGCTCGACGGCAAGAAGTCCGTCGCCGAAGGCATCGTTTATGGTGCTCTTGAAACCGTCGAGACCCGCGCCAAGCGCGAGCCGCTCGGCGTGTTCCATGACGCACTCAATAATGTGAAGCCCGGTATCGAGGTCCGCAGCCGCCGCGTCGGTGGTGCGACATACCAGGTTCCGGTCGAAGTCCGTCCGGAGCGTTCGCAGGCTCTGGCCATTCGCTGGCTGATCACGGCCGCGCGTGCCCGTTCGGAGCACACCATGGCCGGCCGCCTGTCGGGCGAGCTGATGGATGCCGCGAACAACCGCGGCAACGCCGTCAAGAAGCGCGAAGATACGCACCGCATGGCGGAAGCGAACCGCGCCTTCTCGCACTACCGCTGGTAACAGCGCCGCTTCGCTGGCCCGCCTCGAAAGGGGCGGGCCTCGAAAGCGTAACAGTTGGTTCCCATATCGTCGGGGCAGGGCCGTCACAGCCTTCCCCGACATCGGAGTTTTAAGATCATGGCCCGCAGCCACCCGCTCGATAAATATCGCAACATCGGCATCATGGCCCACATTGATGCCGGCAAGACGACGACGACCGAGCGTATCCTTTACTATACCGGCAAGTCCTACAAGATCGGCGAGGTCCATGAGGGCACCGCGACGATGGACTGGATGGAGCAGGAGCAGGAGCGCGGGATCACGATCACGTCGGCTGCGACGACCTGCTTCTGGGACGACCACCGCATCAACATCATCGACACGCCCGGCCACGTCGACTTCACCATCGAAGTCGAGCGTTCGCTGCGCGTCCTCGACGGCGCTGTCGCGTGCTTCGACGGCGTTGCCGGCGTCGAGCCGCAGTCGGAAACGGTGTGGCGCCAGGCCGAGAAGTACAAGGTGCCGCGGATGTGCTTCGTCAACAAGCTGGACCGCACCGGCGCCAGCTTCGAGCGCTGCGTGGAGATGATCAAGGACCGCCTCGGTGCGCGTCCGGCCGTCCTCTATCTCCCGATCGGCATCGAAGGCGGCTTCAAGGGCCTCGTCGACCTGGTCGAGAACCGCGCGATCATCTGGCTCGAGGAGTCGTTGGGCGCAAAGTTCGAATATCAGGAGATCCCTGACGAGCTGAAGGCCGCTGCTGCCACCGCACGTTCCGAGCTGATCGAAATGGCGGTCGAACAGGACGACGAGGTCATGGAAGCCTATCTCGAAGGCAATGAGCCCGACGTCGCCACGCTCAAGAAGCTGATCCGCAAGGGCACGCTGAACTTCTCGTTCGTGCCGGTGCTGTGCGGCTCCGCATTCAAGAACAAGGGCGTCCAGCCGCTGCTCGATGGCGTCGTGGACTATCTGCCGAGCCCGCTCGACATCCCGCCGGTCGAGGGCCTCAAGCTTGATGGCGTGACGACCGACAGCCGCCCCGCCACCGACGATGCGCCGATGTCGGCGCTGGCCTTCAAGATCATGAACGATCCGTTCGTCGGCACGCTCACCTTCGCCCGCATCTATTCGGGCAAGATGGATGCTGCCACGACCGTGCTCAACTCGGTCAAGGACAAGAAGGAAAAGGTCGGCCGCATGCTGCTGATGCATGCGAACAGCCGCGAGGACATCCAGGAAGCCTATGCCGGCGACATCGTCGCCCTGGCGGGCCTCAAGGATACCACCACCGGTGACACGCTTTGCGCACAGAACGCGCCGATCATCCTCGAGCGCATGGAATTCCCGGATCCCGTGATCGAGCTGTCGGTGGAGCCGAAGACCAAGGCCGACCAGGAGAAGATGGGCATCGCGCTCAATCGCCTGGCGCGCGAAGATCCGTCGTTCCGGGTTTCGTCGGACGCCGAATCGGGCCAGACGATCATCAAGGGAATGGGCGAACTCCACCTCGAGATCCTGGTCGATCGCATGAAGCGCGAGTTCAAGGTCGAAGCGAACATCGGTGCGCCACAGGTGGCCTATCGCGAATCTATCGGCCGCAAGGTCGACGTCGACTACACCCACAAGAAGCAGTCGGGTGGCTCGGGCCAGTTCGGGCGCATCAAGTTCACGGTCGAACCGGGCGAGCGCGGCCAGGGCGTCATCTTCAAGGATGAGGTCAAGGGCGGCAATATTCCGAAGGAATATATTCCGTCGGTCGAGAAGGGCATCCGCGAAATCGCGGCATCGGGCTCGCTGATCGGCTTCCCGATCATCGATTTCACCGCAACGCTGTATGACGGCGCCTATCACGACGTCGACTCCTCGGCGCTGGCGTTCGAAATCACCGGTCGTGGCGGCATGCGCGAAGCGGCCCAGAAGTCGGGCATCAAGCTGCTCGAGCCGATCATGAAGGTCGAGGTCGTCACCCCCGAGGATTATCTCGGCGACGTCATCGGCGACATGAACAGCCGTCGCGGCCAGATCCAGGGCACCGACACCCGCGGCAACGCACAGGTGGTCGAGGCTCTGGTGCCGCTGGCGAACATGTTCGGCTATGTGAACCAGCTCCGCTCGTTCACCCAGGGCCGGGCGCAGTACACGATGCAGTTCTCGCATTATGAGGAAGTGCCGGCGAACGTGGCCGAAGAGGTCAAGGCAAAGCTGGCATAATCGCAAATTTGTAGTTATGGGCGCGTCCGCACAGGGCGGCGCGTCCGGCAATTGATTCGAAGAGAAGAGGCGAAAAATGGCTAAGGCTAAGTTTGAGCGGACCAAGCCGCACTGCAATATCGGCACCATCGGACACGTCGACCATGGCAAGACGTCGCTCACGGCAGCCATCACCAAGGTGCTCGCCGAGACCGGCGGCGCAACCTTCACCAGCTACGACAACATCGACAAGGCGCCCGAAGAGCGCGAGCGCGGCATCACCATCTCGACCGCACACGTCGAGTATGAGACCGCGGCGCGCCACTATGCGCACGTCGATTGCCCGGGCCACGCTGATTATGTGAAGAACATGATCACCGGCGCCGCGCAGATGGACGGTGGCATCCTGGTCGTCTCGGCCACCGACGGCCCGATGCCGCAGACCCGCGAGCACATCCTGCTCGCCCGCCAGGTCGGCGTGCCGCAGCTCGTCGTGTTCATGAACAAGGTCGACCTGGTCGACGACGCCGAGATCCTCGAGCTCGTCGAGCTCGAAATCCGCGAGCTGCTGTCGTCCTACGACTTCGACGGCGACAACATCCCCGTCATCCAGGGTTCGGCCGTCTGCGCCCTGAACGGCACCAAGCCCGAGATCGGCCATGATGCCGTCCTCAAGCTGATGCAGGCCGTCGACGAGTTCATCCCCCAGCCCGAGCGTCCGCTCGACAAGCCGTTCCTGATGCCGATCGAGGACGTGTTCTCGATCTCGGGTCGCGGCACCGTCGTCACCGGCCGCGTCGAGACCGGCATCGTCAAGGTTGGCGAGGAAGTCGAGATCGTCGGGATCAAGGACACCCGCAAGACCGTCGTGACCGGCGTCGAAATGTTCCGCAAGCTGCTCGACCAGGGCCAGGCTGGCGACAACATCGGCGCGCTGATCCGCGGCGTCGGCCGTGAAGAGGTCGAGCGTGGCCAGGTTCTCTGCAAGCCGGGCTCGATCAAGCCGCACACCGACTTCTCGTCGGAAGTCTACGTCCTGTCGAAGGAAGAGGGTGGCCGTCACACGCCGTTCTTTGCGAACTATCGTCCGCAGTTCTACTTCCGCACGACCGACGTGACCGGCACCGTCGAGCTGCCCGAGGGCACCGAGATGGTCATGCCTGGCGACAATGTTCAGCTCGGCGTCAAGCTCATTGCCCCGATCGCGATGGAAGAGGGGCTCCGCTTCTCGATCCGTGAAGGCGGACGTACCGTCGGCGCCGGGGTTGTCAGCGCGATCTCGAAGTAATATAGGGCGGCACCGCTCGGCTCCTCCGGGAGTCGGGCGGTGTGCTTTTGATTGATATTTTTGCCTCCGCCGGAGGTTAGGGCGGCCCACCGGGTCGCCTTCTCTTTGGCAAGGCGCGGCTCTTTCGCATCGGTGTGGACATGGAAACGCAGAATATTCGTATTCGTCTGAAGGCTTTTGATCATCGTGTTCTCGATCAGGCTACTGGCGATATCGCAGACACCGCTCGCCGTACCGGCGCCCTCATCCGTGGTCCGATCCCGTTGCCCACCCGCATCGAGAAGTTCACCGTGAACCGCGGCCCGCACATCGACAAGAAGTCGCGCGAGCAGTTCGAGGTCCGGACCTACAAGCGGCTGCTCGACATTGTGCAGCCCACCCCGCAGACGGTCGACGCGCTGATGAAGCTCGATCTCGCAGCGGGTGTTGATGTCGAGATCAAACTGGCCTAAGAGGCCGGCTCCACGCGGGATCGAGTCGGTCCCGCGTTTGCCTTTTCTCTCCCTCGGGATCGAGATTTGGCGGAAAAGTTAGGGATACCGACCGGCCCATTCTTCGGAAAGGTGCCGGTGTCCTGGTCCCCGCCTTTTCGCAGTAATGCGAAAAAACCGAGCCCGGGCGGGGGTCGCAACTACATTGGGCTGGAGGCTTCGGTTTTCAAACCGGGGCTTTTTTTCGTGGCACGCTCGCCGCTAACGCGAGCCTCTGTTTGAAGGGAACGGATCATGCGCACTGGCGTGATCGCTAAGAAGATGGGGATGACCCGCCTGTTCCAGGATGACGGCCGGCATGTGCCGGTAACTGTCCTGCAGCTGGAAAATGTACAGGTCGTGGCTCGCCGCGAACAGGATCGTGATGGTTATGTCGCGGTTCAGCTCGGCGCCGGCTCGGCCAAGCCAAAAAATATCAGCAAGCCGGAGCGCGGCCATTTCGGCAAGGCCGAGGTGGAGCCTAAGGCTTTCGTCGCCGAGTTCCGCGTGTCGGAAGACGGCCTGCTCGACGTGGGCGCGGAAATCTCCGCCGACCATTATGTCGCGGGCCAATTCGTCGACATCCAGGGCAGCACCCAGGGCAAGGGTTTCCAGGGCGGCATGAAGCGCTGGGGTTTCGGCGGTCTGCGCGCAACCCACGGCGTCTCGGTGTCGCACCGCTCGCTCGGTTCGACCGGTCAGCGCCAGGATCCGGGCAAGGTCTTCAAGAACAAGAAGATGGCCGGCCATATGGGCGCCGCCAACCGCACCCAGCAGAACCTCGAAATCGTCCAGACCGACGCCGAGCGCGGCCTTCTCTTCGTCAAGGGCTCGGTGCCCGGTTCGAAGGGTGGCTGGCTCCTGGTGAAGGACTCGGTCAAGATCGCGGCCCCGAAGGACGCGCCGTTCCCGGCTGGCCTGAAGTCCGCCGCCAACAGCAACAATGTGCCTGCCGAGACGCCTGCGGAAGTGACCGCGGCGCCTGAAGCGGCCGAAGGCCAGGAGGGCTGATCATGAAGGTCAAGGTTCAGACCCTCGACGCCGCGGCATCGGGCGACATCGAGCTCAACGACGAGATCTTCGCCGTCGAGCCCCGCGCCGACATCCTGCATCGCGTCGTCACCTGGCAGCTCGAGAAGCGTCGCGGCACCGCCCGCGGAGCCCGCGAGCGGTCGGACGTTGCACGCACCGGCAAGAAGTTCGGTCGCCAGAAGGGCGGCGGTACGGCTCGTCACGGCGATCGCCGCGCCCCGATCTTCATCGGCGGCGGCAAGGCACACGGCCCGCGTGTTCGCGACTTCAATCCGTCGCTGAACAAGAAGGTTCGCGCGCTCGGCCTGAAGATGGCGCTGTCGTCCAAGGCCAAGGATGGCAAGCTAGTCGTGCTCGACACGCTCACCGTCTCGGAGCCCAAGACCAAGCTGCTGCTCGCGCAGATCGGCAAGCTCGGCTTCGGCAACACCACGCTCGTGATCGACGGCGATATGGTCGACACCGGTTTCGCGCTGGCGTCTTCGAACATCCCGAAGCTCAACGTGATGCCCGCCGTCGGTGCGAACGTCTACGACATCCTGAAGCATGAAACGCTGGTGCTGACGCGCGCCGCGGTCGAGAAGCTGGAGGCGCGTTTCAATGGCTAAGAAGCAGGACAGCGTGGTGGACAACCGCCACTATGACGTGGTGCTCAAGCCCCACATCACCGAGAAGACGACGTTGCTTTCGGAGCATAACGCCGTGGTTTTCCAGGTTGCCGGCGATGCCAGCAAGCCGGAGATCAAGGCTGCGGTCGAAGCTTTGTTCAACGTCAAGGTGACGGGCGTGAACACGATCGTCGCAAAGGGCAAGACGAAGCGGTGGAAGGGTACGCCCTACAAGCGCTCCGACGTGAAGAAGGCGATCGTGACGCTGGCCGAGGGCCAGTCCATCGACGTTACGACGGGAATCTGACGCCATGGCGCTGAAGCATTATAACCCGACGAGCCCGGCCCGCCGCGGCCTGATCCTCGTCGACAAGTCCGCACTGCACAAGGGCAAGCCCGTCAAGGCGCTGACCGAAGGCAAGCGCAAGTCGGGCGGCCGCAACAATATGGGCCATGCGACCGCGCGTGGCATCGCGGGCGGCCACAAGCAGAAGTACCGGATCATCGACTTCAAGCGTCGCAAGTGGGATAAGCCCGCGACCGTCGAGCATCTCGAATATGACCCGAACCGTTCGGCGTTCATCGCGCTGGTGAAGTATGAGGATGGCGAGCTCGCCTACATCATCGCACCGCAGCGGCTGACCACCGGCGACGTCATCGTCGCGGCGAAGAAGACCGACACCAAGCCCGGCAACGCGATGGAAATCGGCCAGGCTCCAGTCGGCACGATCGTCCACAATGTCGAGATGAAGCCCGGCAAGGGCGGTCAGATCGCACGTGCGGCGGGCACCTATGTGCAGATCGTCGGTCGCGACAAGGGCATGGTGATGGTTCGCCTCAACTCGGGCGAGCAGCGCTATATCCGGTCGGATTGCATGTGCACGGTGGGCGCGGTGTCGAACCCCGACAACGCCAACCAGAACCTTGCAAAGGCTGGCCGCAACCGTTGGCTGGGCAAGCGCCCGCTGACCCGCGGCGTTGCCAAGAACCCGGTCGACCATCCCCATGGCGGTGGTGAAGGCCGGACCTCGGGCGGCCGTCATCCGGTCACGCCCTGGGGCAAGCCGACCAAGGGTGCGCGTACGCGTCACAACAAGTCGACCGACAAGTTCATCATCCGTTCGCGCCACGCGAAGAAGAAGAGGTAATCCATGGCCCGTTCCGTCTGGAAAGGTCCGTTCGTCGATCTCCACCTTCTCAGGAAGGCGGAAGGCGCTCAGGACAGTGGCGCGCGCGCTCCGATCAAGACCTGGTCGCGTCGCTCGACCATCCTGCCGCAGTTCGTTGGGCTCACGTTCAACGTCTATAACGGCCGCAAGTTCGTGCCCGTGTCGGTCAACGAGGACATGGTCGGCCACAAGCTGGGCGAGTTCGCACCGACGCGCTACTTCCCCGGCCATGCCGACAAGAAGGGTAAGCGCTGATGTCGAAGTCCGCATCCCCGCGCAAGGTCGGTGACAAGGAGGCCCTTGCGGTCGCCACCACCGTCCGCGGCAGCCCGCAGAAGCTCAACCTCGTCGCCGCGCTGATCCGCGGTCGCAAGGCTGGCGACGCGCTGAACATCCTCACCTTCTCGAAGAAGGCGATGGCCATCGACGTGCGCAAGGTGCTCGCCTCGGCGATCGCCAATGCCGAGAACAACCACAACCTCGACGTCGATGCGCTCGTCGTGAAGGAAGCTTCGGTCGGCAAGTCGATCGTCATGAAGCGCTTCGCAACGCGTGGCCGCGGCAAGTCGACCCGCATCATCAAGCCGTTCGCGCGTCTTCGTGTCGTCGTGCGCGAGCAGCAGGAAGAGGCTGAATAATATGGGTCAGAAGTCCAACCCCATCGGCATGCGGCTGCAGATCAACCGCACCTGGGACAGCCGCTGGTACGCCGACGGCGCCGATTATGGTCGTCTGCTGCTCGAGGATCTCAAGATCCGCAAGCACATCATGAAGGCGATCCCGCAGGCCGCGATCTCGAAGGTCGTGATCGAGCGTCCTGCCAAGCTGTGCCGGATCTCGGTCTATGCCGCACGCCCCGGCGTGATCATCGGCAAGAAGGGCGCCGACATCGAGAAGCTTCGCCGCACGCTCGGCAAGATGACCTCGTCGGAAGTCTCGCTGAACATCGTCGAAATCCGCAAGCCCGAGATCGACTCGAAGCTCGTGGCGCAGGGCGTCGCCGATCAGCTCGAGCGTCGCATCGCCTTCCGCCGCGCCATGAAGCGTGCGGTGCAGTCGGCGCTGCGCCTCGGCGCCGAAGGCATCAGGATCACCTGCGCCGGCCGTCTCGGCGGCGCCGAGATCGCCCGCACCGAATGGTATCGCGAGGGCCGTGTGCCGCTGCACACGCTGCGCGCCAATGTCGACTATGCCGAAGCCGAAGCCCACACCGCCTATGGCGTGTGCGGTATCAAGGTCTGGATCTTCAAGGGCGAGATTCTCGGCCATGATCCGATGGCCCAGGACCGGCTCATGATGGAAGCTCAGACGTCGGGGGTCCGGCCGGCGCGATAAGGGGTTTCCCCTTATCAGCGTCGCCTGATCGACCGGACAATCGGTGTCAGAAGGCGATAAGAAATGCTGCAACCAAAGCGCACTAAATTCCGCAAGGCCCACAAGGGCCGGATCCATGGCAACGCCCCCGGTGGCGCGACGCTGAACTTCGGCGCATTCGGCCTTAAGGCTCTCGAGCCGGACCGGATCACCGCGCGTCAGATCGAGGCGGCTCGCCGCGCGATCACGCGTCACATCAAGCGCCAGGGCCGCTTGTGGATCCGCATCTTCCCGGACGTTCCGGTTTCGTCGAAGCCCGCCGAAGTCCGCATGGGCTCGGGCAAGGGCTCGCCGGAGTTCTGGGCTGCGCGCGTCAAGCCCGGCCGGATCCTGTTCGAGCTGGACGGCGTGCCCGGCCCGCTCGCCCGCGTCGCCTTCGAGCGCGCGATGGAAAAGCTCCCGATCAAGACCAAGGTGGTCGCTCGTTTCGGCGAGTCCATCTACGAGGACGCATAAGATGGCGAAGATTGCCGATCTCACTGCCAAGACCGACGATCAGCTCTCCCAGGACCTGGGCGAGTTGAAGCGCGAGCAGTTCAACCTGCGCTTCCAGGCTGCGACCAACCAGCTCGAGAAGCCCAGCCGCGTGCGTGAGGTCCGTCGGACTATCGCGCAGATCAAGACCCTGCAGACGCAGCGTTCCGCTGCGGCTGCAAAGTAAGGAGCGCCAGCCATGCCGAAGCGCGTGCTGACCGGAACGGTGGTCTCCGACAAGACCGACAAGACCGTCGTGGTGAAGGTCGAACGTCGCGTGAAACACGCGATGTACGGCAAGATCATCAAGCGGTCGAAGAAGTATCACGCCCACGACGAGACCAACCAGTTTCGCGAGGGTGAGACGGTGCGCATCGAAGAGACCGCGCCGATTTCGAAGCTCAAGTCTTGGAAGGTGATCGAGCGGGTTGATACCCACGCGACGCCGAACCAAGCCTGATTACGGAAGGGTCTGAACAATGATCCAGATGCAGACGAACCTCGACGTGGCTGACAACAGCGGCGCCAAGAGGGTGCAGTGCATCAAGGTGCTGGGTGGTTCCAAGCGCCGTTTCGCGACCGTGGGCGACGTCATCGTCGTCTCGATCAAGGAAGCGGCACCACGCGGCAAGGTCAAGAAGGGTGACGTGCATCGCGCGGTCATCGTCCGCACCGCCAAGGACATTCATCGTCCCGACGGTTCGACGATCCGGTTCGATGGCAATGCCGCCGTCCTGATCAACAAGAACAGCGGTGAGCCGATCGGCACCCGCATCTTCGGCCCGGTTGTCCGCGAGCTCCGCGCCAAGAACCACATGAAGATCATCTCGCTCGCGCCTGAGGTGCTGTAATGTCCTCGCTGAAGATCAAGAAGGGTGACCGCGTCGTTGTCCTGTCCGGCAAGGACAAGGGCAAGACGGGTGAAGTCACCAGGTCCTTTCCGAAGGACGGCAAGGTGATCGTGTCGGGCGTCAACGTCTCGACCCGCCACCGCAAGGCCAGCCAGGCCAACCCGCAGGGCGGCCTGGAGCGAGTCGAATCGCCGATGCATGTCTCGAAGGTCGCGATCGCGACCGCCGACGGCAAGCCGACGCGCGTTCGCTTCGAAGTCCAGGACGGCAAGAAGGTCCGCGTCGCGGTCAAGACCGGGGAGACGATCAATGGCTGATGCCTACATCCCGCGCTTCAAGAAGCTTTATGATGACACCATCATCAAGGCGATGACCGAGAAGTTCGGCTACAAGAATGTCATGGAAGTGCCGAAGATCACCAAGATCGTCCTGAACATGGGCGTTGGTGAGGCTACCCAGGACAAGAAGAAGGTCGAGCAGGCCGCCAACGAAATGACGAAGATCGCGGGCCAGCGGGCCGTGATCACCAAGGCGAAGAAGTCGATCGCGCAGTTCAAGCTGCGCGAGGGCATGCCGATCGGCGCGAAGGTCACCCTCCGCCGCGAGCGCATGTACGAGTTCCTCGACCGCTTCGTTACCGTCGCGCTGCCTCGCGTTCGCGACTTTCGTGGACTGAACCCCAAGTCGTTCGACGGCCGCGGCAACTATGCCACCGGCCTGAAAGAGCAGCTGATCTTCCCGGAGATCAGCTATGACTCGGTGGACAAGATCCGCGGCATGGATGTCATCATCGCCACCACGGCGAAGACCGACGACGAAGCGCGCGAGCTGCTGCGTCTATTCGGCTTCCCCTTCCCGGTGGAAATTCAGGATCAGAAGCAGGCCGCGTAAGCGGTCTGCTCAGAGAAGGAAGAACTTAAGTCATGGCGAAACTGAGTTCGATCAACAAGAACGAGCGTCGCAAGAAGCTGGTCAAGGCTTATGCGGGCAAATATGCGCGTCTCAAGACGGTTGCGAATGATGAGAGCAAGGATGAGTCCGAGCGTCTCATTGCTCGGCTGAAGATGGCCGAGATCCCGCGCAACGCGAACCCGACCCGCGTGCGTAACCGTTGCGAAGTGACGGGCCGTCCCCGCGCTTATTATCGCAAGTTCCGGCTTTGCCGTATTCAGCTGCGTGATCTGGCCAACAAGGGCCTGATCCCCGGCGTTACGAAGTCGAGCTGGTAAGGAAGATAGAAGATGGCTCTGACCGATCCCCTGGGTGATTTGCTCACCCGCATCCGCAACGGGCAGCGTGCCCGCAAGGACAGCGTGACTTCTCCCGCTTCCAAGCTGCGCGCCCGCGTTCTCGACGTGCTTCAGCGCGAAGGCTACATCCGTGGCTACAGCGAGGAAGAACTCGCCGGCCACAACGGCCTGCGCATCGAGCTGAAATATTTCGAAGGGCAGCCTGCTATCCAGCATGTCGCCCGCGTCTCCAAGCCTGGCCGCCGCGTCTATTCGGGTTCGAAGGAACTGCCGCGCGTTCGCAACGGCCTGGGCATCACCATCGTCTCGACGCCAAAGGGTGTTCTGTCCGACGCGGAAGCGCGTGAGCAGAATGTCGGCGGCGAGGTTCTCGCGGAGGTCTTCTGATGAGCCGCATTGGTAAGAAGCCGGTCCCGGTGCCGGCCGGCGTCACTGCCGCAATCGAAGGCAAGACGCTTTCGGTCAAGGGTCCGAAGGGCGCCCTCACGCTGAGCCTGGCCGACGAGGTCAGCTACGCGGTCGAGGAAGGCCATATCCAGGTCCTGCCAGCCAACGAGACCAAGCGCGCCCGCTCCTTCTGGGGCATGCAGCGCACGATGGTGCAGAACCTGGTGACCGGCGTGACGGAGGGATACACCAAGACCCTTCAGATCACCGGCGTGGGCTATCGCGCCAACGTCCAGGGCAAAAATCTGAAGCTGCAGCTCGGCTACAGCCACGATGTCGATTTCGCGATCCCGGAAGGGATCACGATCGTGACGCCGGATCAGACGACCATCAACATCTCCGGGATCGACAAGCAGCAGGTCGGTCAGGTTGCCGCTGAAATCCGCCGCTGGCGCAAGCCTGAGCCTTACAAGGGCAAGGGCATCAAATATGCCGGCGAGTATATCTTCCGCAAGGAAGGGAAGAAGAAGTAATGGCCAAGGGTCTCTCTCTTTTCGAGCGCCGCCGTCGGCGCGTTCGTACCGCGCTTCGTTCGAGGGGCGGCCTGCGGCCGCGCCTGTCGGTGCATCGCTCGGGCCGTCACATCTACGCACAGGTGATCGACGACGAGGCCGGCCGTACGGTCGCTGCGGCATCGACCCTCGACAAGGATGTCAAGGGCACGACCGGCGCTACCGCGGAAGCGGCGGCTGCGGTCGGCAAGCGCGTCGCCGAGCGCGCCAAGGCGGCGGGCGTCACCCAGGTGGTGTTCGATCGTGGCGGCTTCCTTTTCCATGGTCGCGTCAAGGCGCTGGCCGATGCTGCCCGCGAAGGCGGATTGGAGTTCTAAATGGCTGACGAAACCGAAATCCAGGCAGCTGCCCCGGCGGAAGCCGTTCCCGGCGCCGAGCCCCAGGGCGAGCGTCGCGGTCGTGGTGGCCGCGGCCGTGGCGGCGGCGGTGGCCCCGGCAACGATCGTGGCGGCCGTGGCCGTGACGGCAACCGTGGCCGTCGCGACGATCGCAACAAGAACACCGACGAGCAGGGCGAAGAGCTGATCGAGAAGCTCGTCCACATCAACCGCGTCTCGAAGACGGTGAAGGGCGGCAAGCGCTTCGGCTTCGCGGCGCTGGTCGTCGTGGGCGACGGCAAGGGTCGTGCAGGCTTCGGCCACGGCAAGGCCCGCGAAGTGCCGGAAGCGATCGCCAAGGCGACCGCGGCCGCCAAGAAGTCGATGGTCCGCGTGCCGCTGCGTGAGGGCCGGACGCTGCACCACGATGGCAAGGGCCATTTCGGCGCCGGCCGCGTGACCGTCCGCACCGCGCCTCCGGGCACGGGCATCATCGCCGGCGGTCCGATGCGTGCGATCTTCGAGAGCCTCGGCGTCCATGACGTCGTGACCAAGTCGGTCGGCACCTCGAACCCGTACAACATGATCCGGGCGACCTTCGAGGCGCTCGGCGAGCAGACTTCGCCGAAGTCGGTTTCGCAGCGCCGTGGCAAGAAGATCGCCGACCTGCTGGGTCGTGGCGGTGTTTCGGCTCCGGTGGCCGAGGCCGATGCCGCGGCGATCACGGAGTAAGTGACGATGGCTGACAAGACGATCAAGGTAACGCAGATCGGTTCGCCGATCCGCCGCCCCGACGATCAGCGCGCAACGCTGATTGGCCTCGGTCTCAACAAGATGCATCGGACCCGCGAGCTTCAGGACACGCCGGCAGTGCGTGGCATGATCTCCAAGGTCCAGCATATGGTCAAAATCGAGGATTGATCCTCGATGGCCCTGCCCTTAGGGGAAGGGCCGCGATGGGACGGGGTGGACGGTGAAGGCCGTCCGCCCCTTCCATTATTTTCAGCGCGAACATAGCGAAAGCGAGTGCATGATATGAAACTGAACGATCTTCGCGACAATGCAGGCGCCCGCAAGAGCCGGGTGCGCGTCGGACGCGGCATCGGCTCCGGCCTGGGCAAGACCGCCGGGCGCGGTCAGAAGGGCCAGAAGAGCCGCTCGGGCGTCTCGGTCAAGGGCTTCGAAGGCGGGCAGATGCCGCTCCACATGCGGCTCCCGAAGCGCGGCTTCAACAACATCTTCGCCAAGGATTATGCCGAGGTGAACCTCGGCGCGATCCAGAAGCTGGTCGATGCCGGCAAGCTGGAGACCAGCGGCGTGATCGATCATGCCGTTCTCCAGGCGGCCGGCGTTGCCCGTGGCGGCAAGGATGGCGTGCGCGTGCTCGGCAAGGGCGAGCTGACGGCGAAGCTGTCGTTCAAGGTCGCCGGCATATCGGCCGGCGCCAAGGCAGCGATCGAAAAGGCCGGCGGTTCGGTCGAGGTGATCGAGGTTGTTGCTGCTGCCGACAAGGCGAAGGCGAAGCATCGCACCGTTCAGAAGGTGCGCGCGGCCGACAAGGAAGCCAAGAAGGCTGCGGCCAAAGCCTGAGCCGCCTCGCATTGGGCTTAGACAAGCTCGACGCGAACACTATATGAGGCGGCGGAGGGGGCTGATCGGCTCCCCCGCCGTTTCCATTTCCGGGGTCAGTGAATAATATGGCATCCGCAGCCGAACAAATGGCCGCCAATGTAAATCTGGGCCAGTTCGCCAAGGCGACCGAGCTCAAGAAGCGCCTGTGGTTCACCCTCGGCGCGTTGATCATCTTCCGGTTGCTGAGCCATGTGCCGCTGCCGGGCCTCGATCCGCGCGCGCTGGCATCGCTGTTCGACACCACCAAGGGTGGCGTGCTCGATTTCTTCAACGCCTTCTCAGGCGGTTCGCTGACGCGCATGTCGCTGATCGCGCTAGGCGTGATGCCCTACATCACCGCTTCAATCGTGGTGCAGCTGGCGACATCGCTGTCGCCGACGCTCGCCGCCATCAAGAAGGAAGGCGAGAGCGGGCGCAAGAAGCTCAACCAGTATACCCGCTACGGCACCGTGCTGCTGACCGGCATCCAAGGCTATTTCATCGCGGTTGGCCTCGAAAGCTGGGGCGCCAGCGCAGGCATGGATGCGGTTGTCGTCGACCCTTATCTCTTTCGCGCCACCACGGTGATCTCGCTGATCGGCGGCACGATGTTCCTGATGTGGCTTGGCGAGCAGATCACGAGCCGGGGCATCGGCAACGGCGTCTCGCTGATCATCATGGCCGGTATCGTGTCGCAGCTGCCGACCGCACTGGCGAACCTGTTCGAAGGCGGCCGCACCGGATCGCTGTCGGCGGTGTTCATCATCGCCGCCGTCATAGGCGTGGTCGCGCTGGTCGCCGGCATCGTTTTCATGGAGCGTGCCCAGCGCCGCGTGCTGATCCAATATCCCAAGCGCCAGACCGCCCGGGGCCATATGCAGGCCGACAAGAGCCACCTCCCGCTGAAGATCAACACCGCCAATGTGATCCCGCCGATCTTCGCCTCGTCGTTACTGCTGATGCCGCTGACGGTAAGCCAGTTCGCCGGTCAGCGCACCGCGGGCGAAAGCATGTGGGGCGATTTCATCATCGCGCTGAACCAATATCTCCATCATGGCACGCCGCTTTATATGGCGCTCTATGCGGCGGGGATCATCTTCTTCTGCTTCTTCTACACCGCGGTCGTGTTCAATCCGGAAGAGACCGCGGACAATCTGAAGCGCTATGGCGGCTTCATCCCGGGCATCCGGCCAGGCAAGAATACCGCCGACTATCTCGATTATGTGCTGACGCGCATCACCGTGATCGGCGCGGCCTATCTGACCTTCATCTGCCTGGTGCCCGAATATGTCACCTCGCATTATGGTCTGGGCATTGCACTGGGCGGCACCAGCCTGCTGATCGTGGTCAACGTTACCATCGACACAGTTACCCAGATCCAAAGCCATCTGCTGGCGCATCAATATGGCGACCTTATCAAGAAAGCTAAACTAAAAGGGGGACAGCGCAGGTGATCTTTCAGAGTCTCGCGGGGAGCACCCGTTCGTGAACATCATCCTGCTGGGACCGCCCGGCGCCGGTAAGGGTACGCAGGCGTCCAAACTCGTTGCCGATCGCGGCATGGTGCAGCTCTCGACCGGCGATATGCTGCGCGCCGCGGTCAAGGCGGGTACCCCGATCGGCCTCAAGGCCAAGGCCGTCATGGATGCGGGCGAACTCGTATCGGACGAGATCGTCTCCGGCCTGATCGGTGAGAAGCTGGACAGCATGGCGCCGAGCGAAGGCGCCATCTTCGATGGCTATCCCCGGACCGAGGCGCAGGCTCATTCGCTGGACGAGATCCTTCAGAGCCGCGGCCGTACGCTCGACCATGTGATCGAGCTGGACGTCGACGAGGATGCGCTCGTCGAGCGTATCACCGGGCGCTATACCTGTGCGAGCTGCGGCGAGGGCTACCACGACGCTTTTAAGAAACCCGCGGTCGCCGGCATCTGCGACAAATGCGGTTCCACGGAGTTCAAGCGGCGCCCGGACGATAACGAAGAAACCGTTCGCACGCGCATGACCGAATATCGGGCGAAGACTGCGCCGATCCTCCCACTCTACGAAGCGCGCGGGCTGGTACAGCGGGTCGACGGCATGGCCGACATGAATGAGGTGTCGGCGGCGATCGCGGAAATGTTGGACGCCTGACCAGCGGTTGCCGAGTGTCGTCAAAGTCACTTTGGCTTTGTCGTATTTTGGTGCATGTTCCCTGCACAATGGAACAGCAACCGGTTAGGCGGCGTAGACGGAGGCGATCCTCGAAGGCCCGGCGCGAGAGCCTCGCGTGGCTGGCCTATGTGATCAGCCTGGCCAGGCGTGCCTATTCCTGGGTCGGGCTGATTGCGATCCTCGCGGTGATACTGACGCTTGGATTGGGCATGCCTTTGACACTACTGGATTCGGTGCTCGGCTTCTGGAAGCATTGGTAAGGCTGCGCCGCGCCTATTCCCGACACACTGCCTGTCTCCCCGCAGCTCGGTCGAACTATGGGCGCTGCCCCGCTTCGAGGTTGATTCATGCTATTAATTTCCGCCGAAACCACTTGCTAGCGTAACGGAATCG
Source organism: Rhizorhabdus argentea (assembly GCF_037861105.1). NCBI lineage: Bacteria > Pseudomonadati > Pseudomonadota > Alphaproteobacteria > Sphingomonadales > Rhizorhabdaceae > Rhizorhabdus > Rhizorhabdus argentea. The sequence continues at coordinate 76,390 of NZ_JBANFK010000016.1, forward strand.
CGGGATGCCTCTGGTCGCGGACGCCGAGTCTCACGGGGATACGGTCAGCGTCTTAGGAGCAGGGGATAACCAATGGCAGTTTCCGATCATGTCGATCTCTCGTCATTCGTCGAGGGTGTAAAGAAACGCAATCCCGGCCAGCCGGAGTTCGCACAGGCGGTGCAGGAAGTCGCCGAGGACATCTTCGACTTCATCGCCGACAAGGAGCAGTATCACAAATACCAGATCCTGCGCCGCATCGCCGAGCCCGACCGTGTGATCAGCTTCCGCGTGTGCTGGGAAGACGATGGCGGCAATATCCGCGTGCAGCGTGGCTGGCGCGTCCAGAACAACAATTCCATCGGGCCGTACAAGGGTGGCATCCGCTTCCATCCGTCGGTTACCGAGAGCGTGCTCAAGTTTCTGGCCTTCGAGCAGACCTTCAAGAACGCGCTGACCGGGTTGCCGATGGGCGGCGGCAAGGGCGGCTCGAACTTCAATCCCAAGGGCAAGAGCGCGAACGAAGTCATGCGCTTCTGCCAGAGCTTCATGAACGAGCTCTATCGCCACATCGGTGCGAACACCGACGTTCCCGCGGGCGACATCGGCGTCGGCGGCCGCGAGATCGGCTACATGTTCGGCCAGTATAAGCGCCTCACCAACGAGTTCACCGGCGTTCTTACCGGCAAGGGCCTCGAATATGGTGGCTCGCTGATCCGCACCGAAGCCACCGGCTATGGCGCCGTCTACTTCCTGCTCGAGATGCTGAAGACCAAGGGCAAGGATTTGGTTGGCCTCAACGCTGTCATCTCGGGTTCGGGCAATGTCGCCACGCACGCGGCCGAGAAGATCAACCAGCTCGGCGGCAAGGTGCTGACCCTGTCGGATTCCGAGGGCTATATCTACGATCCGGACGGCATCTCCCAGGAGAAGGTCAACTGGATCAAGGATCTGAAGAACAAGCGTCGTGGCCGCATCTCGGAATATGTCACGGAGTTCAAGGGCGCCCAGTTCCATGGCAATGGCGCACGTCCGTGGAGCGTCCCCTGCGATGTGGCGGTGCCTTGCGCAACGCAGAACGAGCTGAACGCGGACGAGGCCGCAACGCTGGTCAAAAATGGCTGCTTCGCGGTGTCGGAAGGCGCCAACATGCCGACCACGCTGGAAGGCACGCACGTCTTCAAGAAGGCCAAGATCCTGTTCGCGCCCGGTAAGGCCGCCAATGCCGGCGGCGTCGCGGTATCCGGTCTCGAGATGAGCCAGAACTCGGCCCGCATCTCGTGGAAGGAAGAGGAATTGCAGCGCCTTCTGATCGACATCATGCAGGGCATCCACTCGCGCTGCGTCGAATATGGCGGCTCGGCCGGCTCCGATCACATTGATTATGTGAAGGGCGCCAACATCGCCGGCTTCAAGAAGGTCGCCGACGCGATGCTGGCCTACGGCGTGGTGTGATCGACCGCCACCAAGGCTGAAGGACAGGGGCGTCCGCTCAGGAGTGAGCGGGCGCCTTTTCCTTGACCGCGAGACGCCCGGTGGGGCGTATGCCGCGCTTTAGGAAGTGGCGCTCCACCAGCCACCAGCTGACGACGCCGGCAGATAGCGCGAGGATCAGCGATAGCAGCACGAACATAGGGAAGGGCAGATCGAGCGTCGCGATCAGCATCTGCTGGATGACGAAGGCATAAAGATAGGTGCCGTAGGAAAAATCGCCGTAGCGAGCGGCGCCCGACAGGGCGATGGCCGGGTGAAAGGCGAGCCACAGGACCAGATAGGCGAGAACGGGCGGGGTGAGCAGATGCGCCGCGACGATGCCAATGGAGCCGCGGCCGCCGAGGTGGAAGGCCATGAAGCAGGCGATCACGCCCGCACCCAGCAGCGGCGTCGAGCGGGGGATGCTGTCGCGGTAAAGATAGCCGATCATGCCCGCGAGGAAATTGGGAAGTATCTGGAACCAGAGGTAGGGCCAGCCGATCGCGGCCCGGACCAGCTCGGCACCGCCCGGTCTGCGGCCGCTGAGATCGAGCCAGCACCAGATCACGAGGATGGCAGCATAGATCAACGGCAGGGCCAGCCGCTGCACAGGCCGGGCGAGGATGCCGAGCATCAGCACGCCGAGATAGCATAGGAACTCATATTTGATGCTCCACAGCGAGCCGTTGATCGCCGGGCCCGGGTTGGCGGTGAACAGCGCGGGCAGGGGGAAATGGTTGGCAAGCAACAGATTGCCGCCGATCGTCCGCGCGACTTCGCCGCTCCCGATCGCGAAGCCTGGCGCGAACAGCGGCGTGATCACGAAGGCGCATATGGTGGTGGCCGCCAGATAGCCGGGATAGATGCGGCGGACGCGCTTGATCATGAAGGCGCGGTTCGAGGCCGATCGTTCGTGGCTGCGAGCGATCAGAAACCCGCTGATGATGAAGAACACCCAGACGCCGATTTCGCCGCTGTTGTAATAGCCATTGGTGACGATCGACAGCGGCTCCCGTTCCTCGCTGCCGAAGCGTAGCGCATAGCTGTGCGAGAAGACCACCAGTAGCGCCATCGCCAGCCGGATCGCGTCGAAGTTATTGTGTCCGAAATGGCTGCTGTCGGATGGAACGAGCCGTCTGGTCGTCGCGATCACCTAACCCCCCATGAACTTTCGATCCCGTCTTGCCTGATTATACGCTTCAAGCCCATATCCGCCGGATCTTCGCCGGATCGCCGGACCCCGGGTTGACACGACTCGCGCACCTGACTAGTGACCCTCGCTTCCATAACCTTCCAACCGGTACCGCTTCGCGCGTGTGCCGTGTTTGCTGCGTTCTGGGGGGCGGCCCCGGTCCAATGGGGCGAGCGTCGAGATGGAGCGGTCTGCCAGCCGCACCGTGGAGCAGGAGAATAGCACAGTGGCACGTATCGCGGGTGTAAATATCCCGACCAACAAGCGCGTCGAAATCGCGCTGACCTACATTCACGGCATTGGTTCGACCAAGGCCAAGGAAATCACCACCAAGCTCGGTATTGAGCCGCAGCGTCGCGTCCAGGACCTCAGCGATCAGGAAGTTCTCCAGATCCGCGAGGCGATCGACGCCAGCTATACCGTGGAAGGCGATCTTCGCCGCCAGGTGGCGATGAACATCAAGCGCCTGATGGATCTGGCCTGCTATCGCGGCCTGCGTCATCGCAAGGGCCTGCCGGTCCGCGGGCAGCGCACGCATACCAATGCGCGCACCCGCAAGGGCAAGGCCAAGCCGATCGCCGGCAAGAAGAAGTAATGGGCTTGAGCGCCGGGCTTTTGCTCCGGCGCTCGCTCCTTCAGGTAGGAAACGGATAATATGGCACGTGAACCTCAGCGCATTCGCCGCCGCGAGCGCAAGAACATCACCGCCGGCGTCGCGCATGTGAACGCCAGCTTCAACAACACGATGATCACGATCACCGACGCGCAGGGCAATGCGATTGCCTGGTCGTCGGCCGGCATGATGGGTTTCAAGGGCAGCCGCAAGTCGACGCCCTACGCCGCTCAGGTCGCTGCCGAAGACGCGGGCAAGAAGGCTGCCGAGCATGGCGTCCGCACCCTCGAGGTCGAGGTGAAGGGTCCCGGATCGGGCCGCGAGTCGGCGCTGCGCGCGCTGCAGGCGGTCGGATTCCACATCACGTCGATCCGCGACGTTACGCCGATCCCGCATAATGGCGTGCGCCCTTCCAAGCGTCGTCGCGTCTGATCCGGCGCGGAAGGCCCCGTGCCTTCCGCTCTCAACGATTTCCGGCAGGTTGCCTCCCGCGCCTGCCATACCCCAAGGGGAACACAGTGGCTGTCAACGCAAAGAACTGGCAGGAACTCAAGAAGCCGAACGGCCTCGAAAAGAAGTCGGGCGGCGATAGCAAGCGCAGGGCGACCTTCGTCGCCGAGCCGCTCGAGCGGGGCTTCGGCCTGACGCTCGGCAATTCGCTGCGCCGCGTGCTGCTGTCCTCGCTGCAGGGCGCGGCCGTCACCTCGATCAAGATCGAGAACGTGCTTCACGAGTTCTCGTCGCTCGCGGGTGTTCGCGAGGACGTGACCGATATCGTGCTCAACGTGAAGCAGATCGCGCTCAAGATGCAGGGTGAGGGGCCGAAGCGCCTCCAGCTCTCGGCGACCGGGCCTGCCGAAGTCACCGCAGGCATGATCGCCGCCACCGGCGACATCGAGGTGATGAACCCCGATCTGGTGATCTGCCACCTCGACGATGCCGCGACGCTCAACATGGAGCTTACTGCGGACATTGGGAAGGGCTATATCACCGCCGCGGCAAATCGCCCGGTGGACGCGCCTATCGGCCTGATCCCGGTCGACGCGCTCTACTCGCCGGTCCGTCAGGTCGCCTACAAGGTCGAGAACACCCGCGTTGGGCAGGAGCTTGATTATGACAAGCTGACGCTCACGATCGAGACCGACGGCACGGTGACCCCGGAGGATGCGCTCGCTTATTCGGCGCGCATCCTGCAGGACCAGCTCCAGCTGTTCGTCCACTTCGACGACGGCATGGCGATCTCGGCGCCAACCGCGGGCACTGCCTCCCCGGCAACCGGCGGTGCGGAGCCCGAAGGGGACGCCAACCAGCTCAACCGCTATCTGCTCAAGAAGGTGGACGAGCTCGAGCTCAGCGTCCGCTCGGCGAACTGTCTCAAGAACGACAACATCATCTACATCGGCGATCTGGTTCAGAAGACCGAAGCCGAGATGCTGCGCACGCCGAACTTCGGTCGCAAGTCGCTCAACGAGATCAAGGAAGTCCTCGCCTCGATGGGCCTGCGCCTGGGTATGGAAATCCCCGGCTGGCCGCCCGAGAATATCGAGGAAATGGCCAAGAAGCTCGAACAGGAATTCTGATGAGGCGGGGAGTTAAGGCTCCCCTCCCGTCATCCCAGCGAAAGCTGGTATCTCCGTGTTCTTCCTTGTCTGAGGAAGAGAGATTCCAGCGTTCGCTGGAATGACGGAGAACAGGGGAATGGGCGGCGCCCTGAACGGCCGCCTGGCTTGGGGTACCTGACACGGCCCTCTGACAAACGAAGGGAAAATATCATGCGCCATCGCGTAGGCGGTCGTAAGCTTCAGCGGACCGGATCACATCGTACCGCCCTGTTCCGCAACCAGTCGGCAGCGCTCATCAAGCATGAGCAGATCGTCACGACCCTCGCCAAGGCGAAGGAGCTTCGCCCCTATGTCGAGAAGCTCGTGACGCTCGCCAAGAAGGGTGGCCTCGCCAATCGTCGCCTCGCGCATGCGCGCCTGCTCGACGATACCCAGCTCCGGAAGCTGTTCGACGTGCTGGCCGAGCGCTACGCATCGCGGAACGGCGGCTATACCCGCATCATCAAGGCGGGCATCCGCGCTTCGGACGCAGCCTCGATGGCGATCATCGAGTTCGTCGACCGTGACGTCTCGGCCAAGGGCCAGGACTCGGGCCCGGTTGCGAGCGACGAGGATGTCGCCGAAGCCGCCTGATCGGTTTCACTGCCGACGGCATTGCAAAGAGAGCCGCGGGCGCTACGCTCGCGGCTCTTTTCGTTTGTGCTGCGAAAGACCGCCTGATGCCGCCGATCCGGGTGCGCGCCACCTTCCTTGCCCTGTTGACGATGAGCATCACCTTGTCCGCGACCTCCGCCCAGCCCGCCGCCATCGCCTATCCGGTTGCACCTCGCGACGACATCGTCGACATGCAGTTCGGCGAGGCCGTGGCGGACCCCTATCGCTGGCTCGAGAACGATGTGCGCACCGACAAGGCCGTTGCCAGCTGGGTCGATGCCGAAAACAAGCTGACCGACAGCTACCTGCAGTCGCTGGGCGGTAGCCGCCATGCGATCAAGGCCCGGCTCGAGACGCTTTGGAACTACGAGCGATACGGCGTGCCGCGGAAGCGCGGCGCACGCTATTTCTACGCCTACAACAGCGGGCTTCAGAATCAGCCGGTGCTGCTGGTGCGCGATGGGCTGGCCGGCAAGGAGCGCGAGCTGCTGGATCCCAATCGGTGGGCCAGCGACGGTGCCACCGCGCTGGACGACTGGCGCCCGTCGAACGATGGCGATCTGCTGGTCTATTCGGTCCAGGACGGCGGCAGCGACTGGCGGACACTGCGCGTCCTCGATGTCCTCACCGGCAAGACGCTCGCGGATGAGATCAAATGGGTGAAGTTCTCGGCTCTCGCCTGGGATAGCGACGGCAAAGGTTTCTTCTATTCGCGCTTCCCGGAGCCGAAGGATGGGGGCGCGTTCCAACAGCTCAACCTGGATCACCAGGTCTATTATCACCTGATCGGTACGCCGCAGTCTGCAGACCGCCGTCTATATGCCACGCCGGCCAAGCCGCAGCTCAACCATCGTGTGGAGACGACCCAGGACGGCCGCTATGCGCTCATCACGTCGAGCGCCGGCACCGACGAGCGATATGAACTGACCTTGTTCGATCTGGCCGAGCACCAACCCCGGCCGAGGAAACTGATACGCGGTTTCAAGCACGAATGGGCGCTGGCCGGAAGCATCGGCAGCCAGCTCTTCTTTCGCACCAATCTTGCTGCCCCGCGCCAGCGCGTCGTGATGCTCGACGTGTCGCGGCCGCGGCCGAAACCGGTGGAGATCATCCCACAGGCCGCGGAGACGCTGGTCGGCGTTTCGCTCGTGGGGAGCCGGTTGATCCTCGCCTATCTCGGCGACGCCAAGACCCAAGCATTGCTCTATGAACTGAACGGCACGCTGGTGGGCGCCATCAACCTGCCGGATGTCGGCTCCGGCGCCGGCTTTGGCGGACGGGTCGGCGATCCCGAAACCTTCTTCAGCTTTTCCAGCTATGCGACACCGTCGACCATCTACCGCCTCGATACCTCAACCAACAGGATGGAGCTGTTCATCCAGTCGAAGCTGGCCTTCGATCCCGCCGACTATGCCGTCGACCAGCTATTTTACGCTTCGAAGGATGGCACCCGCATCCCCATGTTCGTCGCCCGCAGGAAAAGCACGCCGCCGGGGGCCCCGGCGTTGCTGTACGGCTATGGCGGCTTCAATGTCGCCATGACTCCCGCCTTTTCTCCGGCAGTCCTGGGCTGGATGGAGATGGGCGGCGTCTATGCCGTAGCCAATCTTCGCGGCGGCGGCGAATATGGCAAGACGTGGCATGATGCCGGACGGCTCAAGGCCAAGCAGAACGTGTTCGATGATTTTGTCGCCGCGGGCGAATATCTGATCGCCAGCGGCATCAGCGCCAAGGGGCGGTTGGCGGCTATCGGGCGTTCGAATGGGGGGCTGCTCGTTGGTGCGGTGATCAACCAACGACCCGACCTCTTTGCGGCGGCGAATCCCGGCGTCGGGGTCATGGACATGCTTCGGTTCAATCGGTTCACCGCCGGCCGATACTGGGTCGACGATTATGGCGATCCGGCGAAGAAGGCGGATTTCCGGGTGCTGCGTCGCTATTCGCCCTATCACAATATCCGGTCGGGCATCGAATATCCCGCGGTGATGGTGACCACTGCGGACACCGACGATCGTGTTGTCCCGGGTCACAGCTTCAAATATAGCGCGGCGCTTCAGGCCGCCGACATCGGTCCCAGGCCGCACCTGATCCGGATCGAAACCCGCGCCGGCCATGGCTCGGGCAAGCCCACCGATAAGATGATCGAAGAATATGCCGACCTGTGGGCTTTCCTGGGCCACTGGACGGGCATGGCGCTGCCACAATAAGCGTATGCGCGGCGCACCCGCTGTACCGGACATGTCGAAGACGCCATTCAGCTCACCGCAAGCAAGTAGCGGCTAATCGTAGCTGCTGTCATAATATGCGTATCAGTCAGTGGGGCGTGAATCATGTTCAAGGCATTCATCGGTTCGGCAGCGGCATTGGCTCTGGTGGCGAGTGCGAGTGCCCCCGCCCAGGCGCGGCCCTATTGGGGCGGCTATCGGCATCATCACGGCGGCGGCGATACCTTTGGCAATATCTTGCTAGGCGCAGTGATCGCCGGCGGCGCCATCGCGGTGGCCAGCTCTGTTGGCAAGAACAAGGGCGTCCCTTCGCGCCGCGGCGCCGACCAGCGCGACGATCTGCGTGACTCTGGCGATGATGCGCGCGAAGTGTCCTCGATCTGCACCAGCGCCGTCGAGAATATGGCCAAGGGTCCGGTGTCGTCGGTCGATTCCGTCGGCCGCGATGGCGACGATGCCTGGCGGGTCGACGGGGTGGTCCGCGGCGAACGCGGTGATCGTCAGTTCCTTTGCGACGTCCGCGAAGGCCAGGTCGAGTCGGTTCAGCTGCGCGAGCGTCTCGCAGCGCGCTGAAGCTGGTCGTGACCGCCGGTTGGCGCTAGAAGGCGCGGCATCCCACAGCTGCGCCAAGGTGCACCATTAGCGACCATCTTTCTCCAGACCTGCCGATCTGCGTTGCTGCGCTTTACCGTTTCACGCCGTTCGACGAACTTGAAGCGAAGCGCGCGACGATCGCGAGGAGCTGCTGCGCGCATGGCATAAAGGGTACGCTGCTGCTCGCCCGGGAAGGCATCAACGGCACGATCGCGGGTTCCGATGAGGCTATCGCCGTCATTCTCGCCCAACTCCGCCGACTGCCGGGCTGCGCCGATCTGGAGGCCAAGCAATCGCGGTCTGCCAGCATGCCCTTCCATCGCATGAAGGTGCGCATCAAGCGCGAGATCGTCACCATGGGGGAGCCAGACATCGATCCTCTGGCCAGCGTAGGCCATTATGTCGCGCCCGAGGACTGGAACGCCCTGATCGCACAGCCCGATATGATCCTGATCGACACGCGCAATGACTATGAGGTCAGGGCCGGCAGCTTCGTCGGCGCGATCGATCCGGAGACGCGTGCGTTCAGCGACTTCCCGGCGTGGTTCCGGCAGAAGCGCGGCGAACTGCTTGGCGACAAGGCTGCGCCCAGGGTCGCCATGTTCTGTACCGGCGGGATACGCTGCGAAAAGGCCACCGCCTTCCTGAAAGCGGAAGGTATTGGCGACGTCTATCACCTGCAGGGGGGCATCCTCAAATATCTCGAGACCGTGCCCGCCGAGGATAGCCGGTGGGAAGGCGAATGCTTCGTCTTCGACGAGCGGGTCACGGTAGCGCATGGCCTGGCACCTGGCAGCTATCAGCTGTGCCGCGCATGCCGCCACCCCATCTCCGCGGAGGATATTGCCTCGCCGCTTTATTCGGCCGGTGTGAGTTGCCCGGCCTGCCACGCCGATCGGACCGAGGCGCAGCGCAGCGGCTATGCCGAGCGTGAGCGCCAGACCCGCCTGGCCGAGGCGCGCGGCGAGCTGCATGTCGGCGCGGTGCGGGCTGCCCGGGATGGCTGAGAGGCCGGTCCTCTACAGTTTTCGCCGCTGTCCCTATGCGATGCGGGCGCGGATGGCATTGATCGTCAGCGGCACCATCTGCGAACTCCGCGAGGTCAAGCTCTCGGCCAAGCCGCCGGAAATGCTTGCCCTGTCGCCCAAGGGCACCGTGCCGGTGCTGCTGCTCCCGGACGGGAACGTGATCGACGAGAGCCTCGACATCATGCGCCGGGCGCTTGAGGCCAATGACACGGAAGGCTGGCTCGACGGCGACGATCCTGAGCTGATCGCCAACAATGACGGGTCGTTCAAATATCATCTCGATCGCTACAAATACCCCGGCCGCCACGGCAGCGATCCGCTGGAGCATCGTGCCGCCGGGCTGGCGATGCTCGCGGCCTATGAAGCTGTCCTGGCGCAGCGAGACAATTTGCGCGGTCCACGTCGCAGGTTGGCTGATATCGCAATCATGCCCTTCGTGCGGCAGTTCGCCGAGACCGATCGGCGATGGTTCGACCTGCAGCCGCTGCCCGCCTTACAGGCGTGGCTTGCGCGTCATGTCGAATCTGCCCTGTTCGAAGCCGCGATGGCGCGATTTCCCCCTTGGATCGCGGGCCAGCGGCCGGTTTTGTTGGGTTGGCCCGGATAGGGGCCGCAGTCTCATAGGCCATCGATCCCGTCCGGCGGCGCGAGCACGATCGCATCGTCTTCATGGTCGCCGCCGTTGGCGGCGCTCAACGGTAGAAGCATCAGATCGAGTTTGAGCGAGCCCATTTTGCCGTCGCGGGCAGCGCGGATCATATCGATAGCGGGCAGAGCCTTGGTGCTCCGGTCGAAGGCCGTCAAATACTGTGGTGTCGCCGGCTCACTCGTGACGGCGTGCATTTCCAGGCCCTGCGAGGTCGCGGCGGCGTTGAAGATATCGATGTCCCGCTGCGAGCCGGTGAGAATCACGCCCCTGAGGAAGTAGGTCGGCTCACCGAAAGTCGAACGAACCACGATGGTCGTTCGGCGCTCGCTCGCGAGCGGCGTGACGGCCAGTTCGGGCCAGGGAAACCAGTTGGCAAAGCGAGCGAGATCGGCGGTCAGGTCGTTTTCCACCGGTGCGATCGCGATATAGGTGATCATCCACTCCTTCGCGACCGGGCAGAACAGGTAGGTCTCGACCTTTTGCCCACGGTCGCGCTTCGATTTCACTTCGAAGGATGAACGCCTACCCGATCCTTCGGATTGCGAGGAAGGCCAGGCGACGGTTCCGCCACCGACTCGCCTGGCGCGATATTCCTCTTTCATTTCCTCATCGAAACGGGCGGAATGGTTGGTGCAGACCTCCGCCTCGACGTGCGCGTTGCGCGATCCCGGAAGAATATAAGGCGCAGGATAGATCTCGACCGTCACGCTCATTTCATGTCCCGCGGCGCTGGTGTCATATTGCGCGGCGACGTGAAGACCATCCGGTGAAATCTGCTGCAGGGTGCTTCGCTGGAACGGCCCGATCGACAGCGGAAAAGTGAAACCGCTGCCGACATGCTGGTAGCTAGCGGGAGCGGCGGTTCCGGTCGTGGTCGAGGCGTGGGCCACCTGTGCCACGAGAACCATCCAAATCATCTTCGCCCAGATATGCCTCATAGGTGCCCCCGCTAATAAGGCCGCGACCTCAGTTGCCATTTGATCCCCATATGTTCCGTTTGCTATGACTGTCGTCACGATGCAAGCCCCATTGTACCCATATTGGCCGCTATCTGGCGGCTGGACAGCCGCACCGTCCCCCATTATCGGCTCCCCATGACAGCCAAGCTTCCCGCCGCCCCGAAGCCCAGCAGCCAGCTGCACGACTCGATCCTGATCGTAGACTTCGGCAGCCAGGTTACCCAGCTCATCGCCAGGCGCGTGCGCGAGGCGGGCGTATATAGCGAGATCGCCCCGTTCAATGCTGCCGCTGCCGCCTTCGAGCGGCTGCAGCCAAAGGGCGTGATCCTGTCCGGCGGCCCTTCATCGGTGATGTGGGACGACAGCCCGCGCGCGCCGCAGGAGATCTTCGAGGCCGGCGTGCCGGTGCTCGCCATCTGCTACGGCCAACAGACCATGGCGCATCAGCTCGGCGGCATGGTTGCCCCGTCCGACAACCGCGAGTTCGGCCGCGCCTTCATCGACGTGATCGACGACTCGGCGCTGTTCGATGGGCTCTGGAAGGTCGGCGAAAAGCATCAGGTCTGGATGAGCCATGGCGACCGCGTCGAGGCGCTGCCGCCAGGTTTCAAGATCGTCGCAAGCTCGGAAGGTGCGCCCTTCGCCATCGCCACCGACGAGAAGCGTCGCTTCTATTCGATGATGTTCCACCCCGAAGTGGTGCATACGCCCGATGGCGGCAAGCTGCTGGCAAATTTCGCGAGGCATGTCTGCGGGCTGGCCGGCGACTGGACGATGGCCGAGTTTCGCGACACCAAGATCGCCGAGATCCGGACCCAGGTCGGCAGCGGCAAGGTCATCTGCGGGCTGTCCGGCGGCGTCGACTCGGCGGTGGCGGCGGTTCTGATCCACGAGGCAATCGGCGACCAGCTGACCTGCGTGTTCGTCGACCATGGCCTGATGCGGCTGGAGGAGGCGGATCAGGTTGTGGGCCTGTTCCGCGGCCATTATGGCATCCCGCTGGTGCATGTGAATGCCGAGACGCTGTTCCTCAACGGGCTCAAGGGACTCACCGATCCCGAAGCCAAGCGCAAGTTCATCGGCAAGACCTTCATCGAGGTGTTCGAGGCGGAGGCCGTCAAGATCGGCGGCGCGGATTTCCTGGCGCAGGGTACTCTCTATCCCGACGTGATCGAAAGCGTCAGCTTCACCGGGGGCCCTTCGGTGACGATCAAGAGCCACCACAATGTCGGCGGCCTGCCCGAGCGGATGAACATGAAGCTCGTCGAGCCGCTGCGCGAACTGTTCAAGGACGAAGTTCGCGAACTCGGCCGTGAACTCGGCTTGCCCGAGATATTCGTCGGTCGCCATCCCTTCCCGGGGCCAGGCCTTGCGATCCGTATTCCGGGGGAGGTCACCAAGGATCGGTGCGACATCCTGCGCAAGGCGGACGCCGTCTATCTCGACGAAATCCGCCGCGCCGGGCTCTACGACGCGATCTGGCAGGCCTTCGCGGTGCTGCTGCCGGTCCGCACCGTCGGCGTGATGGGTGACGGCCGCACCTACGACTATGTGTGCGCGCTTCGCGCCGTCACCTCGACCGACGGCATGACCGCCGACGTCTATCCGTTCGATTCATCCTTCCTCAGCCGCGTCGCCACCCGCATCGTGAACGAAGTGCAGGGCATCAACCGGGTGACGTACGATTATACGTCGAAGCCGCCGGGAACGATCGAGTGGGAATGAGGAAAGGGCGGCATCGTCAAGCGCTGCCACTACGACAGCCACGACCCGCTCCGGCAGCACCTGGCCGACTTCTTCGCCGCCTGTAGCTTCGGCCGCGGACTGAAAACGCTCAAGGGCCTCACACCCCAGGAGGCCATCCGCAAAGCGTGGCAAAAACAGCCAGCCCGCTCTTCACATCAGATCAGCAGCACCGAACTCCGGGACCAAAGATCTAGCGGCGATCAAACGACATCCAGAGTTCCCGCAAGCCATAAGGTGTATAACCCTCCAATGGGCGGCAGCTGGCGTTGCCCCGGCTGAACCGGAAGTTCTTGAGATGCTGGGTGAGGGCCTGGAATGCGAGGCGCAGCTCCCCTCGTGCAAGCTGATTGCCGATGCACAGATGGATGCCCGCACCGAAGGCCAAATGGCTCGTCGCGTTCTTTCGCTCGAGGTCCACGTCGGCGGGGCAGGCGAACTGGGCGGGATCGCGGTTGGCCGCGCCGAAGCGGAGTTCAATGATCGAACCCGCAGGCACGGTGACATCGCCAAACTGCACGTCGGCCAGCGCCTTGCGCCACAAGCATTGCAGCGGTGTGGCGGTACGCAGCGCTTCCTCGCCTAGCATCTTTGCGAGCGAGGGGTCTGCGTTGATGGCCTCCGCCAGCTGGGGGCGTTCGATGAGAATTCGCATGCCCGAGCCGAGCGTCGTCGTGGTCGTCTCATTGCCGGCGACAAGGATCTGAAAGATCAGGCTCTGAAGTTCGCGATTGTTCAACTGGCGCCCTTCGTCCGTCTCCAGGTTGGCCAGGCGGCTGAGCAGCAACTCGTCGGGTTCAGCCCGGACCCGCTCGATCTCGTGCGCCATATATTGCTGCATCTCGATGACGATCCGCGCCAGTTCGATCTGGCGCTCCGGGGTTACCGGACCTGTCGTTTCGACGGCCGCGTCGGACCATTTCTTGAACAGCGCGCGATCCTCGCGCCGAACCCCAAGCTGTTCGGCGATCACATACATCGGTAACGGAACCGCGAAAGCGTCGAGGAAGTCGATTTCGTCCCGATCGCCGAAACCATCGATCAGTTCGGCGATGATCTCGCTGATCCGCGGCTCAAGCCCCGTCACCTTGGCCGTTGTGAAGACCTTGTCGACGAGCGTGCGATAGGTCCGATGACTAGGCGGGTCGTTGGACACCAACGTGTCCATCGGCAACCAGCCCTCGCTCTCGAACATCGCGTTGGCTTCTGGCGTCCAGCGGTCGCCCAGAAACGGCGTCCGGTTGCTGAGAACCGACGGGTTCATCAACGCCTTGCGAACATCATCGTAGCGAGTGAGGACGTAATGTCCCGTGCCTGGGTCGTGGAAAACCGGCTGCTCGTCTCTCAACTTGTCATAGACCGGGAAAGGGCAACGTTGGACGGCCTCGTCGGTGAAGGTCAGCTGATCTATCACCGCTTGTCTCTCCTTAGCTGCAAGACACCATCAGGGCACATCTCTCAGATATCGCTCGAATATCGCGCAGCAGATGGTTCGAGTCAAGATAAAAGGAGTGAATATTCATTCCTATTTTGTGCACGAACGAGGCCCGGATCTATAAACAGCATTGAACTAACCCGCTGACGCAGGAGCGGCGTTGGTATCGGAGGCGATGGCCTCCTGATGGGAAGGTGGGGTGTTGGAGTCCAACCCCTGATCAGGAGGCCACCCATGACCCGACGCCGCGGTAGCGGCGAGCCCGCTGCATCGTCGCATGATGGACGACATGAGTTTCGGCAACCTGTCGCCGGCCACCCAGCGATCCATTGCCTTGGCGAGGTCATCGACCGAGTGGGTCGAGATGCCGGTCAGGCCTCCCACTTCCAGATCCATCAGCCGATGCGCGGCAAAGCCGATCATCTCGCGCAGGAAATCACCGTCGGCACTCTCCCCGGCAGGGCTTGCCGTTCATCGTGTCGCCGGTCATCGGGGTCTCCGTAAGGTGAGTTTCGCAACCCAACCTTATTCGAAGATGCCCGATGGCCACCGCGACACCACCGCGGCAGCATTGCCGGCTCGGGGCGGCATGGCCGCGGTCAAGGATTGCAGGAGGGTAGCGTCGATCGGCTGCCGGCCAGGGCACGATCAGAGAGCCGCATGATCGGATTGCCGGCGGCAGGCATGAGGCGAGACGAAGTTCCGCTGCGCGGCGCTTCCGCTATGCGAGCGCAACCCGAAGATGCGCTGTTTCGGAAACCGCGTTGGTGTCGAAGGTGCGCCACTCCCCCAGCATCCGGATGCCTGGAAAGCGCTTGATCACCGCCTTGAGTAACTCGCCGATCTCCAGTCGGACCAGTGTCATTCCAAGGCAGTCATATGGACCATTGCCGAACATCAGTGCACGGGCCGGAGGCCGCCCCAAGCGGAACAAGTCGGCATCGTCGAATTTTTCCTCGTCTCGCCCCGCCGACCGGACGGACACGTAAATCCAGGAATCGGCAGGGATGACGATGTCCTCGTACGCCACCGCCTCGCGCGCATAACGCATGATCGTTCCGAAACGTGGCCGCAAACGGTAGGTTTCCTCTGCCGCCGGGCCGACGAGCGATGGCTGGGCCAGCAGCTGCTCCCAGCGGCGGCGATCCTCCAGCAGGGTGCCGAAGGTAAGGCCCAGCTGATGGACGGTGTTGTCAATGCTTGCCTGCAGGATCGTCATGCCGTGCAGCGTCACCTCGTCTGCCGGAATCACGCCTTCCATCTGCAGCCGGATCAGCGCGGAGGTGAAGTCATCGCCGAGATTGCCGCGGCGTGCCTCGATATGCTTTTCGTTGAAGGCATAAGCCGTCCACAGCGCATCGATCGAGGCCTGCAGGCGACTTTTGTCGCCCGTCAGAATCGGCTGGACGATCGTATCGGAAATATGGGCAACCTCTGCCGCGAGTTCCATCGGCGCCGAGATCAGATGGCAATAGACCATCGGCGGAATCTTCCAGGCGATCTGCTGCATGAAGTCGACATCGGTCGGATCCTCGATGCCGTCGAGCGTCTCATCGATGATCGCCCGCATTGCTTTCTGCAGCTTGGCCATCTGCGCAGGTCGAAACAGCTGCGCCATGGGCGCGCGCATGTGCTCGCGTCTGGCTCCTTCGCTGGTGAGGAGTTGGCGTTCCCAATATTCCCGCGCCGGCCCGGAGGTCAGGCCGATATCGTCCAGTCTCTGGAGCCACGCCGGGCCCTTCTCCAGGCCGGGATGATCAAGCAATTCAAACCCTTGCCGGTAGCGCAGCACCTCCAGTCCGCGCGGACTCTGCGCTACCCAATACTGATGACGCGCCGTGACATACTCCTCGGCTAACGTCGTGTTCGCCGGCAGCTCTGGAAACGAGCGCTCCGCAGTAGTCTGGGTCATCGTCTCTCCTGCCATTTAGTGCTGCTGAGGTCTTTCTTGCCGCCACTATAGCTTGCACGAGGAGCGAGGGAAGGGCCGAGCCGCCGTGGCGGACTTACGAGAAAACAGCATCGACAAATCATGGTCCGTGCGGAACTGTCGTGGTCGACGATGATAGCTCGATGCTGTGAAGAAGGTTCCTTCCGGTTTCTCGTCGAGCAAGGGCCGCCGAGGCGCGCCTGATGCCGGCTCAGTACAATCGGGCGCTTCCGTTAATCGAGAAAATCGCGTGCGAGGCTCTCAAGCTGAGCGAAGCCCTCGCTTGCTGACGTGCTCTGCGGGCTGAGGATGATTTCCTGCAAGCCCAAGGACTCATATTCTGCGAACTCGGATTTGTGGTGGCGTGCCAACTCTACTTCCGTAGTCGCAAGCTGCATGGTCAATGCCGACAGATCGCGGCCGGCGGCCTTCATCATCGGGCCGAGCTGGTCGAGCATTTCCTTGAACTCGGGCAACGTCTTGAAGTT